>JAKJGY010000060.1 GCA_022704145.1 Verrucomicrobiota bacterium
GCGCAGGCCGCCGCGGCCGCCACGCCCAAACCTGGCGCGCCGCGCCACCAGCGGCGCCGCCGCAGGGCGCGCTCGGCGTCCGCAGCGGCCATGATCCGCGCGGTCAGCGACGCCGAGGGCTCGCGTTGCGGGGCTGCGCGAAGGCGCCGCGCCACCGCCCGGAAGGCCGCCGCGTCTGCGGGGCCAAGCTCGTCCATATGGCTTTCGAAGTTCATGTTGTCTCCAGATAGTCGCGCAACTTGGCCAGCGCGTTGAACATACGCGATTTGACCGTCCCCACCGGCACCCCGAGGATCCGGGCGACCTCAGCGTAGGGCAAGTCCTGATAGACCCCTAGCTCGACCACCTGCCGCAGCCCCTCCGGCAGCCGCGCCAGCGCCCCGGCCAGATCCAGCCCCCCATCGGCCGGGTGCCCCACGCCGGGCGATAGCGGCCCGTCCTCCGGCGGCGGTTCGGCGGTGAGGGACTGCACCAGGCGCTCCTGCCGCTTACGCCGCCTCAGCTCGTCGATCCAGACCTGCCGCGCCAGCAGGAAGAGGAAGGTGGTGAACTTGGCCGTGGCCACATAACGGTCACGGTAGCGGTAGAGCCTCAGGAACGTCTGTTGGACCAGATCCTCGTAATCGTATTGAACGCCGGAACGCGCGAAAAAGTTCAACAGCATTTTCTGGTGCCGTCGGACGAGCGTCGCGAAGGCCTCCCGGTCCTCCGCACAGACCCTGCGCATGAGGGTCGCGTCGTCTTCTGCGCTAGGCTGGTCGTGCTTGGTCATGGCCCCTGTGAGGGCAAAGGCTCGGTGATACGTTTCAGAATGGGGTTCAAATGGCGCACCGTGAACGATCCTTCACGCAGGCTCGCCCGCTCGGACTCGACCGGGTTGAGCATGCCGAACGCACAGAAGAGCGCAACCAGCACGAACGCCTTCGCCCCGCCGACGATCCCGCCGAGGATGGCGTCGAAGGGCTGCGGCACCACCAGCCGGATGGCGTCCGACAGCAGCCGTGAAAGCAGCAGCCACACGGTCATGCAGACGACGAACAGGATGATGAACACCACCAGTTTGCCGGCATACGGGTTACTGTCGAACAGATGGGCCTCGAGCACCACGCGCGACAGCGGGACAAAACCGAAATAGCCCAGCGACGACGCCGTCAGCACGGCCGCCAGACGGCCGAACTCGCCCGAGCAGCCGATCACGAACCCGCGCACGACCAGGAACAGCAAGAGGCCGGTCGCCAGCAGGTCGACCCATCCCATCTCTTTGAGTGCGGCTATCATAGGCGGTGTGCCGGGGCGGCCGTTACCGGACAGGCAGCGACTTGACCCAGGCCTCATAGGGGGCGCGGTTCTTATCCCCCTCCGGCAGCAGAGAGAGATAATACTCGCCGTAGGCGCGCGCCTCCGGCAGGCGGGTCTCCGCATAGCGGATCCGGGCCATCAGCTCGGCGTTGGCGGGGTTGAGGGGGCTGCGCGCGATCGCGCGATCCAGAATCTTCGCCGCCTCGGCGGTCTGCCGCAACTGCAGCGCGAGGTCGGCCGCCTGATAGTAGCTGTCCTGATGTCCGGGGCTGATCTCGGCCGCGCGCTTGAACGCCTCGACCGCCTCGGCGCGCTGCCCGAGCACCCGGTGCGACAGCGCCAGCCCGAAAGCGGCACTGAAGGTCAGCGGGTCGGCCGCCAGCGCCTCACGGTAGGCGCGGATCGCCCGCGGGTACTGCTTGTCGATCTGGAGCCGGACCCCTTCCTGCAGGTGCCTCGCGGCGGTTGCGGGGTCGCGGCGGATGCGCTCCATCTCGTCGGTGCGGGCCCGCTCGATTACGAGCCGGAGCCGCTTGATATTGACCGACGCCTTTTCGTAATGCGGGTCTTTGGCGCTGACGAGGCGCACGAAGATCTCGAAATGATCCAGCGCCTCCTCGTGCAGATTAAACACGTCGCGATAGCATGTGGCGAGGTTGTAGTGGGCGGGCGCGTACCGGCGGTCGGCCTTCAGCGCGCGCAAGAGGCAGAGGCGCGCGAGATCCGGTCGCTCAAGCCCGGTCTGCACCAGGCTGAGCGAGTTCAGGATGCGCGCGCGCTCGGTCGCGGAGTCCGTGCCCTCGAGCGCCCGTTCCAGACTCTGCGCAGCCAGGGGCAGGTCGTTCTGGTGATACGCCACCTGTCCGAGCGAGGTCAGCGCGTCCGCGTACCCGGGGCGCAGCTCCAAGGCCGCCTCCAGCGCCTCGCGGGCGGGCTCCATCTGTCCAAGCTCCTGATACGCGCGCCCCAGGTTGTAATACAGCTCCGGCGAATCGGTGATCCGTTTCGCAGCCCGCGAGAACTGCGCGGCGGCCTTCTCGAAGTTGTGCTCACGAAAGGCTTCCAGCCCCTCGCGAACGGCCCCCTGCCCGGACTGGTGGCCGCACCCGCCCCCCAGCAGCAGGAAGGCAGGCGCCAACAAGCAAGCGTATGTCCGAATCATAGAAGAGCCCCTCGCCGCACCTCTTACCAGGTCATCCAGTCGTCGCCAGGCTCCCGGTTCTCGGCCCGCAGCCACATCAGCAACGCCACGCGGAAGTCATCGCCGCGGTCGGTGCCGTCGATGCGCTCGTAGTCCGCCAGATAAGCCGTACGGAGCTGGAAGACGAGGCAGTCGAGGCGGTACTGGATATAGCCGCCGACCTCATCCAGGTCACTGCGGCGCAGGTCGTACCGGGTGTAGAAGCTCCACGACCACGTGTCGTTGATATCATGCGTGAAGCCGCCGTAGAGCAGGTTCTCCTTCACGCGGTTCCAGTGGGCCACCGGCGCGACATCATAGTCATAGAGGGCGTGATCGCGGCCCAGGTAGCCGCCGCCGAGGCGGAAGTGCTCGTTGAGCCGGTAATACGCGCTCAGGTCGGCGTGGGCCACGGCGTTGTTCTGCTCGTCCCATTCGGCCTGCGCCTTAAGGTCCAGGTTACGCGTGGGCGACCAGAGCATCTTGGTGCCCAGCAGGCGCAGGCCCTCCTCGCGGATCGCCCCCTCGGAGTCGAACTGGATGCCGACGTAGTTGTCCCACTCGAAGACGGTGCGCATCACGTTCTTCTCGTCGCGCGTCTGCAGCAGGTTGCGCACGCCGGGGCGTATGCCGTGCCAGTCGAACGGCAGCCAGGTGCCGTCCATGCCGAACTGGTCGAGCCACTCGACCGAACGGTCGAAGCGGTCAAACGCGTAGGGGCGCCCGTTCTCGGCAAGGTCGTAGTGGGTCGGCTGGTAGCTGTAGTCCAGATAGGGCTCGACCACATGACGGTACCCGTTGGCGAAGTCGGCCGTGCCGCGCATCGACAGCTCA
Source organism: Verrucomicrobiota bacterium (assembly GCA_022704145.1). Taxonomy (GTDB): domain Bacteria; phylum Verrucomicrobiota; class Kiritimatiellia; order RFP12; family UBA1067; genus JAKJGY01. The sequence continues at coordinate 3,314 of JAKJGY010000060.1, forward strand.
ACGCCGAGGTCGGCCGTATGGGCGAAGACATCGTTCCCGCGCTCCGTGTCGGAGAGGTAGGAGCCGCGGTAGCCGGCGCGGGGCACCACGCTCAGCACGTCGCCCCACTTCATCGGGTAGGTCACGCGGTGGGCCGTGTCGACGCGCACGGCGTTATAGTCAGCCCACGGGCCGGGATAATACATGAAGGCCGGCATGGCCTTCTCATAACGGGCGGCGTCGCGGTTGAGGTAGCCCGCCCGCGTCTGGCTCTCATAGTTCAGCCCCGTTCCGAAAAGCGGCTGCGGCATGATATTCAGCCAGCCTTCGGGCAGGCGCGAGACGCCGCTGTAGAAGTCGTTGAGCGGGCCGCTGACCGTCACGCCCGAAGCCCACGCGTGCTCGCGGTGCTCCAGCGAGGCGAAGTTCATCGGCACGCTCTCGCTGCGGTTCTGGCGGTCGAAGAAGTCGTGCGACATCTCGGAGTCGCTGGTGATCGTGCCGCGCAGCAGGAACTGGTCGCGCGGCGTCAGGTCGGCCTCATGGCGCAGGCGCACGCGGTAGCGGCCGTCAGGCACGTCGGAGACCCAGTTCAGGTCCTGCCGGTCGTCCGACGGGTTCTGGTCCCAGGCATAGTAGGTCTCCAGCTTGCCGCGGCCCAGGCGCTCAAGGTCCCAGCGCAGGTTCTGGCCCACGGCCACGCCGCGCATCGAGCGGTAGTCCACATGCGTGGAGGCGTCGAGCGACGGCCCGGCGGCGCGCGGCGACTCGTAGAGGTTGTACACGTAGCCGCCCAGCACGTACGCGCCCCACTTCGAGGTGTAGCCCGGGATCAGCCGGAACCCGTAGTGGGTGTCGATGTCGCGGTACCAGTACGGCAGGTAGCCGAACGGCACGCCGAACAGGTACGGCACCACGTGGAAGACCTCGACATAGTCGTTGTCCTTGAACCGCCCGTGCCCGGCCGCGCACCAGTGCCACCGGCTGGGGTCGTTGGTGCAGGTGGTCACCCGCATGTGGCGCGCGTCGAAGCGGCCGTCCTCGCGGCGCGTGACCTCGCGCGCCACCGTCCTGAACTCGCCCACCCGCAGTTCGCCGCGGCCGGTCAGCCCGCGGCCGGTCTTGTAGTTGTACTCGATGTAGTCGCCCGACCAGACCCCCATGCCCGTCTGCCGGATCACGACGTTGCCGCGCGCCTGCACCTCGCCGCTCTCCTGGTGCAGGCGGACGCGGTCCGCCTGCAGGGAGTGGTCGCCTGCGCGCACCTTCACGTTGCCCGAGAAGGTCACCCAGCCGGTTTTCTGGTCGACCTCGAAGGTGTCGCCCGAGCTTTCCAGGCCGGACGCCCCGAGCTTGTCCATAGCCGGAAAAACGCCGGCCAACTGGGCCTGAGCCCCCGAAGCCAGCATCAGAATCGTGATCCAAGCACGTGTCATAAGTTTCATAAGTCGGTACCCGCCGTTAGCCGAACCGGTCGCAGACGATCCACACCGTGACAACATTTATACCGTTTTTGCCTCGCCAACGGAATACAAAACCTTTCCGGCCTGTCCGTCAATGATACAGAAGGACTCCGGATGGCGGTGCAGCTCGGACTTGAAGCTCAGCCGGCCGATGTAGCGGCGCTGCAGCTCCACCAGGAAAGCCTCGTCCTCGGTACGCAGCCGCTCCAGCACGCTCGGCGCGACCACGATCTGCAGGTCGGCGGCGCGCCCCTCGTGCCGGACCTTACGCATCAGCGCCGCGATCTGGCGCTGGATATCGACGCTCAGCGCGAGCGGCGACTTGACCAGCCCGTGGCCGCGGCAGTACGGGCAGTCGGAGTACATCTGCGAAAGGAGGCTCTCCTCCTGGCGCTGGCGCGTCATCTCCATCAGGCCCAGCTCGGAGATGGCCAGCACGTTCGTGCGCGCGCGGTCGCGCTTGAGCGCCAGCTTCATGGCCTTGTAGACCGCGTTCTGGTGTTTGCGCGACTTCATGTCGATCAGGTCGAGCACCACCAGCCCGCCGATATTGCGCAGCCTGAGCTGGCGGGCCACCTCATCGACGGCCTCGAGGTTCACCTCCAGGATCGCCTCCTCCTGCGAGCCTTTGCCGCAGTGGCGGCCGGTGTTGACGTCGATGGCGATCAGCGCCTCCGTCTCATCGAACACCAGATACCCGCCCGACTTGAGGTTCACCTTGCGGCGGAAGGCCTCCTCCAGTTGCCGCTCCACGCCGTAGTGGTCGAAGATCGCGAGCTGTCCCTCATAGCGGTGGATCACGTTCTTGGCGCGCCGGGAGATCTTGCCCGCGACGCCGCGGATGCGCGCGAAGGCGTCCTCGTCGTCGATCGTCACGCGGTCGATGTCTTCGGTCAGCCAGTCGCGGACGACACGCTCGACAAGGTCGGGCTCCTGGTAGACGCAGGACGGGGCGCGCAGGTTCTTGATGTTGTCCTGCAGCTCCTTCCACGACTCCCACAGGTTGCGCAGGTCACGCACGAAGGCGCGCTTGCTCGCGCCCGAACCGACCGTACGGACGATCAGCCCGGCGTCGTCGGGCAGCGGCAGACGGTCGAGGATCTTCTTCAGCCGCTGGCGCTCCTTGGCGTCGCCGATCTTGCGCGACACGCCGCGCAGCCGCGTGCCGGGCATCATCACCAGATAGCGCCCCGGCAGGCTCAGGTTGGCCGTGACGCGCGGGCCCTTGGTGCCGATCGGCCCCTTGGTCACCTGCACCACGATCTCGGATCCCGGCGGGAACCGCTTGGTGATCTCCTCGTTCGAGACGCGCCGCCGCCGCGAGGGCCGCGCGTTCTCGTCATCCTCGTCGAGACGGCTGTCATCGTCCGGCAGCATGTCCCAGTAGTGCAGGAAGGCGTTCTTCTTCATCCCGATATCCACGAAGGCCGCCTGCAGGTCGTGCTCCAGGTTCTGGATGCGCCCCTTGTAGATGCTGCCCACCAGCCGCTCCTCGGTGGGGTGCTCCACCTGGAACTCCTCGACCTTCCCGTTCTCGACCACCGCCACGCGCGTCTCGAGCTTTTCGACGTTGACCACGATCTCGCGCTTCGGCACACTTTTCTTAAACCATCCGAACAACATTGCTTGTCCCTCCTTAATCGAGCTGTCGTCTCCGACACGCCTGATGCGTTTGCTCAAAACCTCGTTTCCGCCTCACGTCCATGAATGGACACACTTTGGACCAGACCCAGCGCCACCATCAGGGTGAGCATGAAGGTCCGTCCGTAACTGATAAACGGCAGCGGCAGCCCCGTTATCGGCATGATCCCGATCGTCATCGCGATGTTGATGAACATGTGACTGAAGATCAGCGCGACCACACCGACACAGAACAGCCGTCCCATATCGTCCTGACAACGGTAGGCCACCCACAGCCCCGGCCATAACAGCCCGAGGAACAGGAGCAGCACCGTCAGCGAACCCGCGAAGCCGGCCTCCTCGGCCAGCACCGCGAAAATAAAGTCGTTGGAGGAGACCGAGGGCGGCAGATATCCGAGCAGATACTGCTCGCCCTTGAGGTAGCCCTTGCCCCACGTGCCGCCCGAGCCGACGGCGATCTCCGACTGCCTGCGGTTGTAGCCGCGCCCGTGCAGGTCCTTGTCGGGGAAGAGGAAGACCTGGAGCCGGTTGAGCTGATGCCGCCGCAGGCCGGTCGCGCGGAGCAAGGTCTCGCGTCGCTCCTGCGGCATCTCGACGCGCTCGGCCGCATAGACGGCACCCAGCACCGCCGCCGCCACCGCCACGCCCGCCGCCACGGAGGTCCAGTAGAGGCGCGGCGCCACGTTCGCCGCGTACAGCATCGCCAGCGTCGTCGGCACGAGCACCATCGCCGTGCCCAGGTCCGGCTGGAGCAGGATCAGCAGCCCGGGCACACCCACGATCACCAGCGTCAGGAAGAACGCGGCCGGGCCGCGGCGCGCTCCGCGCCGTCCGTACAGCCAGGCCAGGGCCAGGATCACCGCCAGCTTGGCCAGCTCCGACGGCTGGATGCCGAACAGCCAGCGCCGCGCGCCCATCGTCTCCTCGCCGATGAACGGCACCAGCACCAGCAGCCCGACCGTCGCGGCATAGAACGGCCAGATCCCCTTCAGCAGCGAGCGGTAGTTGCACCAGGCGCAGAGCAGATAGGCCACGAGCCCCGCCACCGCCACCTCCGCGTGCCGCATGTACAGCAGCCGCAGCTCGGGATCCTCGCGCACCGAGCAGGCGCTGTACACGAAGAGCACGCCCAGGACACAGAGCCCGACCATCGAGGCGAGGAGCACCGGATTCAACTGGCGGAAGCGCAGAAGCCACGCCTTCATCAGTCACCCCCCAACGGTAAAGGTTCGGTCACCGGCGACGCCTCGCCCGGCACGGGCGGCGCCTCGCCCAGCGCCGCCACCAGCACTTCTCGGACCATCGGCGCCACCGTCAGCCCGCCCGACTCGCCGTTCTCGACCACGATCGCGACCGCCACGCTCGGCTGGGCGAAAGGCGCGAACGCCGTGACCCAGGTGTTCTTACGACGGACGCCGCCCGAGTCGTACTCCGCCGTGCCGGTCTTGGCCGCGACCTCCACCCCGCGCACCTGCACGCGCCGCCCTGTGCCGAGGGCGGCGACATCCCGCATCCCCTCGCGGACACGCGCGAGCGCCTGCGTCGGCCACCCCAGCTCGCGCACCTTCTCGGGCTGGCGCTCATAGCGCGCCAGGAACGGCCGGACCAGCGTCCCGCCGTTCGCGAACGCCGCCGTCAGCGCCGCCATCTGCAGCGGCGTGGTCAGCAACTGCCCCTGACCGATCGCCAGATGGCAGGTGTCGCCGGGCCGCCAGCGGCCGCCCCCCGAACGCTCCTTCTGCGCGGCGTCCGGCAGCAGGCCGGCGTTCTCCGAGGGCAGGTCGAGCCCGGTCTTCTGGCCCAGACCCAGCAGGCGCGCCTGCTCGCAGATCGCCTCATAGCCGACCGTCTGGCCGAGATGGCAGAAGTAGCTGTTACAGGACTGCTCGATCCCCTTACGCAGGGCGACCGGGCCGTGCCCGTACGTGTTCCAGCAGCGCAGGCGCATCGTGCCCAGCACGAAGACGCCCTCGCAGGGGTAGGTCTCCTCCGGGTCGAACCCGGGGCGCAGCAGGGCCGCGATCGCCGTCACCGGCTTAAAGGTGCTCCCCGGCGCATAACGCCCCTGAATGGCGCGGTTGACCAGCGGCAGGGCCTCGTCCGAAAGCAGCCGCCGCCACTGCCCCGCCGAGATCGACGGCACGAAGTCGTTCGGGTCATAGGCTGGCGAGCTGGCCAGGGCCAGCACCTCGCCGTTACGCGGGTCGAGCACCACCCCGGCCCCGCGCCAGCCCTTCAGCGCACGCTCCAGCGCGCGCTGCACATTCGCGTCCAGCGTCAGGTAGAGGTCGCGCCCCGCCACAGCCGGATCGCCCTCCCACACCGCATGCTTATATCCCCGGGCGTCCACCCGGATCAACTGCCCCCCCGAATGGCCGGTCAGCAGCGCGTTATACTGGCGCTCGACACCGTTCGTGCCGAACATCTCAGGCAGGTAGAAATGGAACCGCTCGCCCGGCAGGGGGAGCGGACGGTCGCGGCGCACATAGCCGACCACGTGCGCCGCCAGCGTCCCCTGCGGGTAGGCGCGCTCGGGCTGCACGTAGACGTCCACGCCGGGAAACGACTCCTGGGCCTCGGCCCAGCGCGCCAGCGTCTCCTGGCCCACGTCGCGCCAGGCCAGCAGCGGCATCGGCAGGCTGAAGAGCACGTGGTTCGAGACCGAGGCGCGCGAGAGCTGGCGCGGCACGCCCAGCACCCCCGCCAAGCGGTCGATATCGGCGTCCACCGCGTCGATGGTGCGGATCCACGGCCCGCGCTGGCGCAGCTCCTCGACGTAGTAGGCGATACAGTAGCTCGGGCGGTTGTCGGCCAGGCAGAGCCCGTTACGGTCGAAGATTCGGCCGCGCGGCCCCGGCATCTGCACACGGCGGACGCTCTGGCGGAGCTGGTCACGCGCGAACGCGGCGCTCTCGGCCACCTGCACGCGCCGCAGCGAGGAGGCCAGGAAGGCCTCCCCCGCCGCCACCGCCAGCGCCAGCACAGCCAGCCTCCAGCTAGCGGCCCGCTTCTGTCCAGAGTACGCCATGCCCCTCTTTCTTACGCTCCGCCAAGCCTGCGGCGCGTTCCGCCAGACCGCACACGGCGAACCCGGCCAGGCCCGCCGCCAGACCCGCCGGCACCGCCGTGCCGACGCCCGCCCACAGCTCGCGCGCCGACGCCGCCGGCACGCCCGCCATCACCCGCGTCCAGACCGCCTGCGCCGGCGCCGCGCACGCCACCAGCAGCGCGCCCTGCACCCAGGTGGCCTCCAGGAACATCCGCTGCACCAGCCGGCAGACGAGATAGAGCGCCAGCAGGAACGTCGCCGTACAGAACAGCGGCAGCCCCCCCAGCGCATCCGTCAGCCAGCCCGCCCAGACCGCCGCCGTCAGCGCCACCGCCACCGGCCGCCGCAGGAAGAAGTACAGCGCCACCGCCGTCAGAAACGGCACCTTCTGCGGCAGCGCAGACGCCGCCGGCGCCAGCTCCTGCGCCGAGGCGGCCGCGAGCAACAGGCCCGCCACCAAGGGGATGTCCAGGTCAAGGCGCATGCGACCCCCTCGCCGACAGGATGAAGACCTCGCTCAGGGCGGCCATGTCCACGGCCGGCAGCACCGACGCCTCGCGCGAGAGCCCGTTGGGCTCCAGGCGGCTCTCCAGCAGATAGCCCACCGTCAGCCCCTTGGGGAAGGTCTGGCCCAGTCCGGAAGAGACCACGCGCGTCCGCGGCGCCGGATCATACTCGCGCGCCAGATAGCGCAGCCGCAGCGGATCGACGACATACAGCAGGGTCAGCTTGGGGTCGGCCCCGGGCCGGGCGCCGCCGCCATACAGGATGCCGCGCACCAGCCCCACCTCCGCGCCGGGCGCGTCCAGCTCGCACGCCACCCGGCTGTTCGGGTCGGTGATCAGCATCACCTCGCTGGTGTGGGCCGAGACATCGGTGACGCGGCCCACCAGACCGTCCGGCACCACCACCGGGTCGCCGGGGCGCACACCGTGCAACGACCCTTTCCCGAGACGCACGCTCTGCCAGACACCCGACGTCCCGCCGCGCGACAGCACCGGCGCCGCCAGCCAGCGGCAGGCCACGGGCGGCGCAAAGTCAAGCAGCTTGCCCAGACGCGCGACCTCAGCCTCCAGGGCCGCGGTCTCGGCGGCCAAGACGCGCAGGCGCGCCACATCGCGCTCCAGCATGGCGTTGCGCGCCGCATGGCCGGAACGCGCGAAAATGGCACGGGCCCGAACCCAGACGGTCCGGTCGAACCAGCCGCGCGCATTCGCCACCGGGTAGACCGCCTCACGCGCCAGATCGCGCGCGCCGCCGCGCCAGAGCGTCAGCACGCCCAGCGACAGCACCAGCAGCCATACCCATATTTTCGATCGCTTCACTCCGGCCTCTCCCCCGTTTTACCGGGCAGGCAGAGACCAGAGAGCAGCCGTGAGAAAACCGTCACCGGCCCAGTTTCGACTTGGCCAGGAAATTCAACTCGTTCAACACCACGCCCGTCCCTTCCGCGACCGCGCTCAAGGGGTCGTCAGCCAACGTGACGGGCAATCCAGTCTGTGACGCGATCAGCTTGTCCAGGCCGCGCAGCATCGAGCCGCCGCCCGCGAGCACCAGCCCCCGGTCCACCAGGTCGGCCGAGAGTTCGGGCGGACACTTCTCCAGTGTGATCCGCACCGAGTCGACGATCGCGGAAACCGGTTCCTGCAACGCGTCGCGTATCTCTTCCGAAGTGACCGTCAGGGTCTTGGGAAGCCCGGCCACCAGGTCGCGGCCCTTGACTTCCAGCGTGCGCTCCTCACCCAAAGGATAGGCCGAACCAATCGTGATCTTGATCTCCTCCGCGGTCCGCTCTCCAATCATCAGGTTGTTAACTCTTCTCATGTACTGGACGATGCACTCGTCCATGGCGTCCCCGCCCACGCGGACACTCCGCGCGTACACGATCCCGGCCAGCGAGATCACCGCGACCTCACACGTACCGCCGCCAATGTCGACGATCATGTTGCCGGCCGGCTCGGACACGGGCAGCCCGACCCCGATGGCAGCCGCCATCGGCTCCTCAATCAGGAAGACCTCCCGGGCGCCCGCATGCCGCGCAGACTCCTGCACGGCCCGCTTCTCAACTTCCGTAATATCACTCGGCACCGCCACAATCACCCGCGGTTTCACGAGCTTCGCCACGTGAACCTTGCGGATGAAGTACCGGATCATCGCCTCCGTGATATCGAAATCCGCGATCACGCCCGACTTCATCGGCCGGATCGCGACAATATTCCCCGGCGTGCGGCCCAGCATGCGCTTGGCCTCCTCGCCGACCGCCAGAATGCGCTTCGTCCCCTCCTGTATGGCCACCACAGAGGGCTCCCGGATCACGATCCCGCGATCCTTCACGTACACCAACGTGTTGGCGGTACCGAGATCAATCCCGATATCGCTCGACAGAAAGGACAGAAACTTATTGAACATCGCGCGTTCTTTCCTGAAGCAGAAAACTTACACTGGGCATATCATGCGCAGTGTCAGTAGCTTCCATGATTTCCCCGGCCGGGTCAAGCGGAAACTCCGCGCGCGCGCGACGCGGCCCGGCGACGCCGGCCCCTTCACGATTGCCTCGCGTGGGGCGGAACGGCTATAATGCGGCTCACGGCTGCAAGGTGCCCGGGCTTCATCACAACCGGCGGCCGTCGAAAGGAGCCTATGGCGGACAAGCGGCCTTGTATCACCGTGTGCGACGCGCCCCAGGTCGACGACCTGATCGAGAGCTTTCCTGACATGATCCACTCGGTCGACGCCGAAGGCAACATCGTCTACGTCAACCGGATGGCGACCGAACTGCTCGGATACCCCGCCGCGGAACTCCTCGGCATGAACATCCGCACGCTCTACCCGCCGGAAATATTGGACGCGGTCGCGCGAGGCTTCAGCGAGGTCAAGCAGGAGGGCGGCAAGCGCGTCGAAAGCCTGCTGCTGGCGCAGGACGGCACCCGCATCCCCGTCGAGCTGCGGACGATCGTCCTGCGCGACAGCCAGGGCACGTTCACGCGGACCTTCACCGTCTCGCGCGACCTGCGGCCGCTCAAAGAGCTGCAGGAAAGCCTGATACACGCCGGACGTCTGGCCGCCATCGGCGAACTCGCCGCTGGCATCGTCCATGACCTGAACAACCCGCTGACCGCCGTGATCCTGGCCTCCGCGATCCTGAAGAGACAGGCGGGCAGCCCGCAGGCCAGCGCCGACGACCTGCGCCGCCAGACCGCCGCCTACTGCGAGACCATCAGCGACTCCGCCTCGGTCATGGAGAGCCTGACGACGCGCCTGCGCGACTTCGCCCGCGGCGTCAAGGAGCAGCATACGCCCGTCGACCTCTTCGAGCCGATCAACGACGCGCGTGCGATCCTCGCGCACAAGTTCCGCCACGGCAACGTCCGCGTCACCTGTCCCGTGCCCCAGGCCCGCCACTGGGTGCTCGGCGACCGCAACCAGCTCCAGCAGGTGTTCCTGAACCTCTTCTCAAACGCCTGCGACGCCATGGCCGGACAGGCGACGAGCGACCTGCAGATCGGCATCTCGGCCGAGACCGTCGCGGGCACCCGCTACTGGAGCTGCGCCGTGACCGACACCGGCACCGGCATCCCCCCCGAACTCCAGACCAAGGTCTTCCAGTCGTTCTTCACGACCAAGCCGCGCGGCAAGGGCACCGGCCTCGGGCTGAGCCTCTCGCGGACGATCGTCAAGGAGCACAACGGCGACCTGCGGCTCCGGTCCGAACCCGGCAAGGGCACGACCTTCTTCGCGCTCCTGCCCGCGCTCCCCGAACCCGAGCCGTCACGCCCGGCCGTCTAAGAGCGCGCGGAGCTGCTCCTCGCCAACCGTAAACCCGCGCCCGCACATGTGGCAGAAGACCTCGGCCGGACGGTTCTGCTCGACCAGCGCCTGGATATCGGCCGACGGCAGCGCCGCCAGCATCGCGGTCACACGCTCCGCCGAACAGCGGCAGGCGAAACGCAGCGGACGGCGCTCCCGCTGCTGCGCGTCGCGCAGGCCCAGCGTCGCGCATAGCGTCTCCGTCGAGGCCGCCGCCTCCAGACACTCCGCCACCGTCCCGTCCTCCACAAACCGGCCGACCTGCTCGAACGCCTCGCGCGAGCCGTCGGGAAGGCACTCGAACAGCACGCCGCGCGCCCCGTCGATGAAGCCGCCGTAAGCCAGCGCCGAGGTCTGGACGAGGACCTGCCGCTGCAGCGACACCCGGCAGAACTCCTCGATCCCGCGCGTCACCGAGGCGGGCGACACGCGCAGGCTCCCGCTCGACAGGATCTTGCCCGGAACCGACCGGATGATCTGAACCTCGGCCCACTCGCCCAGCGCGGCCGACGCGTCCAGCTCCTCACAGACGTCCAGGTCGTTCATCACCTTGACCTGCGAGTAACCCCGTAGCGCACCGTCGGCCGCCGCCTCGACCAGCAGCCCGCGCAGCGGGCCCGGAACCCCCATCCGGAATGTGACGGTCTCGTCCGGCCGCGTCCACTCGCCGCCCAGCAACGCCACCCCGGCCAACGCCTCCGCCACGACCAGCCCGGCCGTGGGGCCGCTCAGATGGCTGTTCGCCAGCTCGCGCGCGGAGTCCGTGACCTCGACACGCACCACGTTGATCTTCGCCGACGGAGAGAACCACGACTCCCACCCGTCCGCACCCTTAACCATGATCATGACTCCCCCCCCCGGCGCCTCACATTCGCTCACTCGGCCGCGGCCGCCGGACTCGCCGGAACGCCGCCCTCCAACGCCCGCACCTTCTCCATAAACAGCGTCCTCAGCGCCGCCAGGCGGTTCTCCTGACGCTCCAGTGACCAGAGGGCGAAACGCCAATGCCGCTTGAACGCGAAACGCTTACGCACCGCAGGCTCGAACCCGTCGAACTGCTCGCGCCGCGCCACATAATTCGACTTCATCTCACGTGTCTTGACCTGGAAGCCGGTGAAAAACTGCTCGGCCATCTCGTCCAACGAGACCACCTGCCGGTGGCTCTCCCAGAAGCGGTACAGCACCTCCGCATACTGCCCGAAATAGAAATTGAAGAGTCTGTCGAGGTTCTCGTCCGTCTCCGAAAGGTCGGGCCAGCCCAAGGCCCCGCGCATCGAACACAGCATCACGCGCATCGGCATCTCGCGCCCCATCATGCTGTCGCAGCCGAACTCGAAGATCTCCTTGCCCTTGCCGAAGCGGCAGGAGATCGTGCCGTCCGTCTCCTTGAGATACTTCTTCAGCACCAGGTTCTGCGCCGCAGCATCACCCAGCAGCGCGCCCATGCGCAGCACCACATCCTTGTCCTCCTGCATCCCGTCGACGCCGAAATCGCCCTTCCGGTAGTACTGGCTTGGCGAGATCCCCTCCAGCGGCTCGCCCGGACAACGGTTGCGCATGAAGTAGTTGGCCTCACGGCCCTTCTCATTGTCATTGTCAGGCCGGATCAGGAGCCGGTACTCGCCGAAGCTCACACCCAGCGCCTTAAACGCTTTCACGCGCGCCAGCATGTAGCTGCCGTACCCGGGCGTCGTCAGCTTCAGCCGCTTCTCGATCAGGCTCGTGCACAGCGGCGAGCGGTTGGTCTTATACACGATCTCGCGCATCACACCGGAGCCGAGCGGCGCCTCGCCCGTCAGGCGGATCTCATAGACGTTGGCGTACTCGATCACCTCGTCCTGGCTCAGCAGCGGCCCGACGTTCGCGAGCATCACGCGGGTACGGTAGTCCGCGCCGGGATGGAAGGCCGGCCGCCCGCCCAGGAAGGTCGCCCCAGGCAGCGCCGTACGCCGGTCGTCAAAGGCGGGCGCCATCTGATTGGACTGGCCGCTGTAGACGCTGCCCGTGAGATGGAGGTACAGGGTCTCGATAAAGTCCTTGCTCGTCTCGTCCGCCAGTTGCGGCCGCTCCAGTGACACGCTGAAGAGACTGTCGATCAGCCTCAGGCGCATGCTGACCTCATTCTGCGGCAGCCGCTTCAGGGTGATATGCTCCATGAGGTTTTCCAACGCAGGCACCAGACGATCCAGCGCCGTGCCGCGCCGCACCCCGAACAGCTCGATCTCATGATGCTCGCCGAACTTGTCTGTCCGCATACACGACCGGACATCCCCCTCGAAGATCGACACCATCTCCTTCAGGCAGGCCACAAACTTCGCATAGTCCTGCGCCACCCACTCGGTCAGCTTATGAAACTCGGTATAGGTCAGAAAATGCACGCCCTTGGCGCTGTGGTAATAGCGCAGCGCCGACGTGATGCTCGTGCGGCTCGCCTGGAGCGCGAACTCCATCTCGCGACGCGTCCACGCCAACGGCTTGACGCGCCACTCCTGCCCCTGCGAGCGGTAATACTCCAGCGTGGCGTCGTTGCGCTCGGCCATGATGACCTCGTCCAGCCCGAAATCCTGCCGCTGCAGCCACTCGTCCACCTCCCGGATCACCTCCGTCGGAACATCGCGCTGCGAGATCTCGATGCGCCCGCTCACCGCGTTCGAGCAGACCACGCTCTCCTTCATCACCTGGCTGCGCCGGGCCGGCGCCACGCTCCCCATATTCCAGAACTGCCCCTTCAGCAGCGGTATCGCGGCCACAGAGTGGTTGCCGGTGGTGAGGGTCATCACATACCCCTCGCGCCCGCGCGACAGCGCGTCCTTGCGCACCACCAGGATCGGCAAGTGCTCGTTCTCCCTGAGCCAGGCGTCCTTCTCGAAGATAAAGGTGTCGCTGCCCCAGTCATAACGGCAGAACGTCCGCCCGTTCGTCCCGCCGAACCGCAACGGCTCACGTCCGGCCTTCGCCTCCCGGAACACACGCTCGACAAACTGGCGAATCTTACTTTTCATACGCCGCCACAACCCGTTGCGCTCACACACCCGCCCGCCGCTGCTCGCGGGCGATCAGCTCCTCGGCCAACCCGCCCACCGCGTCATAGCCGCCCGCGTCGGCCGCCTCCAGCAGCAGGCCCAGCGCCGGCAGCACATGCCGCACGAAGCCCGGCTGCCCCAAGGCCGTAAGCCTCCCGAACGCCCCTAACGCCTGCACCAGCCGCTGCACCGCCGCCACATGCACCAGCCCCGCCCCGTCGGGCTGCGCCGTCGGGCACGCCCCGTAATGCGCGATCAGCCGGTTCCGAAGCGAAGCGGATAAGGTAACATAGGGGTCGTAGACGAGAGAAGCCAGATCATAGGCCGCCGCCCCCAGCCGCATGCCCTGGAAATCGATCAGGGCGAACGCCTCGCCACGGAACAGGATGTTGCTGGACTGGAAATCGCGATGCACCAGCACCGGCGGCGCCTGCAGCAGACGGCCGGCCACGTCCTCCAGCTCGCGCACGACCCCGGGCGGCAACCGCCCGACCCCGTAACGCGCCTCCAGCATCTGCTCCTCGAACAGCCGCCGCTCCCACGCATACAGCGCCGCATCGAAAGCGGGCTCCAGCACGACACCCGCCGCGCGCGCCGCGCGCGTCCCCGCACCATGCAGCCGCGCCAGCGCCTCGACCACCGGACGGTAGAGACCCTGCGCCGCACGGCCGCGCCCGGCCTCCATCCGGCGCTGCAGCGAGTCGTCGCCCCAGTCCTCCAGCACCAGCGCGCGCGCCTCTGGCAGGTCGGCCAGCACCGCAGGCACCGGCACGCCCGCGCCCGCCAGCAGCGCCGCATGCCCCGCATAGCGGGCGTTCTCCGGCCGCCCCAGCCCGTACCGGATATAGATCGCCCGCTCGGACCCGCGGTAGAGCCGCCAGAACGTCCGCTCGGACCCGCGCGCGCCCAGCCACGCCGCCGCCACCTCGCCGGGCGCCCAGCCCAGCACCGCCAGCGCCGCAGGCAGCGCCTCGTCCGCGACCTCCCCCGCCGCCACACAGGCCACACCCTCCAGCACGCCGCCCACCCTTCCGCCCGTCACCACCGAACCGTCCAGCACGGCACCCGCCTCCACCGCCGCAGGGCCCGTCACCACGCTGTCACGCCCCGCCGCCGAGGCGTCAACCGCCGCGCCCTCGCCCACACAGAAGAAGCCCGCCTCCTGCGGCCCCAGCCGGTCAAACCGCGCCTCATAGAGCGTACCCGCCGGACCTCCGGCGCGCGCGCCACGCTTGGCGTCGCCATGTATCCGCAAATAGGCGTCCAGCGTCCCGGCGTCATCCCAGAAGCTGCCCGGCACCGCCACGCCCCGTACGCAACGCCCCGCCTCCAGCGCCCGCTCGTACGCCTGCACAAGCGTGCTGAAGGGCCCCTCCGGCAGGAAGCCGTAGACCTCCGGCGACAGGAGCTGCAGCCCGCAGAACGTGTACGTCCCCGCCACCCCGGGCGTCGGGCTGCGGTAACAGGTGATGCGGCCGCACCGGTCGGCCTCGACCGTCCGCGGCCCCTTCTTCGGCTCCAGCCACGCCGCGCCGAACCCGCCGCCCGCCTCGAACGCCCGCAGCAGCGGCCCGGCCTCCACCACCGCCGCGATGTCGGCGTTCAGCACCCAGAACGGCTCCTCGCCCAGAAAGCCGCGCAAGGGCCGCAGCGCGCCGCCCGTGCCGAGGATCTCCGGCTCGTACGACTCGCGCACCGCGGCGCCGCCCTGACGCCCGGCCAGAAACGCGCGCACCCGCTCAGCCTGCCAGTGCAGGTTGACCGCGACCTCCTCGACCCCCCAGCCCTCCAGCAGCCGCAGCGCCCGCTCCAGCAGCGGCACGCCCCACACCGGCATCAGCGGCTTGGGACACCCCTGCGTCAGCGGCCGCAGCCGCATGCCCAGGCCTGCGGCCAGCACGACCGCCTTGCGCGGCGCGCTCAACGCGCCCCTCCCGCACGTCCGCGCTCGATCACCACCGCCGCGGCCCGCAGCCCGGACACCGCGCCGGCCTTCTCCACCCGCACCCGCACCCCGCCCACACGCGCGTCCTCCAGGCAGAGGCGCGCCACACATTCGGCCGCCGCCTCGATCATGCGGAACCGCCCGCGGCGCAGCGCCGCCCGCACCGACTCCGCCAGGGCCGCATAGTCGGCCGTGTCCGCCAGCGCGTCGCTCGCCCCTGCCGCCGCGAGGTCAAGCGCCAGCGACACGTCGAGCAGCAGCCGCTGCTCGCGGTCACGCTCCTCAGGCCGGTCGCCGATGACGCACACGACCTCCAGCCCGCACAGCTCCAGCCTATCGACACCGTCGCTCATCGCACGCCCCCCGACTCCGCCCCCGGCCGCGCCCCTCAGAACGGGCGCCCCGAGAACGGCGACTGCCGCTGCATCTTCACCTTCGGCTGCTCAAGGTGCAGCGCGTACCACGCCTCGCCCAGGCCCGCGTTCGAGAAGTGCCCCACGCGGTTGTTGGCGAGATGGTCCCGGTTGCGCTTCAGCGTCTCGCTCTCCATCTTCTCGCACGCCTGGATCAGCACCTTGTGCGCCCCGTCGATATCCTTTTTCTGCACCAGGATCCACGCGTAGAGCGCGTACAGCAGCTCGCCCTGGCCGTAGCGCAGGCGCAGCGTCTGCTTCTTGAACAGCTTCTCGACGCCCTCCGCACCGGTCATGTGCATCCGCGCGAGCTTGATCGCCGCCATCATCGGATCCACCACCAGCGCCCGCGGCATCAGCTCGTCCACCCGCTTGAAGTCCTTCATCGTCCAGTAGAGCTGCACCCGCAACGTGGCGATCTGCCGCCCCATCAGCGGCGCCCAGAGGGTGTAACGCTCCAGCGCGCGCGAGCCCTCCAGCGCACGCTCCACAAACACCCGCTGGTCGCGCTCGATCTCGGCCTGCGCCTGCTTGATGCTGCCCGGCGGCCGCATCTGCCACTGGTTCACCTTCTGCTGCAGCCGCTTCTGGCCGTCCTCCAGGATCTTCTGCACCCCAGCCATCGCCGACTTCACCCGCCGCTGGATCAGGAGCCCCGAGAGCGCCTGCCCCGCCACGAACGCCAGGACGCCCCAGAACGACGCCCACCCCCACCGCGCCGCCCCCGTCGCGCCACACGCGACAGCCAACAGCAGACCCGCACACCCGTTCAACACGACCGTCAGCATCGACCCGCCCCTCCTCTCATCCAGACCGCAATCAAAGAAATGTGGCCCAAGAGTTTACCCGCTAGCCGCCCGCGCGGCAACTGCTAATCGGCGTAGCGTGAAGCGGCGCGCGGCCCCGCGTCCGCGCCGCACCGCAACCCGGATGAAATAGCGGTTGTCGCGCAACCGCAGAGTGCCTTATACTCTACCCGTCTATGCGAATTCTCACCCGATACGTGCTGCGCGAATACCTCGTCCCCCTGGCCTACTGCCTCATCGGCTTCCTGGGCATCTATATCCTCTTCGAGCTTTTCGACTCGTTCAACCGCCTGCTCGAGGCCCGCCCCCCGCTCACCACCGTCGTCTCGTTCTTCGCAGGCTACGTCTCGCCCTACCTGGAGTGGCTGATCCCGGCGGCCCTGATGCTCGCCGCGCTCTACACGATGTGGAACTTCTGCCGCCACAGCGAGATCACCGCCATGCGGGCCAACGGGATCGGGTTCGCCGCGATCGTCCGGCCCATGCTGGCCGTCGCCGCCGTGATGGCCGCCGCCGTGGCCGGCATCAACGAGTTCTACGCACCCGGCGCGGCCGAGCACGCGCGCGCCCTGCGCGACGCGCGCTTCAAGCCGGTCTCCGCCACCGTGCGACACAACGTCAACTACATCAACCAGACCGGCGGCCGCGTCTGGCGGGTCGCCTCGATGAACCTCGACAACCCCCGCCTGCTCGAGGGCGTGCGGCTCTCGCTCGACCGCCCCGACGGCAGCCGCCTCGTGGATATCACCTGCCGCAAGGCCGAGTACCTCGACGGCCAATGGTGGCTCTTCTACCCCCAGTACCAGTATTTCGACGAGCTGAGCGCCCCCTGCCCGAATCCCGCACCGGCCCTCGCCAACCTCGTGATCCGCGCCATGCCGGACTTCACCGAGACACCCCGCGACTTCCTCCTGATGAACAAGGCGTGGGAGTACTACACCATGCGCGACATGCTCCATCACCTCAAGACCCACCCGCACCTCGACCCGCGCGAGGTGGCCTCCAAGCGCTACGACATCCACGCCCGCCTGGTGGCGCCCCTCTCCTGCCTCATCATCACCCTCTTCGCCATCCCCGCAGGCGTGGCCACCGGCCGCCAGAGCGTCTTCGTCGGCGTCATCCTGGCCGTCGCCATGTTCTTCGGCTTCTACGCCTCCTCGCTGGGGTGCATGGTGCTGGCCAAGAACGCGCTGCTGCCGCCGCTGCTGGGCGCCTGGCTCCCCAACCTGCTCTTCCTCGGCGCGGGCGGCACCCTGTTCTTCCGCCAGCGCTAGCGCACGCC
>JAKJGY010000266.1 GCA_022704145.1 Verrucomicrobiota bacterium
CCCAGCGAGCCGTCCTGCGTCGCGACGCGCACCGCCCAGCCGCAGGCCTCGAACGCCTCGCAGGCCAGCACATCCGCCGCCGTGCGGCCGCCCACCAGCGCCACCCCGCGGCACGGCAGGCGCGACGCCAGGAACGCGAGCGGCGCCACCCCATACCCCCCCGCCACCAGCAACGGCTCGCCAGCCGGCTCCAGCGGGAACCCGTTACCGAGCGGGCCGATCACCTGCAGCTCGTCGCCCGGCACCAGCCGGTTCATCCCCGACGTGCCCCGCCCGACGGTCTTATACAGGATCCGCACCCGCCCGCCCCCCGCCCCGTAGAGGCTGAACGGCCGGCGCAGCGACGCCTCCCCAAGCCCCGGCACGCGCACATGCACGAACTGCCCGGGCCGCGCGCTGACCGCAATCCCCGGCGCCTCCAGCTCCAACGCCCAATACCCGCCCGACAACGGCGCGTGGCTCGCCACGCGGCACCTCTCATCCCGCATCTCAACCCCTCCCGACACCTGACCGCTCACGGCGCACCCCCCGCCCCTCCGGCCCCCTCGGCCGGCGCCGCGGCCGGCGCCGCGGCCGGCGCCACAGGCGCGGCCGGCGCGATCACCGCTTGCACCGTCGGGGGCTCGGCCGCCGCCGGCGCGATCTCGCTCTGGGCGTCGAGGTACTCCACGCTCATCCGCACCCGCTTGATCTCCGCGTTCACCATCGCCGCCGTCTCCATCTGCCCGTCGACGGTCAGCTTCTTCTGCAGCTCCTGCAACTGCTTCACATACTTCTCGGTCGCCGCGACCACCCCGGTGGCCCTCCCGCGCTTGATCGCCTCGCGCTGCTGGAAGAACCGCTTCTGCACCTCCATCAGCTCGGCCGGCTGAAACACGATGTTGCGCGTCAGGATCGTGCGGTCGGCGTCAAAGCGGCCCACCTCGTCGCGCACGCTCTCCCAACCCCCGTAGTCGCCCGCCCGCTGGAACTGCTCCATCAGCTCGTTCAGCCCCGCCAGATAACGCTCGGGCCACTCCGCCAGCTTCTTGGCCGAAGCCTGCTCGCCCTCGGACAGCTCGCGCTCGTAGTCGGCGCGCATCTTCGCCACCACCTGCACACGGCTCTCCACCGGCGCCGTCAGCAGCACCGCCGACTCCGTCCCCGCCGCCGCCGCCGCCGCCGCCGCGACCGCCGCCTCCGCCGCCACATGCTGCGGCGTCCCGCGCGCCCGCCGTATCTCGACGTTCACCGCCTCCGCCAGATCCATCTTGCCGTCCTGCATCAGCCGCGTCCGCAGGTCGGTCAGGTCGTTCACGTACTTCTTGCAGAGCGTCACCGCCTTGCGGCTGAACCGCAGGCGCTGCTCCGCCAACAACTGCCGGTACTTGTTCTTGAGCGCGGTCAGCTCCGACAGCTCCTCCGCGCCCGACTCGCCGATCTGCCGCGTCTCGTCAAACCGCCTCCGCTCCTCACGCGCCACCGCCCAGCCCTCAAAGTCGCCCGCCGTACGGCGCCGCTCCATCAGCTTGTCCAGCTCCTGGGCATACTCCGCCGGCCAGGCCTTCTGGAACGCCGCCTGCTCGGCCTCGCTCTCCGCCACCAGACGCCCGTACTCCCGCTGCATCTGGTCCAGCTCGCCCGGCTTGGCCACCGAAGGCTCCTGCGCCAGCGCCCCGCCCGCCGCCTCCGCCGGACGGAAACGCTCGCCCAACGTGGCGCCCTCCAGCACCAGGCCCGCATACCACCCCAGAGGCCGCGCGAAACCGCTGCGCTCATACATCCACAGCCCCGGCCGGTAGAACGCCCGCGGCACCGCGCCGAGACGCCCCGGCGCGACCCGCGCCGCAAAAGGCAGGCTCCCCAAGTACATGCCCACGATCACCAGCAGCACGCCGCCCACCCACAACACCTCGGCGACCACCCTCCGCCGCCGCACCTGCCTCAGGATCGCGAGGCACTCCGGGTTCTCCGGCGTGACCTCCTGCAGCAGGCGCTCGCAGATCGACACCGCCGTGTGCCACTCGCGGCTGCGCAGCGCCTTGCGCGCCCGCAGCAGGTCGCGCCGCGCCACCCGCTCCGGCAACTGCTGCACCTCGGCCGCGAACGCCTGCTTGTCCTCCGACAACTCGCGGTACTCGTGGATGAACTGCCCCGCACGCTCGAAATTCTCCGCGCGGATCTCGATCGGGATCTGCTCCTTGAGCTGGTCGCGGCGGCGCACGCTCTTCTCCGCCTGCTCGCGCAGCGCCGCGATCTCGGTCAGATACCGCCGCCCCGAAGGGCCGGCCGGCTCAAACCCGTGCACGCGCCCGGCATACGACACCGCCCGCTCGAACCGCTGCTGCCCCACCGCCTCGCGCATCTTGCTCAGCAGGTGCAGGACCGACTCGTACGAGCGCGCGTCCGCGCCGCAGTTGCCGCAGTACTGGATGCCGACAAAGGTGTCCGCGCCGCACTCCGGACAGGCCTCCGCCCCGTCCCAGCCGCACTCCGCACAGAACTTGATCGTCAGCGGGTTGACCGCATCACACCACTTGCAGCGCCAGGTGGTCTTGACGGTCGGCACCTCCACGCGGGTCTTGACCTGCACCTGATGCAGCGCCTCGCTGAACGCCGCCGCCGAGGCCCAGCGCTGCTCCTTGTCCGTGGCCAGCGCCTTCACCACCACCTCGCGCAACTGCACCGGCACGTCCTGCTCACGGAAATACCGCGGGTTCTGCCCGGTGATCGTGAAGTACAGCAACGCGCCCAGCCCGTACACGTCCGCCCGCTCGTCCGACAGGCTCGCGTCCGACTCCTGCTCGGGCGCGCCATACCCCAGGGAGAGCAGCTTCTCCCCCGGCACCGTCAGCTTCGACTCCTCCTTGCGCATCAGCCGGGCCAGCCCGAAATCCACGATCTTCGGCTCGCCGCTCTTGTCCATCAGGATGTTGCTGGGCTTCAGGTCGCGGTGGATCACCCCGCTGCTGTGCGCGTACGCCACCGCCCGGCCGATCTTGATCAGCAGCTCCACCGCCTCCTCCGTGGAAAGCTGGCCGTGCTGCGTCACGTACTGGTCCAGCGTCAGCGGCGGGGTCGGCTGCACCAGCCCCCCCGGCGCAGCCTCGCCCCGGACGCTCACCCCGTCCGGGCCGGCGATATACTCCATCACGATGAACGGGCCGTCGTCATCCTCGCCCAGCGCGTAGATGTGCACGATATGCACGTGGCTCAGCGCCGCCACCGCCCGCGCCTCATGCAGGAACCGCTGCCGCAGCGAGGGGATCGACTGCGCCTGATGGTTCAGCCGCTTGATCGCGACAAACCGGCCCAGCCTCCGGTCGCGCGCGAGATAGACCACCCCCATCCCGCCGTTGCCGATCTTGCTGTAGATCGTGTACTGGTCGAACAGCTTGTCGTTGCACGGCTCCTCAAAGGCGGGCGTCTCGCCCGGCACCACCCGCACTGTGGCCGCCTGACCCGCGTCGGGCGTGACCCGCTCAGTCGGCGGCACCTGGATTCTCGCTGTTCGTTCTGGCTGCACACGGCTCTCCCTGCGGCCCGCACACCGCACCTCGCGGGGCGTACCGGTAACGTGCTTGAGTATACCGCCATCCGCCGCCAGCCGTCAATTCGGGGCGCAGGATTTCTCCGCCCAATCGGGCGGTGGCGTCTCCGGCCCCTACTGGGGCGGAGGGCAGCACTCTACCCGCTTGTTCTGCCACGCAAGCGGCGAACCAGACGGCGGCTCACCCGCCCCATTCGTCCGACGCGCAGCGTCGGACGAACGTCAGCGGTGAGGCGGCTGTATCCCGTCGCCTCCACCGCTTTGTTCGGCAGTCGTTTCAGAGCTGTTTAACGTAGTCTTGCCCTGCGTAGAAGAAGCGAAGGACATAGACCCTACGGGCTTTCCCGTCAATCCGGTAAATCAGCAGGTAATGGTTAATCAGCGCTTTGCGGTATCCTTTTCTCTTAAGATACCTGTCCTCGCACTCACTAAACATCCGGGGGGTGCGCCTAAGACTTTTATAACAGGCGGCGACGCTGTCCAAAAACGTCCCGGCGGCTGGCGGATTCGCCAGTTTAACAGCGATGTACTCCACAATGCCGTCCAAGTCCTGATCGGCGAACTCCGTTATGAGAAGCTCATACATGGTACTTAGCCCGAAGGCGCTTCATTGATGTGTCCGCCGCAACCGTCTTTCCGGCTGATATCTGCTGCTCGGCCTCATCCAGTTTTGCATAGATGTCGAGTTTCGCCAGACTTTCCTCATAACGCTTCATGCTCATGATAACCATGTCGCCATAGCCGTTTTTCGTGATGAAAATCGGAGCATCCGCCAGTCGGCACTTTTTTGAAATCTCAGCCGTATTCTTCAAGTCTCTGATGGGTATGATTTGCGGCATCGCTGATCCTCCTTATGTGTGGCCTAATAATACCATAATAGCGCCACACACGCAATAGACGGACGGCTATCATTCAGGGCAGACGCATCTCAATCATCATTGACAGCACCATTTTGTCCGCAGATGACGCGGTTGTGTACGGCTCCTCGTAGAGGTAGGATTGCCGCAAAGATCGCATAGAACACAAAGAAAGAGTTGGAATCGATCAGTCTCGGGCGTTTTACCTTCTCTGCGTTCTTTGCGTTCTTTGCGGCCGAACTTCAAACTGCTCTTCTTGTTGGCATTGTTGGTCTGTCATAATCGTAATCGTAATCTAAATCCGTCTCACCATCCCC
>JAKJGY010000267.1 GCA_022704145.1 Verrucomicrobiota bacterium
CTGCCCCACCGCGAGCGGCATGAGCCTGTCGCCGTTCGCGGTGGGGCTCGGTGCACCGGGCACGCTGACGGAGCAGGGCGGGGTGGGCGCGTGAGCCTGGAGATCATCCACGGCGACTGCCTGGAGGTCCTGCCGGCGCTGGCGGCGGGCAGCGTCGACTGCGTGGTGACAGATCCGCCGTATGGGATCAACTTCATGGGCAAGGCCTGGGACAAGGCGCTACCCGATCCCGCTGCCTGGCGCGAGTGCCTGCGCGTGCTGAAGCCTGGCGGGTTCGCGGCGGTCATGTGCGCGGCCCGGAGTGACTGCACCTGGCGGCTTATGCGCGACCTGGAGGAAGCGGGCTTCGACGTGGGGTTCTCGTTCGTCGGCTGGGTCTACGCCACCGGGTTCCCGAAGGGCCTGGACTGCGGGAAGGCATTCGACGCGGAGGCGGGTGCGGAGCGGGAGGTTGTGGGGCCAGGCAGGTACTCATCCCATGGCAGGTCACAAGGGATACTGCGTGCAGGTGGGGAGAATGCGAGGCCGCAACTGGAGGGGCGTCTTCGCGAAGCCGGGCTAGATAGACCAGAGACCTCGGTTCCCGCTACCGACCTCGCGCGCCAGTGGGACGGCTGGAAGGGCGGCCGGCAGGCACTGAAGCCGGCGTTGGAGCCCATCATCATCTGCCAGAAGCCTGGCGCGAAGCGGATCATCGATAACCTGCGCGAACACGGGGTCGGCGCGTTCAACTGCCGGGGCGCGGCGGTGCCGTTCGAGGAAGGTGGGCCGACGGGAAAATGGGGGGGCGAGCAGATTGGCCAGCCAGGGTGCGATGGGCACACCATGGGCATCGGCTGGCAGCAGGGCTTCCGAACGCAACAGGGCAACGGCCGCCACCCGGCGAACCTCCTCGTCTCCGACGGCGCGCTGAACGGCCGCAGCAAGTTCTTCAGCCTCGACGCGTGGGCGGAGGAGCACCTGCCAGCGGTCATGGACGTGGCGAAGCCGAGCCGGGCGGAGAAAGAGGCGGGGTGCGAGGGGTCCGCAGAACGGCAGGGCGGGGTTCGCAACCAGAGCGGGCGCGGCCTAGACATCATCTGCACCAAGTGCGGAAAAAGACAGCGAGGCCCGTGCAAATGCGAGGAGCCAGCACTCGGGTATCGGGACATTCCGACCACCAACCCGCACCCGACCTGCAAGCCCGTCGCGCTCATGGGCTGGCTGGCGAAGCTGCTCTGCCCCGAGGGCGGCACCGTCCTCGACCCGTTCCTGGGTAGCGGCACAACCCTCGTCGCCGCTGCGAAGCTCGGGCTGAACGGCATCGGGATTGAACGCGAGGCCGAGTACGTGGAGATCGCCCGCAAGCGCGTGGCGCGGGCCACGGAGCAGCTACGGCTGGAGGTCAGCGCGTGAGCATCTGGACGCCGTGGAACGTGAAGCGCGCCTACCCGGTGCCGGGCCTGAACGGCGCGGCGCGCACCGCGACCTGCGAGGTGTGCCGTGGGCGCGTGGCTGAGCGGGAACTGACCGATGTTCGCCGCGCGCTGGCCGAGATCCGCGACGACGAACTCGCCGACTGCAGGCCGGTCAGGAGCCCCGGGCGAACATGTGAGGCGTGCGCGCGGAAGCTGATCGGGTGCACGGAGGTGGCGTATGCCGGGCAGTGAGCGCACCGTCTCTGACTTCCTGCGGGACGCCGCGGGCAGGTGCGGGATGCCGGACAGTGAGCAGGCGGCAACGTGGTCCATCACGCAGGGGCCCGTCTCCGGCACGTACCCGACATTCATAGACCGCGAGCAGCCGGACCGATGGGAGCGAGAGGAGAGCATCCTCAGCGTCTTCCGCCTCTTTGTATGCCCCCGGCACAACCGCTCCGCTGACCAGTGCCTACGAAACGGCTGCCGAGTAACGATCGCCTCCGACGCGGAGCCAGCGCGGGTCACGAAGTGCGATGACTTCGAGGCCAACCTAGAGCGCGAGCTCATTGCGCGCCGCAAGCTGTTCCCGCTGCGCGAGAGACCTGGAGACGATGGACCCGCTTAGCCCCCTAACCCCAGCCGAGGCCGCGCTCTACCTACAGCAGCTCACCGACGCCTACCTGCAGGCCGAGCTGCAGATCCTCGTCACGCTCAGCCAGCGCGGCGGCCAGCTCACCGAATGGCCGGATGCGTTCGCCAAGTCGCAGCTCGCCATCATCCAAGAGGCGCTCGAACGGCTGCGTGCTGCGCAGATGGAGTGGTTCGGCACCATCGTCCCGGCCGTCTATGAGCACGGCCTCGCCGTGGTTGATACGCGAATGATGCTGGCCCAGGACCTGCCCGGCTACATGGGCCTGCGCCGCGGCGGCGTGAGCCACTGGGATGCGGTCGGGCGCGTCAACGCCGTCCGCGGCGTGCCGAGCACGCAGGAGTTCCAGTCGCTCATCGCCAAGGGCGACACGGCCGAAAAGGCCATCATCCGGCTGCGCGAGGAGCACCCGGGCGCGGTGTTCGGCAGCAACCGGCTCGCCGGGCATCAGGAGATCACGGCCGTGCGGGCGATCGCGCCGCCGGTGAGCGTGGAGGAGGCCGAGCGCCAAGCGGATGAGGCGAAAGCAGCGCAGGCTGAGGAGCGCCAGGCCGCGGCCGAGGAGGCGCAGGCCCTGGCCGAGGTGCGGGCCGAGGCCGAACGGGCGGCAGAGCAGCGCACAGAGGAAGCCGCCGCTGCGCCGCCGCCTGAGAGGCCGAAGCCCAAGCCGGCCAAGGATCAGCTCCGCATCGTGACGCCGGTCGATGATGATTTCCGGCAGATCAACCAGCGCGTGCTCAACAACCTGAGCACCGCGCGCTCGCACCCGCTGAACAGCCAGGTCTACAAGCTCAACGAGAAGTTCTCATGGCACGCCTGGCACCGGGAGGCGAACCTGCGCATCGCGCAGGACGCGCTGAAGGCCGGCAAGACGACGCAGGAACTGCGGAAGCAGCTCCTCGAGGAGTACGGCGGCAGGACGTTGACCGCCGAGGAGTCGGCCAACTTCCGCAAGGCGCTGGCGAACCGCAAGGTGGCGCCAACGCAGGCGGAACTCGATGCCCTCCGCGAGGGCGGGCAGTGGGTCTACGTCGACAAGTCGGGCAGGCGCTGGAACCCGCGCGACTACGCCGACATGGTGGCGAGGACGACGATCCGCGAGGCGGAGGAGCTGGCTGTCGATCAGGAGCAGATCGGCATGGGCGAGGACCTCATCGAGGTCAGCGACCACCAGCGCGAGTGCTGGCAGTGCAAGCCGTGGGAGCGCGTGGTTCTCTCGATCACCGGCGCGACCGAGGGATACATCACCAAGGCAGAGGCGAAGGCTCATGGGCTCTGGCACCCGCGCTGCGCGCACAAGAGCCTGCCGCTGATCGTAGGGCTTAGCATCCAGCCGCAGGAGCTGACGGCGGACGACCGGCGGGCCCAGCTCGCGGTGGTGTTGGATCTGCGCAAGAAGGCGAAGCAAGAGTACCTGGAGGGGGAGAAAGCGGCGTGATCGCAGGCACGGTCGCATTCATGGCGGGGATCCCGCTGCAGTTCACCGCGCACTACCGCTCCGCGCTCATGATGGTGGCTCACACGGCCGAGTGGCTCGCCCGGCAGGGCAAGGAGCTGCAGGTCGCGTTCCCGCAGACCACGGATCACGCCCAGGCACGTAACAAGATCGCCGCGGACGCCGACGGCGAGTGGGTGTTCATGACCGACTGCGACCACACGTTCGAGCCAGATATTGTTCAGCGGCTGGTCTCGACCATGGAGGCAGCAGACCCGCCCATGGATGTGCTGAGCGGGCTCTACTTCCAGCGCGGCGGGCACCTGCCCGTGGCATACGCATTCAGCCAGGAGCAGCAGCTCTGGCAGCAGGTGGTCGACTATCCGACGGCGGGACCGTTTCAAGTCGGAGGGGTAGGTGGGGGCGCACTGCTCGTGCACCTGAACGTGTTCGAGCGGATCGAGCGCGAACTCAGCGAACGGCCGTTTGACAACGTCTACCTCGACACGCCGGCCGGGCGCCGGTGGATCATGGAGGACCTGTCGTTCAGCTCGCGCTGCCTGCGGCTGGGTATCCCGATGTGGTGCGACCCGCGGGTGGTCTCGCGGCACCTGGACCTGCTGGAGATCGGCGAGGCGGAGTATCGCCTGGCGCGGGCGGCGCTGCCGGTCGAGGATACGGCCGAGTTCACTACCGAGGCGCTGGCCCCTATGGAGCCGAGCGAACGCGCGGGGTAGCCGACGGTTACACCAGTAGCAGACAACTGATGGTCGGCTAGGCGCGGCTGATCCCCGCGCGACAACGGCGCGACTCGGCGCCTGCCTACATACCGAGACGCACTTGAGCGGTGCACGGCCTACGGGCCATGCACCGCTTTCTGCGTTTCGGGCACCGAACACGGAGGCAGACATGCCAGACGAACCCACCGGAGAAGTTGAGCCGGGCACGGACACCGGGGCCGACTCCTCGGGCGCTGGGACCGCCGCAGGCGCGCAGGCGGGAGACGAGGCACGCACGTTCACGCAGGAGGAAGTCAACAGGATCCTGGCCGAGCAGCGGCGGAAGATCGAGCCGAAGTCGGCTGAGCTCACGGACCTGCGCAGCAAGCTCGCAGCCTTTGAGCAGGCCGAGGCCGATCGCAAGGCCGCGCAGATGACAGAGCTGGAGAAGGCGCAGGCGGTGGCCGCAGAGGCCGCCAAGCGCGCTGAGGC
>JAKJGY010000061.1 GCA_022704145.1 Verrucomicrobiota bacterium
GGAAAGGGTAATGATACCGCCGCCGCTGGCCCAGGGGTTGAAGGTGACCGCGCCGGTACCGCTGATGACCTCCTCGAACGTGAAGGCGGCAGGGGAGAGCGGCTCGACGGAGAGCCCGCGCGCGGTGGTCGCGAGCGGGAGCGCGAAGGTGTGCGCGCCGTCGGCGCTCGCGAGCTGGGCGGCCGCAAACTGGTTGGTGAGCGTCAGCGCGTTGCCGCGGAAGGTGTGGGAGGAGGTGCCCGAGACGGTCAGCCGGCCTAGCTTAAGGTCGGCGAGGTCGTTGGTGACGGATAAGGCGGCCGGCGGCTGGTTGGTGAAGGCGGCGGCCGCGCCTGCGCCCTGCGCGACGATCTGGTTCAGCCAGTTCGGGGAGTCGGACCAGTTGCCGCCGGCGGCAGAAATCCAGGTGCCTTCGAGGATGCCGGAGACGATGGGCAGGTCGGTGCTTTCGGACCACGTGGCGCCGGTGATGGTGCCGTGGGCGTTGGAGGCGCGGTTATTGGCTACAGTGCCCGAGCCATCGTCGAGGGGCCAGTAGTGGATCAGGTTGGCTTCGGTGCCGGTCAGGCGGGTGTTCTTGTTGGTCTGGATCTCCGCCTGCGTGCGCGCGACGTTCCAGACGCGCACATCGCTGAGCGGGCCGCGGAAGCCGTTCTTTGCGCGCAGGAGAAGGCCGATCACGATGTTGCTGGGCGCGATCGCCTGCGTGTTGAGCGCGCCGCTCCTGTCGAGCGCGCCGTTCAGGTAGATCGTGCCGGTACCTGACGCGTCACGCACGAAGGCGACGTGGTTCCACACGTTGGTGGAGAGGCGCGTGCTCCCGTAGAGCATGTTGCTTCCGATGTGGAAGCGGTTGGTGCCGTTGATGGTCGTCAGGATCAGCCGGCCCGCGTGGCCGCCCACGTCTTGGTGGAAGAGCTGGTTTTCGGAATCGAAGGACGACTGCTTGAACCACATCTCGACCGTGAAGGCGGTCGTCGTGATGCGGCCGGTTGTGGTGACATAGCAGTCGGGCGTGCGGCTGAAGGTGAGGGTCTTGTCGGCGGAGGCCGAAGCGGCCATGAAGATCAGGCACAGGATGGTGCGCAGAGCCAACCGAGAGGGTCCGCCGAAGCAGGGCCGAAGAACGGCTAAACGTGTTTTCATCGCCACTCCTTTGAATACCGGAATCAGTTACCTGTATACTGATTATAACAAAACTTCGGGGTGGGTGTCAACGGGGCTTTCGGCGAAGGAAAGGGGCTACGGGGCGGTCAGGCGAAGCGGTCGCTGAGGCGGGCGAGGGCGGCGTTGACAGGATCATGGTCGGGTTCTGCGGCGAGGGCGGCGGTGTGGTCGAAGGCGGCGAGGGCGTCACGGAGGCTGCGGTTGATGTGGGCGGTGAGCCAGCGGCGAGCGCCCTCGTTGTCGCCGCGGCGGATGGCGCGCTCGATCTTGGCGTGGTGGCGCCAGACCCAGGCGAGATGGTGCAGGTCACGCCGGTGGCTGTGGTGGCCGAAGAAATGGTTGCGCTGGTAGGCGTTGGTGACGATCTTGATCGCGAGGCGGTTGCCTGCGGCCTTGAGGATGAGCAGGTGGAAGGAGAGGTCGTCGGAGAGGAAGGTGACCAGGTGGGGCCCTTCGAGGACGGGCTGCTGCCGGTCACGGAGTGTGGCGATGATGGCGTACATCTCCTCGCACAGGCGGCGGAGTTCCTGCCGCTCTTCCCGTGTCAGGTTACGGATGGCCGATTCGAGCGCGAAGCACTCGAGGGCCATTCGGACCTCAAAGGCGTCGCTGAGCTGCCGGCGGTCAGGGCTTGCGACATAGGTTCCGCTGGAGGGGATCTGAAAGAGCAGGCCCTCCTCGGTGAGGAGCCGGATCGCCTCGCGCATGGACGTCCGGCTGACGCCGCACTCTGTGGCGAGCTGTTTCTCGGACAGCTTCTGTCCGGCTGACAGTTCCGCTGCGAGCAGTTTGCGGATGATAAACCGGTAAGCCTTATCGCTCAATGTCTTGGACACGGAAACCTCATCAGTGTGGGCTGGCGTTACGGGACACCGGTCGGTGTATTACGGATTCGCCAACCTGTATACCGGATTAAGGTATCAGCCATGAGACGCGCTGTCAACCCGAACGCGAGAAGATTCGAGTCGGCGTGGTGGCCAAGGCGAGCTGGGGCAGCGGAATCTCGCTTGCCGATCAACACCCGGGTTTGGCAGACTGGCGGCATGAAACAGGCGTTGCGGGCGGCTGGTATTTGGGCGTGCTTAGGGCTCAGGGTATGCGGGGGGGGCGGGCCAGAGGGCGGGCCAGAGCACCCCGCACAGGTGTTTGCGCTCGTCTGGCGCGATGAGTTCGACGGTGCGGCGCTCGATGAGGCGGTCTGGGAGTACCGCACGAGCACGCGCTATGACTCAGGGTCACGCAAGCCGGTCTCGGTCTGTCTGCCGCGCAATGTGTCGCTCGAGGGGGGCCACCTGACGATCCGCATGAAGGTGGAGGACCATCACGGCGTGCCGAACACGGCGGGAGGCGTCATTACGCGCCAGCGCTATAAGTACGGGTATTATGAGGTCAGCGCCCGTATGGACGGCCGCGACCAGGGTTGGCATGAGGCCTTCTGGAGCGCGATCGGCGGCAACTGGCCCTGGCCGAAGGAGGTCGGCGGAAAGCCCTGGTTCGAAATGGACGCCTTCGAGCATTTCGCGCATGCGGGCTCCAACACCTACTCGTACGGATTGATCGAGTGGTCGCCCCGAAAGGGCAGCGTGAGCCGTGAGACGCTCGAGACAGACCTTGACCTGGGCGCGTCGTTCAACCGTTACGGCATGGAGTATGCGCCGGACTACTTCGCGTTCTACTTCAATGATGTGCTGCTGCAGGTGACGGACATCAGCCGGGTGGGGCATGCCGACATGCGTCTGTGGCTCTCGGCTGTCTCGGTGCGTTCGGGTGACGTCAAAGGGGATGGGGTGTGCGCGTTCGACTATCTGCGTTGTTATGCGATCGATCCGGCCTCGGATGCCTATCTGCGGCGGCGCGGCGCGATGCTTGAGCGGATGCGGCGTGACGCGGCGGATGCGGACGCGGGAGCGGCCTCGCGCGGAACGGACCTGTGGATCGACGCCTGCCGCTTTGCCGAGCCCGGCGCCTGGACGGTGGAGGTCTCGCCGGGGAGGACGCGCCTGGTGGGCGGCCGTCTGGAGCGGTCGCCCGGCTCGACGGTGCTACGGGGGCGTGAGGGCGCGCGCGGTGTCGCCGCCTGGTCTGCGAAGGTGGCCCGCACCCAGGTGACGGTGCCGCAGCGCGGGCGCTGGCATGTCTGGGTGCGGGCGAAGGATTTCGCCGCAGACGCGCAGGGCCGCCGGTTCTTCCAGGTCGCGGTTAACGGGAGGCTTTTCGAGCAGCGTCTGGGCACGCATGGGGGCGAGGGCTTTGCGTGGCAGCGCGCGGGAGAGCTCGACTTGGAGGCGGGACGGGTGTCGCTTGAACTGGTCGATAGCTCGGGGTTCTGGGCGCGGGCCGAGCGGCTGCTGTTGACCACGGACGCCGCTTATGTGCCGTCCGGCCCTGGTAACAGCGAGAACGTGACGCACGGTATGGATGCCGCCCGCTTAGGGACGTGACGGGACAGACGTTCCGCTGATCTGCGGGCCGCGGGACGCTCACGAGCGACACCGCTACTTCCTATAAAGTGGGTCGAAGCGGGCGGGCCATGTCGGTGCGAGGGCCTCGGCCAGGGTGACTTCGGGGCGGAAGAAGGGGGAGTCCTTATGCTTCAGGTGTTTCTGGCCCCAGTAACTCGGATAGTATTGGCAGGAGGTGTCCAGCCAGCCGTAGAGCTGACGCTTCTCATAGGATGTCAGCACGACGCCCTTATGTTTCTCCCGAAGCGCGAGGACGCGCTTCATCAGGGTCTCGGCCTGATTCGGAAAGCCGTCGAAACAGGGCGTGAAGGAGTCGAACATAGCGGCTAAGACGCTGGAGTAGGCGCCGTAGAAATAGGCGGGCTTGTGTTCCGTGTCGCCGGTCCGGACATCATTTTCATTCGGCTGCCTGCCGGTCACGTTGCGCCGGGTCAGGTGGTCATACGAGAGGGAGTAGAGCCCCGTGCGCTCATGGGCCAGGCTCATTCCGGCTGCGGGTGTCGCGCCGCCGTGGCAGGAGACGCATTTGGCATCCCAGATCGGCTGGATCTGGCGCTCGTAGTCGTAGACGCGTCCGAGCTGCCTGGCCTCCGGCTCGGCTTGGATGGGCGAAGGCTTACGCCTCAGCGCGGTTCCGCCGGATGTGCGGGGCGAAGCCGTATTTTGCTGGGCAACGCCCGTTCCGCGTTCATGGCAGCCCACGCAGCCGCGCATCTCCCCGGGCATGTAATTGAGATAGGTGCGCTCGGTCTGGATGACGCGCCCGTCGGCGTCAAGCGCCTGGAAGTAGATGTTGCGCTCGGCGGGAACGAGGAAGTTCGCGGAGCCGTCCGGATCGACCGGCACCACGCCGTAGGAGACGTGCAGCCCGAGTACGCGCGGCCCGAGCGCGGTGTGGGCCATGCCGCAGGCGTCCCCTCCGCCCCAGACGTTGCGGGCCGTCCAGGGGCGGGGCGTCTGCTCCATCACGCGCAGCCATTTGACCTCGCCGCGTTTGACGCCGTTTAGGCCCGCATAAATATCGGTCAGGAGGCACTGGGCCTGCCTCCGCAGGGCCAGCTCGTCGTTCCTGGAGTAACTGATCATGGGCGGGACCTCACGCTTCAGGACCGGATACGCCCCCCAGCACGACATCCCCTCGTCCCTGAACAGGAGGGTGTCCTTGCCCGTGCCGTCGACCAGCGCCAGGTAATAGCCGTTCAGGACCTCCCAGCCGACCCCTTTGGGTTTGCAGGCCGCCAGGAAGAGGTTCTCGCTGATCGGATAGGGGTCTTTGAAGAGGCGTCCTGGACGGCCGGTGCTTTCGTTCACGTACTTTCCCTCCACCAGAAACGTGAAGCCGCCATGGGTCATGGCCAGGACGTCAGGGGTCACGACGCGCATGGCGTTTGTGCTGGCCGGATCGGCTTTGGTGTCGAGCACAATGATTGTCCCGACGCCGTTGTTGGGCCCCCAGTGGGAACAGCCCAGGAACGAGATCTTGTCGGTGCCGGGGATGGGGCGGCCGTAGAGCATCGTCTCGGGGTCCTGGATCAGGTTGCCATAGACCTCGGCTGTGCCTGAACCGTCAGGCCGCATGGACCAGAGGCATTTGATCTCGCCGGCGCCCTTGCGATTGTACTCCCAGCGCATGTAGAGGACGCGGCCGTCGGGCAAGACGGCTGGCGAGAATTCGCTGAGCGGGGTGAAGCTGACCGGGCGCATGTTCTTTCCGTCGGCATCCATGCGGTGCAGGGTCGCGGAAGGATAGACGTCCGCGCTGTTGCACAGCACGCTGACCATACTTCGCGAGGAGGAGAACAGGATGCTGCCATCCTGCAAATAGCAGGGGTGCATATCGTTCGGCGCGATACGGTAACGGGCCATCAGCGCATCGTAGTCAGGCGCGCGGAAGGTGAGCTGCCTGAGGTTCTGCCCGTCGATACCTATCTCATAGAGGCAATACGGCTCAGATGCGGCAGACTTGAAGTCGAAGATAATGCGCTTGGCGTCCCAGGAGAGGTCGAACCGGTTGATCACACCTTGTCGCATGGTTTCAGGCGTCAGTTCCGTCACCCGCCCGGACGGCAGGTCAAGAAGGCAGAGGCTTCCTCCGGGCGTCCAGCGGGAGTCAATGAACTCCGTGTAAGAATGGCTGCACGTCAGGGTGTAGCGCCGGACGAAGAGGAGCTGCCGGATACCCTTGTCGATGAGCGGGCGCGCGGCTTCGGGATTGAAGTGTACGCGGGCTTGAGAAATCGGGACATTCGCCAGCGCGGGCATCGTGATCGGATCAGGCGTGAGCACGGCGCGACGCATCGCCTCTGAGCCCAGTGAGGCGGGCTCCGACGGGGTCACCATAAACTCGACGCTCCCCTTTTTGCCTGATCCAGCCTCGACGCCGACACAGACCTCAAGGCGCTCAGCGGGGCTTGCGGAGAGATCCAGTCTGAGCACCGACGGGGCGTGGGCATACCATGAACGCTTAAAGGCGCGGCTGCCGACCCACACCTCCCTCGCCTGGAATTCCCCCCAGCCGACTTGAGCGCTTGAAACAGCCGCAGCCGTGAGGTCCGCCACGCCCCCGTCCTTGCCAATCAGCTTCGGCTCGCACCAGACCGCCTGGTCAAAGTGATAATCGTCCCCGCCGTTGGATGCCGAGAGATAGAGGTCCTTGACCCCTTTCACGTCAACGATCAGCTTCACCGCCTCGTCGCCGCCCCGGAGGACACCGGTCTTGACGCCGTCGAGCGCCTGACCCCTGATCTCCGCGCCGCCAGACGTGGCGCCCAGCATCACGAAGTAACCGGACAACAGCCATGCCTTCACTTCTGCCATCACCCATTCTCCTTGATGTACGCCAGCACTGCCGGGCGTCCCCGTCGCTGTCATTGATGCTGATCCGGTCAGCCGCTCGGATGAAAGAAATGTGACATAAGGCGCGCGCCGAGGCAAGGGCGAAAGAGAGCCGTTCGCTTACCGGGCCGTCGTAGCCTGTTGTCACGCATGAAGGTGAAACGAAGGTTGACGTGAAAAGGGCCTATGGGACATAATTCAGCTCGGACACTGGGAACGGGGCGTGGGGCGGCCTGGGGTAAGCCGCTTGCCGTCAGTCCTGGCCGGGTGCGGTACGGTAGGGGGGCTTATGTTCGGAACACGCTGGGTGGCTGCGGCCGGTCTGTGCGCGGCCGTTGTCGTGGCGGGGCGCGCGGCGGCGCAAGGCCCTCAGGCGGGCGTCGCGGCCTACACGTTCCGTAAGCTGACCGCCTTTGAGGCCATCGAGCAGACGCGGGCCTGCGGGGGCGAGGTGATCGAGTTCTTCCTGTGGCAGCGGCTAAGCCCCGCGCATCCGGAGGTGGTGCTGGATCAGACGCTGTCCGACGGGCAGGTGGACGCGCTCAAGGCCAAGCTTCAGGCCGAGGGTGTGCGGGCCGTCAACGCCTATTTCAACAACAGCGTGTTCAAGGATCCTGAGCGTGTTGAGGAGAACCTGCGGGCGCTGTTCGTGTTCGCGCGCAAGCTGGGCCTGAAGGGCCTCACCGGCGAGCCGCCCTCCGACCGGCTCGACCTTGTGGAGCGGCTGGTCAAGGAATACGATGTCCGGCTCCATTTCCATAACCATCCCAAAGACCCTGCGCGGCCGGACTACCGTAACTGGGATCCGGTCTACCTTGCGGGTCTGATGGAGGGGCGTGATCCGCGGATGGGGTTCTCGCTCGACACCGGTCACGTCAGCCGTTCCGGACTTGACCCGGTTGAGGCGGCGCGTGTGCTGGGCAAGCGTGTGCTGTCCGTCCATCTGAAGGATGTTCTGGAGGCGAAGAAGGAGAGCGTGGATGTGCGCTACGGCGAGGGTATCGGTAATCTGGCGGCTGTGCTGGCGCAGCTTAAGGCTCAGGGTTTCGGCGGGCACATTGCGGTCGAGTACGAGAACACGACCGATAAGCTGCTTGAGGATGTCGCCCACTGCCTTGCCTATATCCGGCGCCACACCGGCCGGTGACGGGCACGGGCCTAGGGGCTGCGAGACCATGTGAAGGGAGATGACGGATGAAGGGGGACAGTATGAAGTCAAGGGGATCAACCGCTACGACGCGCCGCCGCTTCCTGCGCGGCTGCCTCGCGGCCTCGGCCGCGCCGCTCGTGGTGCCCGGCCGCGTGCTCGGGCTGGATGGCGCAGTGGCGCCGAGCAACCGCATCGCCTTCGGCGCGATCGGCGTCGGGCCGCGCGCACGGCACATCCTGCCGAACTTCCTGTGGCAGCCGGCGGTCCAGTGGGTGGCGGTCTCAGAGGCCCGCGCCGACCGGCTCGCCTCGGCCAAGGTCATGATCGACACGCATTACGGCAACTCGGCGTGCCGCACCTACAAGGACTTTCGCGAGCTGCTCGCCTGCCCGGACATCGATGCCGTGCTGATCGCCACCGGAAACCGCTGGCATGCCGTAGCCTCCATGTTCGCGGCGCACGCCGGCAAGGACGTCTACTGCGAGAAGCCGATCAGCCTGACGCTGGAGGAGGGCCGCCGGCTGGTCGAGACCTGCCGGCGCTTCGGAACCATCTATCAGGCAGGCACGCAGCGCCGTTCGACCGCCTCCTACCTCTTCGCCCGCGAGATGGTGCGCCAGGGGCGCATCGGCCGTATTCGGGCGGTCGAGTCGCAGGTCTGGTGCGGCGCCACCGTACCGCACGGCAAGCCGGTGCCGGTTCCGGAGGGCTGGGATTACGATCAGTGGCTCGGGCCGGTGCAGTGGCGCCCGTTCGTGCCAGGGCGCGTCAACTCCTGGACCTGCTTCTGGGATACCGGCGAAGGTATGCACACGGACATGGGCACGCACTATACGGATCAGATGCAGTGGGTGCTGGGCGCGGACCATACGGGGCCGGTGCACTTTGAGTCCTCGGACATCGTATGGCCCGACCCGGCCAAGTTTATGAGCGAGACGGCCATTTCCGGCACCTTCCGCTGCCGCTATGCCAACGGCGTCGAGGGCGTCATCTACCAGCGCGGCGGGTTCAAGGACCGTTACATCCGCTACATCGGCGATGAGGGCTGGATACAGGTCGATGACGACACCGACATCGTGACCGCCCAGCCGGCCTCCATCCTCGGGATGCGCTCCGGTGCGGGCGTCGGATGGGGCGACGCCAGCGTCCACATCACTGATTTTCTGGACGCGATCCGCAGCCGCCGCCAGCCGCTCTGCAATCCGGAGGTCGCGCACCGTGCGCAAAGCATCGTCGGGGCTATGACGATCAGCGCGCGGCTGAACCGCGCGCTCGCGTGGGACCCTGCCGCCGAGCGTTTCGACTGCGAGGCGGCCAACCGTATGATGTATCGTGCGCCGCGCGCGCCGTGGTGCGTATAAGGAGCGTGTCATGACCATGAAAGAGTGCCTTCGGGTGAAGCGTCAGGTGTGGCGGGCGACGTTGCTGCTGGCCGGTGCGGCCGTGCTGACGCCTGTGCGGGGAACGGCGGCTGCCGACAGCGACGCCTGGTGTGTGGCGGCCGCGCGGTATGAGTCCGGGGCCGACGAGACGCCACTGCGTCAGTTTGAGCAGGCGTTGACGGCGTCGCGCGGCAAGCCGGAGCGTCGTGCGGAGCTGGAGGCGGCGCTGATCCGGCTGCTTGCGCCCGAAACGACCTTTGAAGCCAAGCGATTCGCGTGCGTGCAGCTCGCGGCGTTCGGCACCGAGGCGGCCCTGCCTGCGCTGGGAGAGCTTTTGAAGCGTGAGGAGACGGCGGGCATCGCCTGCCTTGCGCTGGGACGCCTGGGGGGCGAGCGGGCTGGCGCTTTGCTGCGCGCGGCCCTGGAGACCGCCACGGGCTCCGGGCGCGTGCAGTATGTGGTCGCCATGGGGCGGCGCGCTGAGCCCGCTGCGGTGCCGCAGCTCGCAAGGCTCGCGCGCGACCCGGATGCGGCCGTGGCGAACGCGGCGGTGCGCGCGCTCGGCGCGACCGAGGGCCAGGAGGCCTCGCTGGCCCTGGCGGCCCTGCGTGCCGAGGCGCCGGTGGCGACGGCTGACGCCCTTGCCGAGTCCACGCTGCGTGTGGCGGAACGGCTTGCCGCGAACGGAGAGCGTCGGGAGGCCGCCGCGCTCTGTGACGGCCTGCTGGCGACGGCGCGGCCGCGTCAACTGAGGCGCGGAGCCTTTGACCTTCTGCTGCGCTGCCAGCGCGATGGCGGAGCCGACCGCATCCTTGCCGTGCTGGCCGCCGCCACGCCTGACCCTGTGTTGGCGCCGGTCGGTGTCGCGCGCGTGCCAGGGCTGCGCGGTTGGGGGGTCTCGGGCCGGTTCGGTAAGCTGCTGCCCACAGTGTCGCCCGAGCTGCAGGTGCTGCTGATCGACGCGCTGGCGAACCGTGATGACCGTGCCTCGCGCGCGGCGGTGCGCGAGCGTACGGCGTCCGCTGAAGACGGTGTGCGCCGTGCGGCGGTGGCCGCGCTCGGGAGGGTCGGCGATACGGCGGATGTCGCGGTGCTGACGGCGGTCGCGGCGCGCCATGCGGCGGCGGAGGACACCAAGGCGGTGACTCTGGCGCTGAGCGGGCTCGCGGGCGGCGAGAAGACGGACCGCGCGCTCTGCGACGTGTTGCGACAGGCCGAAGGCGCGGTGCGTGCGGTGGTGCTTGGCGCGCTTGCCCGCAGGGGCGGGCCGGTGGCGGTGCCGGCCTTGCTGGATGTGGCGTGCGCGCAGGAGGCCGAGGCTGCCAAGGCGGCTGTGCAGGCTTTGACGCGCATCGCGGGAACGGGCGACACGGCCTCGCTCCAGGCGTTCCAGAGGGCGCTGTCCAAAGGCGACGCGCGCCGTCGCGAGGCTGTGCTGCGGGCGCTCGCCGCCTGGCGTGGAACGGCTGCCTGGGAGACGCTGGCCCAGGTGTATTCGGGTTCGGCCGTCCCCGCCGAACAGGCTTTGGCGCTGAGGGGTCTGGTGCGTCTGGCGGGCGAGTGTAACGCTGCGCCCGACGCGGCCCTGGTGGCGCGTTACCGGCAGCTCTTGGAGGGCGCGCGCAACGACGAGGACCGCAAGCAGATCCTGTCGGTATTGGCAGGGGCGGCGCACCCCGAGGCGCTGGCGCTGGCGCTGGCTGCGGTGGAGTCGGCGGGCGTCCGAGCCGAGGCTACGGAGGCCGTCGCGCGGCTTGCCGAGGCTCTTAAGAAAAGCCACCCGGACGCCGCGAGCGCGGCGCTGAAAAAGATCGGAAGGTAGGGCGGATGCGTCAGGCAAATTGGCTCACAGCCGCGCTTCTGGCGGCGGGAACGGCTGTTTACGGAGCAGGCCCCTGCTGGGTGGTGGCGTCGGGGGGGGACGACGCGCATCCGGGAACGGAGGCGCAGCCCTTTGCGACCTTGGAGCGCGCGCGTGACGCGGTGCGGGCGCTGAAGGCGGCGGGTGGGCTGCCTGCGGGCGGTGTGACGGTCGAGGTGCGCGGCGGCGTCTATCCGCTCAAGCATTCCTTCGAGCTGAGCGAGAGTGACAGCGGCAGCGAGGGGGCTCCGGTCGTTTACCGCGCACGCCCCGGAGAGACCGTGCGGCTGGTCGGCGGGTGCGTCGTCAGCGGCTGGCGCCGTGTCACCGACGATGCGGTTCTGTCCCGCTTGGAGGAGTCCGCGCGCACCAACGTGTGGCAGGCTGACCTGCGGGCCTTGGGCGTGGCTGATCTGGGGCAGATGAAGTCGGATTCGGACTGGACGACCTCGTCGCCCGGGCTGGAGGTCTTTTTCAACGACAGTCCCATGACGCTCGCGCGCTGGCCGAACGACGGCACGGTCAAGATCGGTGAGCTGCAGGTGAAGGACGACCACGCCATCCACGGCATCAAGGGAAGCCGGAGCGGCGTGTTCGCGTATGAGGGTGACCGGCCGTCGCGCTGGGCCAAGGAGCGCGACGTGATGCTGCACGGCTACTGGTTCTGGGACTGGGCCGACCAGCGTTACCGTGTCGAGTCGATCGACACCGAACGTCGTCTCATCACGCTGCCGGCTCAGCCGTCCCACGCGTTCGGCTTCCGCAAAGGGCAGTGGTACTATGCCTTCAATCTGCTGTGTGAGCTGGACGCGCCGGGCGAGTGGTATCTCGACCGCGAGAGCGGCACACTCTATTTCTGGCCGCCGGAAGGGGAGCCCGCGCGTGGCGTGACGCACGTCTCCGTGCTGCCCGGGCTGGTAAAAATCGAAAAGGCGAGCTTTGTGACGGTACGCGGCTTCACGCTGGAGGGATGCCGCGGCACGGCCGTGACGGTCACGGGGGGCGAGGCCTGCCAGGTGCTCGGCTGCACCATCCGCAATGTCGGCGGCCATGCGGTCAGCGCCTCCGGACGCCGACACCGTGTGGCGGGCTGTGACATCTCTCAGACCGCGCAGGGCGGGATCATGCTGACGGGCGGCGACCGTAAGACGCTGACGCCGGGCGGGCTGGTGGCGGAGAACAACCACATCCACCACTACAGCCGTTGGAAGCCGGTCTACCGCGCGGGCATCCGCCTCGACGGCGTGGGCAACCGCGCGGCCCATAACCTGATCCACGACGCGCCTCATATGGCGATCGGCTTCAGCGGCAACGAGCACGTGATCGAGTTCAACGAGATCTGCCGGGTGGTGACGCGCTCTAACGACGCGGGCGCGCTGTACTGCGGCCGCGACTGGGCCGCGCGCGGCCACGAGATC
The DNA here is from genome assembly GCA_022704145.1 of Verrucomicrobiota bacterium. Classification (GTDB taxonomy): domain Bacteria; phylum Verrucomicrobiota; class Kiritimatiellia; order RFP12; family UBA1067; genus JAKJGY01. The sequence goes on from JAKJGY010000061.1 coordinate 12,276, forward strand.
CGCCACAACTATCTCCACGATATCTCGGGCTACGAGGGGAAAGGGTGCGTGGGGGTCTACTTGGATGACCAGTTCTCGTCGGCGCGCATCTTCGGCAACGTCTTCTGGCGCGTGACGCGGGCCGCCTTCATCGGCGGCGGCGACGACTCGGTGATCGAGAACAACATCTTCGTGGACTGCACCCCGGCGGTGCATATCGACGCGCGCGGGCTGGGCTGGCAGTCGGAGTTCCACACGACCCTGGCGAAGCAGCTCGAGGGCCTGCCCTTCCGTGAAGAGCCGTGGCGGTCGCGCTACCCCCAGCTCCTGACGGTTCTGGATGATCCAGATCGTTCGGCACCCAAAGGTAATGTGGTCGCGCGCAACATCCAGTGGAAGGGAAAGTGGGACGGTGTTGAGAAGAAGGCCTACCCCTACGTGGTGTTCGAACACAACATGCTGGACCTTGATCCGCTGTTCGTGGACGAGCAGGCTGCGGACTTCCGCCTGAAGGAGAACTCGCCCGCCTTCAAGATCGGGTTCCAGCCGATCCCGTTCGAAAAGATCGGCCTTTATCAGGATCCGTGCCGCGCCTCTTGGCCGGTCAAGCGGTGACGGGTGTCGCCGGAACGCATGTTGTTTCGCGGGGCTCGGCACCGATCCTTGTGCGACCCTGTGGTTTTGGGATGAGGCGGTCGGTTCCTTTGCGAGCCACAGGTCGCTGCTGATTGTCAGAGGAGGTCATCAGGTGAACGGACGTTGGGCAATGATTCTGTCGGGGTGCGTGGCTGTGACGGCCGCGTGGGCGCAGAGGCCGGCGGTGCATGCGGTGGTTGATCTGGCCCACGAGTTTTCTTTCTACGCCGACGGCCGGTTCGCGCGGCAGTATCTGGACGGGCACAAAGCGGTGACGAGTTGGGGGGCGCTCTATCGGCTTGACCTTACGAATGCGAACCTGCTCGTCCTGCTGGCCTGCGCGCCGCAGCTCAAGTATGTGCCGGAGGATGTGGCGGCGATCCAAGGCTTTCTGAGCGAGGGCGGCGGCGTCGCGCTGTTCGGCGTCTCCGACAGCGGGCCGCAGAACGAGCTGGCCCGGATTTTCGGTGCCACCTTCGCCAAGGGCGCGCGGCCGCCGTTGCGGCCGGTCGAGGCGCTGGGGGTCGCCGAGGTACAGGGCGGCGTCGGCATGCGGCTCGCGCTGGAACAGCCGGATCGCTGGACGGTGCTGGTGTCGGATGCCGGGGGCGACCCGGTGGCGGCGATGCGCAGGGTCGGCAAGGGGCGTCTGCTGGTGCTTGCGCGGTCGCTGGCTGGCCAGCGGCCCGACGCAAGCGATCCGGTGAATGCCGCCTGGCTGGCGCCGGTGCTGGAGCGGCTGGCGGCGGGCAAGCCCGTTGACCCGTCGCGGCCGTTTCGCGGCCGCGGCCTGACGCCGGGCGATACGGTGGAGGATCATGACGGGCTCAAGCTGCACTACAGCGACTACCTGAAGCCGTACGCGCGGGCGATGTTCGACATTTCGCAGCGCGTCAAGCCGGTGTTGGAGGCGCGCATGGGCGTGCCGCTGTCGGAGGGTATGGCTTCGGAGATCGGGCTGTTGGCCACGGGCGGCGGCGGCTTCTCGTCCGGCCGCGTGATCGGCCTTGCGGTCTGGTGGGGCGGCTTTCCCGAGCGCGAGGACAGTATGATCGAGTTCATCTCGCATGAGTCGGTGCACTCCTGGGTGCTGCCGTTCGCGGAGATCTGGAACGAGCCGATCGCCACCTACGTCGGTAACCTTGTGATGATCGATATGGGTCACGCGGAAGAGGCCAACCGCAGGATCGAGCGCACGATCGCAGGCGCGCGAAAGCATGATCCGGAAATGAGGCTTTACGATCTGGAGGGCAAGAGCCTCTCGGGCGCGCCGAGGCTCGAGGGCGGGGCGCTGCGCGACATCCACTGGGGCAAGACCTACTGGATCTGGGAAGAGCTGCGCAAGGAGAGGCCGGATATTCTGGCACGCTATTTTCAGGCTAAGCGCCGGCTCGCCCAGCCGGGCACGGTCACGTCGTATGGGCCGAATGAAACGGTTGCGGTGCTGAGCGCGGCGCTGGGCCGCGACCTCTTCCCGTGGTTCCGCGAACACGGCTTCGACGTGGCGCGCGAGCGGTCGCAAGTCCTGTGAGGGGTGTTCGCACCGCAGACAAGAGACGCAATCAAGAGGACGCATAGCATGGATGCGCAAGTGAGGTACACATCAGACGCACGTGGGAAGGTTGGAGGGAGTCTGGAACAATGCGGCACGCGAGCTGCTGATTACCCCGCCGCTCCCGGGGCCTTCCGGCTCACAGCCGCCCTCTCCGCTCTCTCGGCGGTCGTCGTGGCTCTTACGTTCTGTCAATCTGCTCTGGCGCAATCCACCGGCCCCGCTGAACTCACGGCGCTGCAGAAGACGTTTGCCTTTGACGACCAACTGAAGAAGGCGAAGCACGAGGAGCAAGCAGCCATCGACGCCTTGCAGGCACCCTACGCCAAACGGACGGCTGCGCGTATATGAATCTTCTGGACACCAAAACAAAAGGCAAGACGATCCAACGGGCGGACTGGGAACGGTTCTTCTCATCGCGGAACCGCATTGAGGCGAACTTTGTCGCCGCGCACCCGAACTACCCCGCGCACGACCATGCCTTCATGGAGATTCAACTGATCGTGGCCGGATCGTGCCTGCAGCGGACCTCGTTGGGCGACACAAGGCCGGTCGCGGGCGATGTCTATCTCTTTCGTCCCGGCGCTTGGCATGCCTACGAGGAGGTGGACGGGCTGAGCCTCTACAACTGTTGCTTCGATAGCGCGCTGCTGGCGCGCGAGCTGGCTTGGACGGTCGACCACCCGATGCTGGGGTCGCTGCTCTGGTTCATCCCGTTGACGCCGGAGCAGCACGGCGTCGCCGCCTTACACCTGCCGCCGCGCGAAGTCCGGCGCTGTCGCCAGCTTCTGGACACGCTGCGCCGGCTGGCGCGCAAAGACCCCTCCGTGGCTTTTGCTGACGAGCTGGGGCTGCTGCTCCAGATCCTCGGTCTGCTCGGCCGCCATTTGCCGAAGGAACGTATCCGGCAGACGTCCGACCGGACGCACTCGGCTGTGGCGGAGGCCATCAGGCTGATCGACGAAAGGCCGGCTGAGGGCTGGACGCTGACGGCGCTGGCCGAACGGGTGCATGTCGAGCCCACGTATTTCGTGCGACTGTTCCATAAGATGGTCGGCGTGCCGCCGATGGCCTACTTGGCGGGCCGCCGCGCCGAGCTGGCGGCCGGCCTGTTGCGCGATTCCTGCGCGCCCGTCAGCGAGATCGGGCGCCTGGTCGGCTGGCCCGACCCCAACCACTTCAGCCGCCGCTTCCGCGAAAAGTTCAGCCTCTCGCCGTCGCGCTACCGGCAACGTTTCGAGGCGGTCGGTAGGAGCCGCCGTGGGTAGACCGCCCGGCCTCAGGAGTCCACGCTTATGATATTCCCTTATCGGATATTGCGCATCGCAGTCCTGTTGGCCGCCCTTGCCGCGCGCGCCGCCGAGCCGCCCACGCTCGCCGTTTTCAGCCCCGAGAGGCCGCCGCTCCTGCCCGCGCCGCGCGAGCTGGCCTGGAAAGACGGCGCCACCCGGCTCTCCGCCGTCACCCTGGCCTTCCCCAAGGCCGCCACCGACGCCTTGCGCGTCACACACTTCAGCCAGGAGGCCGGCGCGCGCTTTTCCGCCTGCGGCGTCAAGCCCGTCCCCGCGGGTTCCCCGGGCTATCCGCTGCGCTTCGCCCTCTCCGCCGACGCCTGGTTCGCCGACAAGCCCGAGGGCTACCGCCTCCACACCGGGGCCGACGGCGCCACGGTGGAGGCGAAGACCGCCGCGGGGCTCTTTTACGGCCTCCAGACCCTCGCCCAGCTCGTCACACGCCGTCCTGACGGCGCCTCCATCGCGCACGCAGACATCCGCGACTGGCCCGCCTTCCCCATCCGCGGGACGATGAACGACACGGGCCGCAACTACATGCCCCTCGCTATGCTCAAGGAGCTGGCCGACGTGCTCGCCCGCTACAAGATGAACGTCTACCATTGGCACCTGACCGACAACCACGGCTGGCGGCTGGAGAGCATGAGGCACCCCAAGGTCAACGACCCCGCCTCCTTTGACCGGCTGCCCGGGAAGTTCTACACGCAGGCCGAGTTCAAGGCGTTCGTCGAATACTGCCGCGTGCGGCACATCACGGTGATCCCCGAACTTGACATGCCCGGCCACACCGCCAGTTTCCGCCGCGCCTTCGGGGTGGAGAAGATGGAAGACCCGCAAGTTACCGACATCCTCTGCGACCTGATCCGCGAGCTTGCCGCGCTCGCGCCGGCCGAGGTCATGCCCTACCTCCACATCGGTACCGACGAGGCCCGCGGGCATGAGAAAGTCTCGCCCGAGACGCTGCGGCGCTACTTCGACACCGTGCGCGCCTGCGGACGCCGCGCGGTCCGCTGGAGCCCCGGTATGAACGGCGATCCCACGGCCATCCAGCAGACCTGGACGAACCGGAAAAGGCCGCCTGTGGGCGGCGGCGAGTACATTGACTCGCAGGAGAACTACCTCAACCACTTCGACCCCTTCGAGATGGTCGCCACGCTCTACTTCCGCAAGAACTGTCCGCACACGAACAGCAAGGGGCTGGGCGGCATCCTCTGCTCGTGGCCCGACATGCCGCTGTCCGACCCTCGGATGCACTTCGCGCAGACCCCGCACTTCCCCGGCGCGGTCGTCTACGCCGAAGCGTTGTGGAGCGACGCCCGCGACAAGGACTGGATCGAGTTCTACTCGAACCTCCCGCCGCAAGGGCATCCGGAACTGGCGGCGTTCCGCGCGTTCGAGGACCGCCTCCTCGCCCACCGCGACCTGTATTTCAGCGGCAAGGAGTTCCCGTATGTCCGGCAGTCCGACATCGTGTGGCAGACCCTCGGCCCCATCCCGCACGGCGGCAAGCCCGAGTCGGACTTCGGGATTCGGGCCGGCGATCGCGCCCCTTCGCATGAGATCGAAGGGAAGGCCTACGCCTGGAGCGAGGAGATCCGTACCGGCGCGACCGTGGTCTTCCGCCATTACACCGACCAGCCCACCTTCGCCAACCCGACCTGGGGCAGGCAGACCGTTGCCGAGTCCACCTATTTCGCCCGCACCTACATCCACTCGCCGAAGGAGCAGACCGTCCCCTTCTGGCTCAGCGCGCAGTGGTGGGAGCTTTCCAACTTCCACGGCGGCATGAACAAGCCCGGCGAATGGCATTACTCAAAGCCCGTGTTCCTGGTCAACGGCGCGAAAATCGAGCCGCCGAAGTGGACGGTTCCCGACCGCAAGGCGAATTACCATTCGACCGAGCCCTACGTGGATGAGAACTACCACTTCCGCGAGCCCACGCCCGTCCGGCTTCGCCAAGGCTGGAACGAGGTGCTGATCAAGTCGCCGCACGTGAAGGGCATGCGCCGCTGGATGTTCACCTGCGTGCCTGTCCTTCGCGAACCGGGCGCTCCCCCCGCCGTCGTGCGCGAGTACCCCGGCCTCCGCTTCGCCGTGAAGCCCGAGTGACGGCAATCGTGCCTTACGAACGAACAATACCGATAAATTACAGGTTGTTTGGAAGGGTGGCGTACTGGAAGGTTGGCAGAGCACTTCGGCTGCCTGGGTCTCACCCCCCATCATTCCACTGTTCCATTATTCCAGTATTCCAATTCGGGTTGCGGGCTCCGCCTGCACGAGTATGGGCTGGACGCTGGCGACCGCGGACGAGGGGCGCTTCAAGACCCATTTCCCGAGCGTCCTATTCTGCGGTCAGTCGCACGACCAGCGAGCGAGTGAATGCGGGTAGCGCCACGCGCCCCTGCTCGTGCGCGAGAGGCGTCCGCGCGCTGGCCCACGGGTCGAAGGCCGAGGCCGTGACGCGGCCGCCCGCCTTCGGCACGGGCAGTTCGACCGCGAGTCCGACCAGGGCCTCAGCCGGCCGGCCCTCGGCCAGGGCCGTCTGCCACGTGACCTGCGGGTCGCGCAGCCACGCCAGTGTGGTGCGCGTCCCGCGTAGCGCGAGGACGCGCAGCCGCGCGTGCCCGACCTGCAACGGCTCGAACGCCTCGGAAGGCGGGTCGACGCCCTCCACGGCCCGAGCGAACGCGCCGAAGTGACGCCACAGGTCGTTCTTGGCAACGTAGGAGTCCCAGTGCCAGATGTGCCCGGGCCCCGCCGCGCCCGCGAAGAACGGCGCGAAGAGCGTGTCGTGCAAGAGCAGCCCCTCGTGATCTTTTTCATAAAGCTTGAACGGCCCCGTGTGGTTCGGCTCGACCGCGCCGCCCTCGGCCAGCAGCACGGGCTTACGGACGCCGAACGCCAGCAGCTCGCGCACCGCGTCCGCCGCCGCCAGGTCGACGGGCCCGCGGCACACGGTGAGCTGCGCGCCCAGATCCAGGTAGCGGTGAACCTGCAGCACGTCGTTGCCGGGCATCAGGCAGAGCGCCTCGTACATCGCGCGGGCCGAGTCGCGGTCGAAGCTGCCGAGGCTCTGCATGCAGAGGTTCTTTGGAAAGCGCCGGTGCAGCTCCGGCAGCATTTCGGCCGTCCAGCCTTTGACGTCGCCGCCCGCGACCGCGTTCATCTCGTTCCACAGCTCCCAGCCAAAGATGATCGGATCGCTACCGTAACGCCGGGCGAAGAAATCGTACTTTCCTTTGTAGCGCTGGCGGCAGAGGGGGCTGTTGACCCAAGCGGCCATGTTGGTCGCCAGACCGCCGTTCCTGACGTGGTGAAGCGGCTTCGCGGCCCACGCCTGCGAGCCCTCGCCGAGGTGGCGGAAACTGTCGATGCAGAGCTTGACGCGGAGGCCGTGCCGCCGCGCCGAGGCGAGCATCTGATCGATGCGTGCCGCCTTGGCCTCGTCGTACGCCCCGCTCGTCGCGTGCTCGACGTCGTAATACGCGCTGCCGAGCCAGACGCGGACGTAGTTTCCGCCCTGCGCGGCGAGCCGGCCGAACCACTCGTCCATCAGAGCCGGGTCGCCCTTGGGCGGCGCGATGAGATTCAGGCCGATCGGGATGTAGGGCCGTCCGTCGTCGAGTTCGAAATAACGCGCGTCGCGTTGGCTGACGCGCACGAAGCGAGATGTGTCGTCCACGGCGCGCGCACAGCAGGCAAGGGCCAACGCCAATGCCAGACCCGCCAGCCATCTCATCGTACGACATCCCCGTTCCAGGCGGTTCATTTCTTCCAGTCCTCCTCCTCCGCCGCCGAGCCGTCCGAACGGATGCAGTCGCACCCGCATCCGTGCGTCCGGTCGGCTTACGTCATTCGACCCGAAAGCGATCAGATCGTACGATTTTCGACGTTCGCCGTCAACGCAGGGCCTCGAAGAATGCCCGCAGGGCCGACCCGGTCCCCTTCAGCTCCGCCCGGCGGCTTGACATAACGCCTTTATCCGCCCCTGCCGTGTCCCGCGCCCGCCGGAAAATGCAGCATATACGTCCTGTGTCCGCCCCGGCTCGATATTGTTGGTTTTCATCACGGGGCGCTTTTCGCGCATGATGCCGATACCGACAGGGCCGAAGTCTAGCAAGACGGTTTCTCCCATGGTGTTAAAGCATCCCTGTCATCCGTGGGTTCGCGTCTGACGTGTCATCATCAGGGCGTGATCACCACGGCGAGGCGGGCGAATTTCTTGGGGTCCGGTTCCCGGACGAGCGTGAGGGTGATGATGTCGGTGCCGTCGCCGTTGTCGGTGACGGTGACGCCGGGGCTGGAGCCGGCGGTGTCCGCGCCCACGGTGTAGGCATTCGGCCAGGTGACGAGGTCGGTGCCGACTTCGATTTCGACGCTGACGACGGGATCGATCGAAGCCTGGTCGCGAACGAAGGTGAAGGTCATGTCGGCACCGGGGGTGGCCACGTCGGGGAGTTTGCCGCGGTCGTTGGTGTCCTTGTCGCCGCCGAGCACGAACTCGACGGCGTTGGGGACGCCGTCGCCGTCGAAGTCGCCGTCAGCGGTACTGCCGGGGGCGTGGTTGGTGGCC
>JAKJGY010000062.1 GCA_022704145.1 Verrucomicrobiota bacterium
CCGCCGTCATCGAAAGCGCCGGCACGGCGGGCGGCATCACCCTCGCCACAAACCTCACGACGGTCTTCTCGCTGACCCAAGACCACGCGGACAACCCGGCCGCCGTCGACCTCGAAGGCCAGACCCTCGCCGCCACGCTCGTCGCCATCTCCGCCACCGGCACCAACCTGACCCTCTCCAGCGGCACGCTCTCCACGCCGGGCGCGCTCGCGCTGCCGTCCGGCTCGGACACGCTCCCCGCGCTCGCGACAGGGCCGATCGCCTGGTACGACCTGGCGGAGGCCGCCACCGTCACGACCAACGCCGCCGGCCGTATCACGCTGCTCGCCAACAAGGGCTCGGCTGGCGCCGCGCTCAACGCCGTCGTGCCCGCTGACCGCTCCGCTCCGCGCTACGTGCCCGGTGCCGTCAACGGCCTCGGCGTCGCGCGCTCCGACAGCGTATCGCCGCCGCAGGGCCTCGTCTCGCTCGGTAACGCCGGCATCAGCGGCAGCGCGGCGCGCACCGTCTTCCTCGTCGCCCGGCGTACGCCCGTCACGCAGAACGCCTTTTACGGGCTCTTCTTGGGCGCCGACGACGCCGCTAGCCAGACCTTCGCCATTGTCGAGCGCGCCGACCGCATCTCTTTTGTGACGATGGCCAACGACTTCGAAGTCACGTTGCCGTCGCCGCCCACCCACAACGTGCTGACCTTCATCACCGGACAGGGAGGCACACCGAACGCGGGAGAGGGGTTCCGCAACGGCGTGTCGCTCGGCACCAAGACCTTCACGCTGGCCACAGCCGACAACCCGATCTGTCTCATGCACCGCCTGAACCCCTCCAAAGCCTATTCCGGCCCCGGCGAGGTGGCGGAGGCGCTCGTCTACAACTATACGCTCTCCCCCAGCGAGCGCGCCGAGGTGGAAGCCTACCTCATGCGGAAATGGAATATCTCGGCGACGCGCAACGACGCCCTGCTCGCGCTCCGCAACGACAACTCCGCCGCCACCCTCGCCGTGCCCGCGGCCCTCACCGAAGCCCACGGCACCAGCCTGACGCTCACCAAGTCCGGCTCCGGCCCCGTGACGCTCGCAGGCCCGGTCACCTTCAGCGGGCCGCTCGCCCTTAACGAAGGACGACTGACCTTCGACACCCCGGCCGGACACACCGCCTTGCTGGCCGCGTCCGTCAGCGGCGCCGGCACGCTCCGCAAGAGCGGCCCGGGCGACCTCATGCTCTCGCTCGCCAGCCCTTACTACTCGGGTGCCGTCGAGGTTCTGGCCGGTACGCTCTACTCGGGCCTCAGCGGTTCGCTCGGCACCGGCCCGGTCACCGTGTCAGACGGCGGCGCGCTCGATATCGGCAGCGGCACCACGGCCATCGCCAACCCCGTCTCCGTCGCGGGAGCCGGCCCGGACGGTCTCGGCGCCCTGCGCCATAGCGGCGGCGCGGGCCAGCAGAACGCCTTCACGACCGTCGCGCTCACCGACGATACGGTCGTCTTCTCCGCCTCGCGCATGGACGTGCGCGGCGGCGCGTTCAACTTCGGCGGCCACAGCCTGACGGTCAACGGCGGCGGCGAGTTCTCGATCGCGCAGTCCGCGATCTCCAACGTCACCGCCGCCACGGGCGTCCACGTCGCCAGCGGTATGATGCGTTTCGAGCAGAGCGACTTCCAAGGCTCCGCAGCCAACGTCGCCTCCGCCGCCTCCGGCTCGGGCGTCTGTCTCTATCAGCAGCTCGTGCCCATGGCCTGGTCGCTGCAGCTCGCGGACAACGCCTATTTCTTCGCCAACAACGGCGGCATGGACACGAACCTCAACCGCTGGGCCGGCCCTGTGACACTCGCCGCCGGCACCGGCCGCCTCAACGCCCTCGTGGGCGGCACCGCCGCGATCACCGGCGCCATCGGTGGCGACGGCGGCCTGCTCAAGGAGGGCGACGGCTGGTTCTGGCTCTTCAACCCCGCCAACACCTACGCGGGCGCCACGGCCGTCACCCAGGGTACTATCTACGCCGTCTCGCCCGGTTCGCTCGGCACGCAGGCGGGGGCCGGCCTGACCGTCTCGGGCAGCGGCGGTATCGTCGCCCGCGTCTCCTCCGACACCTCGCCCGACGGCTGGTCCGTCGCCGAGCTTGAGGACATCTTCGACGCCGACACCTTCACGACGCCCGGCACGACCTCGCTCGGTTTCGACACCCGCTACGAGGATCTGAACTACACGGCCGCGATCCCGCACGCGGGCCTGAAGAAGTTCGGCCCGTACAAGCTGTCGTTCTCCGGCAGCGTACAGGACCTGGGCGCGGTCGAGGTGTACGGCGGCGAGCTGGATCTCACCGGTACCGGCAGCCATAACCTCGGCACGAACTCGGTGGTCGTCGGCGCCTGGTCCGACACCTCCGCCACCACGCTCCGCCTCTCAGGCGCCTCGCTGAACACCGCTGATCCCGGCTTTAACCGCACCGGGCCACAGCTTGTGGTCGGCTCCGCCGCCAACACGCGCAGCGTGCTGCACGTCGGCGCGGGTGATGTCGCCAACGGACGCCTCATCGTCGGCAGTGGCGCCGGCTCCGCAGGCGCCGTCTATCAGGCCGGCGGCTGCGTCACCAACACCGGCGGCAGCGCCAACGACGCCGCGCTCGGCGTCTCCGGCTCGGGCTACTACCGCCTCGACGGCGGCACCTTCGCCCACAAGGGCAGCACCCAGTTCGGCCGCCTGACCGGTTCAGCCGGTTTCTTCGAGCAGCGCGGCGGCAGCCTGGTCATCAATGCCGGCGCGGCCCCCGCCGACGGCGTGGTCGGCGACTACTACAACGGCACCTTCACGACCCGTAAGGGCATCGGCGTCTTCCTGCTCTCCGGCGGCACCTGCAACCTCAATAACCACTCCTTCCAGCTCGGCGAGTGGGCCAGCGCCGGAGACTATAACGACGGCTATGGCTCGCTCACCCTCGAGAACGGCGTCTGGGCCGAGACCGCCCAGATCGTCCTCGCCAACCGCAACGGCAACCCGCAGGCCTACGTCAACCTCAACGGCGGCACGCTGACGGCCACCTATTTCCAGAAGGGCGGCGACAATGCGGCGGGCAACACGGCTCAGGCCGCGATCAGCTTCAACGGCGGACGCCTGCGCGTGCCTTCGGCCGGTAGCGTGTCCTCCTCGCTCGTGCGGACCGGCGCGAACAATACGCCCGCCCTGCTCAACGTCTATCCGGGCGGCGCCGTGATCGAGACGCTCGACGACGGCAAGATCGCGCTCGACCTGCCCCTGCGCGCGCCGGCCAACTTCGGCGTGACTAACGTGTCGCTGACCGTTGCAGGCGCGGGCTACATCGCCCCGCCCGTGGTCACCTTCTCGGGCGGCGGCGGCACCGGCGCGACCGCCGTGGCCGAGATCAACCTCGGCACAGGCGCGCTCACCGGCATCCGCGTGACCTCGCCGGGCGTGGGCTACACGAACACGCCCTCCGTCGCCCTGCGCGGGGGCGGTTTCACAGCAGCGGCCACCGCGACCGCCGCCCTCGGCACGCTCGCCTCCGGCGGCCTCACCAAGCTCGGCCCCGGCACGCTCGCCCTCAACGCCGCCAATACCTACACCGGCCCCACCGTCGTATCCAACGGTACGCTGCGCCTTGGCGCGGGCGGGCAGACCCTGTCGGTGCTCACACCCATCACGGTCGCGGACGGCACACTCGACCTGGGCGGCGCCATCTTCACCAACGTCAGCCCCATCGTCATCGAGAACGGCCGCCTCGTCAACGGCTTCGTCACGGCGCGCTCCATAACCAAGAGCGGCGGCGGCACCGTCACGCTCGACGCCAAGACCGGCGCGCTCAGCCCCGCCGCCCTGCGCGACGTCGCGCTGCTCGCGATGAAGCCGCTGATCTGGTACGACCCTTCCGACACCACCTCGGGCAACGTCACGACAAACGGCGCGGGCCGCGTCTCCCGGCTGCGCAACAAGGGCACGCTCGGCTCCTCCCACGATGCGATCCCCTACAACGGCGCTGGCCCGCTCTACCGCTCCGGCGCGTCGTCGCCCTCGCCCCTCGGCGCGGGCGTCGTACAGGTCGACGGCGACACCGCCGCGCTGACCACCGCAGCGAATGTCCCCATCACAGGCGCCGCGCCGCGCACCCTGATCGCCCTGATCGCCCGCGATTCTACCCGCGGCACGGTCGGCCTCGGCTCCGGCGGCGACGGCCAGACCTTCGAGATCGGCAACGACCCCACCAAGACCTACATCTCCGGAATCGGCGCGGGCCGCGACACGCAGTTCACCACCGGCCTTCCCGCCGTCGACCAGCTCACCTTTATCGCGGCCGTCAACGGCTACAACGGCAACCTCGTGCGCGGCGTCCAGCTCTGGCGCTCCACCGGCACAACCCTCGATACCCTGACCGCGACATGGACCGCTGATCTGGGCACCGCCTCCGCGCCCTTCAGCATCGGCCGTCGCGGTGGCACCATCTACCGCGGCAAGGTCGGCGAGGTCCTGCTGTTCGACCGTGTCCTCTCCGCCAGCGAGGTCGCCGCCGTCAAGGAGATCCTCGTGGCGAAATACCTGATCGCGCCCGTGGGCGAGGGACCCACCGCACCGACCGTCACCGTGGCTGGCGGCACGCTGCGCCTCGCGCCCGGCCCCGACTTCGCCGCGCGCCTCGCGCCGCTCGTCTGGTATGACCCCTCCGATGCCGCCACGGTCACCACCAACGCCGCAGGCCGCGTCCTGGGCCTCCTGAATAAGGGCAGCAAGAGCGGCATGGACGTCAGCACCAACCTGGTCAACGGCGGCAAGGCCCTCCTGCCGCCGCTGCTGGCCACGGGCGCGGTCTCCTACGCCGCCTCCAGGCTGCCGATGATCATGATCGACTCCAACAACTGCGGCCTCGCCAGCGGCGCCAACATCGGGATCACGGGCGCCTCGCTCCGCACCGTCGTCTCGGTCTGTTCGCGCTTGGATGACGGCACCGGCGCGATCGTCGCTTTCGGCGCGGCCTCCTCAGGGGCGCTCTTCGAGGTTGGCGACCGCTCCAGCACGACCGTGGTCGGCTGCTTCGGCACAGGGAACGACCTCAATATGACGCCGCGGAACCCGTTCCGCACGCCCAACGTCTACTTCGCGTCCCTGACCGGCTCGAAGAGCACCGAGGCTTGGCGTACGGGCGTCGCGCCTTCGAACATGGCCTGGTCCACCACCTCCACCCTGAACACCGGCGCCTCGCGCTTCCTCATTGGCCAGCGGCCCACCGTCGCGGACCGTTCCGATTTCCGCGGCCAGCTCGGCGAGGTGCTGGTCTTCGACCGCCTCCTGACGGCGACCGAGCGCGCCGGGCTGGAGGAGTATCTGGTCTCCAAGTGGATGAGCGCGGGCGGCGCGACCCGCGGCTTCGAGGGCGTGACCTTCGACGTCGCCGCCGGGGCCACGCTCGACCTGGGCGGCATCAACAAGAACGTCACCGTCACCGGCTCCGGCACGGTCACCAACGGCACGCTCGGCGCGGGTGTCGTGCTCAGCCCGGCCGGCGACAGCGCGGTCGGTGAGCTGGACCTCACCGGCACGGTTCTCGGCACGGGCGCCCTGTACCGCCTCACGGTCAGCGGCGGCGTCAGCGACCGCCTCTTGATCAACGGCGACCTCAGCGGTTTGACCGTCGTGCCCGCCACCGCCGGGACGATCACCGGGCGGACCTTCATCATCGCCACGGGCGCGATCACGCAGAAGCCTGTCATCAGCGGCTTCCCCGAAAAATACAGGCTTGTCCAGCAGGGCGCTGACCTGCTGCTCACGAGCGTCAGCGGCACGATGATCATTCTGAAATGACGTACGCACCGCACACAGGTCAGGGGGCCGCGTGACGGTCGACGGGGTCGAGGTGACGCCCGAAGCCGGGGAGACGGTCCTTGCCGCCGCCCGCCGCGCGGGCGTGCGGATACCGACGCTCTGTCACCGGGACGGCCTGCATCCGACCGGCGGCTGCGGTGTCTGTACGGTGGAGGACACGGCCACCGGACGCCTGCTGTCCGCCTGCGCCACGCGGGCCGAGGCGGGCATGGCGATCCTCACGCAGTCGGCAGCGGCCGCGGAACTGCGGCGGGCGGCGCTGGAGCTGCTGTTGGGCGACCATCCGGCCGACTGCGAGGCGCCCTGCCAGATCGCCTGCCCGTCGGGGTTGCCGGTGCCTGAGCTGCTCGAGCGCGTGGCGGCGGGACAGTGGGAGGAGGCGGCGGCGCTGGCGGCGCGGCATCCGTACGTGTGCGGCGGCGCGGCCCCGTGTGAGCGGGCGTGCCGGCGCGCGCCGCACGGGGGCGCGGTGGCGATCGCGGCCCTGCACCGCTGGCTGGCCGGTGAGGGCGGCGATGCGGCGGCCTGTGTTCGGCCGCCCGCCCCGAAGTTCCGTTCGCGCCTGTCGGGCCTGACGCCGGAGGAGCTGCTGGCGCTGAGCCCCGAGCGCGGCGGGCGGCAGTTGGCGTGCGACGCGCGCGAGGTCGGCCGCGAGGAGGCCGCTTACGAGGCCAGGCGCTGCCTCCAGTGCGGCTGCCGCAAGCCGCAGGCGTGCCAGTTGCGCATGCGTTGCGCCGAGGCTGGCGCGCGGCAGCGCGCGTTCCCCGGGGGCGTGCGCCGGACGGTGCGCGAGACGGGCGGGGGCGGGTTCCGGTTCGACTCCGCGCGCTGCGTGCTGTGTGGCGTGTGTGTGCGTACGGCCGCGGGCTTGGGCGCCTCAGTCGCCCCTGCGTTCCATGGCCGGGGCTTCGACGCGCGCGTCGCTCCGCCGCTGGGCCGCGTCTGGTCGGATGTCGCGCCTCAGGTGCTCGCGGCCTGCGCGGCGGCCTGCCCGACCGGCGCGATGACCCTCGACAAAATCGTCTGAACGCCTTGCTGTTCGGACATAAGTGTCGCCCCGGCCGTCTCCGACAGCGACATTTCACTCTTCTGAAGGGCCTGGCGCGGGCTGGTACGGGTTGTGCTTAAGCAGTACCCCGCAGCACGGAGGCCCTATGAGGAGAATCCTGATTGTCAAGACAGGCACGACGTATGAGTCGCTGCGTGCGCTGAAGGGTGATGTGGACGCCTGGGTGATCGGCGGGTTCGGGAACGGTTGCGGGGTGCTGTTCGAGGTCGCCGATGTGGCGGCCGGAGCCGACCTGCCTGATCCGGGGGCCTGTGACGGTGTGGTGGTGACCGGCTCGCCGGCGATGGTGACGGACCGCGCGCCGTGGAGCGAGCGGACGGCCGCTTGGCTCGTGCGGGCGGTGGGGCAGGGCGTGCCTGTGCTGGGCATCTGCTATGGCCACCAACTGCTGGCGCATGCGCTCGGCGGGAGAGTGGGCTTCAATCCGAACGGGCCTGAATACGGAACGGTGGTGGTGACCCCCACGGAGGCGGCTGCGCGCGACGCGCTTCTGGGTGAGTTTGAGGGGCCGTTCAAGGCGCACATGAGCCACAGCCAGTCGGTGCTGACGCTGCCGGGCGGAGCGACGCTGCTGGCCTCGACGCGGCGCGAGCCGTGTGCGGCTTTTGTGTATCGTGGGACGGCCTGGGGCGTGCAGTTCCACCCGGAGTTCGACGCTCGCACGATGAAGGTCTTCGTGTTGCGCGAGAAAGACCTGTTGGCCGCGCGCGGGGTCGATGTGACGGCCGCGTTCGCCTCGTGCATCGAGACCGGCTGCGGGGCTGTGGTGCTGCGCCGGTTCCTCGGCGTGGTGGGCGCGCGGCAGGGCGACCGGGAGCGTGCGGCACGGCTGGACCGTGCGGTCTGAACCGCGCGGCAGGCGTACGCCTCAGCGGGCCGGTTCGAGGGGGAAGACTTCGCGCCAGGTGATCGCGTTCTCGGCGGTGAGGCTTAGGCTCAGCGGGTGTTGGCCGTCGGCCTCAAGGACGGTCCACCAGAGTGCGGTGACCGAGCCCGCACCGGCGGCCGCGTCGGGGTCCTTGACGCGCTGCATGGCGCAGAGGATATAGCTGCCGGGGCCGGGCGGCTGGAAATGGTAGGTCAGGCCGTCGGTGATGGCCTGCGAGCGCACGCTGAAGGCGCTGCGGAAGAGCGATTCCAGATAGGTGACGGCGCTGCGTTCGGCGCTCCGGACGGAGTTGAGGCGGTCACGCTCGGAGACGCGCACCACCGGGCTGCTCGCGCTGCCGGTGCTGGGGACGGTCACGCGCGGCACGCCCAGGAAGCGCACGTCGGCGGTCTCGGTGTCGATGCGGCTGGCGAGTGCGGCGAACTTCTGCCGCAGGGTCAGCAGTTCGCGGGCGAGGGCTGGCGTGAGGGGGGCGAGGGCGATGGCGGGCGACTGGGCGATACGTGACGGGTGGCTGAGGGAGACGGTGACGCTGGCGGGCGGGCGGAGTACGGAGAAGGCGGCGTGGCCGAGGTCGACGGGGGCGCGGTTGGTGGCGGTGAAGGGGCCCAGCGGCGCGGCGGCGGGGTCGGCGGGCTGGAGCGTGAAGCTCGGGAAGGGCGCAGGCTCCGCCAGGCGCAGCGTGTAGGCGCGGCCTCCGGCCTGCACGCGTGTGCCGTCGGCAAGCGGGAAGGGGCCGGAGCGGCGGCCGTCGGGCGCGACCAGCAGGAGGGGCGGGGGGCTCTGCGTCACGGGCAGCTCGGCCATGGCGAGGGCGCCGTCCGTGCGCATGCGCACGGGAGCGCGCGAGGGCCTGATGCCATCCGGCGCGACATCGAGCGATTGCGCGGCGGCGGTGCCGGTGAGCAACAGCAGGCCGAGGGCGGCGGCGGGCGCGATTCGCATACGGGCCTCACTTGTGCGTGACGGGGGTCAGGAGGGTGGCCTTGAAGGCGCAGTCCGAACGGAAGTGGGGGAGCGGGACGGAGAGGCGCTGCTCAGTGGTGCGCACGTCGAAACGGCGCACGGCGCGGCCGGTTTCGGGTTCGAAGACCTCGACGCGGAAGATGCCCGGGGTGAGGCCGTCGAGGTGGGCGGTGAGGCCGTCGGCCTCGGGCGCCTTCTCGCCGGCGCGGGCGAAGCGTGTGGGGTAGACGTAGGCGCGGGCGTTCTCGGGCGCGACGGTGCCGAGGGCATCGAAGGCCTTGAGCAGGGCGGGGCTGCCCTTCTCGCTGACGGTGAGGGGTACGGCTGAGCGCTTGGCGCGCGGGTCGCGCGGGTCGACGTTCTCCAGGAAGCGGCGCACGGCGGCGTAGCGGCCGTAGAGGTTGTTCTCGTCGACCACCTGCCACCACCAGAACATCGGCGTGCCGGCGAGGGGCACGCAGGCGCCAGCCCAAAGGGCGGCATGCTGCTCGATCATCAGGTGCTCGCGGCCGGCGGCCATGGGCGAGCCGCCGAACTCGGTGATCAGGATCGGCTTGCCGTAGGCGGCGCCGGCGTCGGCGGTCCCTGCGGTGAGGTCGATGATGCGCTCCGGCTGGCCGTGGTGGTAGGCGTCGAGCGGGATGAAGTCCATCACCTCCAGCTTACAGAGCGCGGGGTTGAGGAGGCGGTGGTCGTTGGAGGTGTGGGCGGTGACCAGGTGGCGGTAGGGGTCGATGGATTTGATATAGGTGGCGAGGATGCGGCACCACTCCACAACTTCGGGCGTGAAGTGGGTCCTGTGGTGCGACTCGTGGCCGGTGAGGTTGAGTTCGCTGCACAGCTCGTAGTTGAAGAGGTTGGGCGACCACCCCCAGCGCGCGTGGGTGTAGCGGCAGAAGCGTTTCTGCATCTCGATGGCGCGGGGGTCGCTGAAGAACTCCAGGGGCATGTTGAGCCAGCCGCCGGGCGTTTTCTGGTTGTAGGGATGGAGGTGCCACTCCGGGTCGCACCAGGTGCTGATGCGGCCGTGGTAGTTGAGCACGAGGTTGATGTAGATGCGGTGCTGGCGCGCGAGGTCCATGACGCGGTCGAGTTCCCAGGCGTTGCCCATGTGGTAGTCGCCCGCGCCGTGGTAGCCGCTGACGCCCTCGGTCCACTCGAGGCCGAGCGACCAGGCGCTCATCCAGACCTCGGCCCAGTTCTCACCGGCCTCCTGCATGCGGCGGAAATAGCGGCGGTAGGCGGTGGAGCCTTCCTCCTTGCGGAACGTCCAGGGGAACTTGTCGTCCATGCGGGCGTCGGTGGCGGAGCGGACGTTATGGCCGACGGGGTAGAAGAGCGAGCCGTCGTCAGTCTCGAAATAGCGCCAGTCGCGGGTGGAGACGCGCACGAAGCGCTGGGCGTCGGCCGCGGCGGGCGCGGCCGTGAAGCGCAGGACGTTGGTGAGGCAGACGGCGCCGAGCGCGTCGCGGGCGTAGAGCGAGACCGTATAGTCGCCCGGCAGGCGGGGGCAGTAGCGCAGGCGCCATTCGGGTGGGCCGTCCGGCTCCACGGGCTGGCCAAGCTCGTCCTCGATGCGGTAGTGGGGCTGGTAATAGAAGGCGTGAGCGGTGTGGTTTGAGCCGTCGGGGCCGACGATGACGGCGCCGGCGTCGATCTGGCCCGGGTCGAAGGGGTTGTCGTAACGGTCGGGCAGGTCGAAGCGTACCTCGTAGAGGTCGAGGGCTCGCGGCGCGCCGGTGAGGGCGCGCGGGCCGCGGATGGCGGGCGGCCCGTCCGGGGCGCGGGTCGCGAGGGTTGCCGACACCAGGACGCACTTTCCGGTGAAGGCTGCGTCGGCGAACACGCGAAAGCCGACAGACTGGGGGTTGAGCCGGACGCGGTGGTGCCAGGCGAGGGAGTGGCCCGGGGTCTGCCAGCCGGAGGCGCCGGGGCGCAGGGGGATCTCGAGGGTGTTGGTGGTGGCGGGGCGCAGGGGGGCGGGGCAGAGGTACTGGTGCCAGTAGTCGTCGCGGTCCTTGAACCAGACGAGGAGGCTGGCGCGCTCGGGTGCGCCTGCGGGCCAGTCGACAGCGAGGCGGAGCGCGTCCGCCGCGAGCCAGGCGGCCGCCTGGGGCGGCGCGAGGGCGAAGTTGTGCTCGCCCGGCAGGGCCAGGTCGGCGGGATAGGGCAGGGTGACCGGCGCTGGGGCTCCGGCCGGGGTCACGGACAGGGGCGTCTCACCGGCGCTCACGGGCCGCGCGAGCGCGGCGACCAGCAGCAGGAGGGCGGTTCGGCAGGTGTGTGTGGGTGTTACGTGTCGCATGGCGGCAGGTCTGGAGCAAGGGTTGTGCCAGTCAGAAGGCGATGTCGATGATCAGCGGGAGGTGGTCGGAGCCGATCGGGGGGCCGAGGCGGCGGCGGAGCACGCGCACATCGGAGGAGTGGAAGCAGTGGTCGATGGGGATGCGCGCGACGGCGGGTGCCTGGGCGGGCCAGGTGGGCTGCGGGCTGCGTCCGCGGGCGCTGTCGTGCAGGCCGCTGGCGTTCAGGAAGGCGCGCAGGTGGGCCGACCAGGGGGTGTTGTTGAAGTCGCCGGTGACCACTGTCGGGCCTTCGAGCCCGCGGAGGTAACGGGCGAGGTCGAGGGTGAAGCGGTTGCGGCCGTCCCACATGCGGGCGTTGTAAGGGGCGAGGGCGTGGGTGCCGACGATGGTCAGCGTGCGGCCGTTCGCGGCGACGCGCGCGAGCGTGGAGGGGGCGCGCTCGGGGTCGTCGAGCGTGAGGATGGAGGCGGAGAGGGCGTTGGTGCGGCAGTAGATGGCCGCGCCGAAATTGTCGTCGCGCGGGCGCGCGGCGTGGACGGGATGGGTGTTGGTGAGGGCCGCGAGCTGGCCGAGCCAGCGGAGGTCGGGCTCCTGGAGCACGATCACGTCGGGGTTTTCCTGCTGCACGAGGGCGAGCAGCGCGGGCGCGTTGGTGTTGCAGGTGAGGATGTTGGCCTGGAGGATGCGCAGGCGGGCGTCGGGCGCGGCGCCGGTGGAGGGCGCGGCGGCGGGCAGGAGGAGCGCCAGGAACGGCAGGCCGTTGAGGGCGCTGAGGGCCAGGCTGGCGGCTGCGCGGCCGCGATGCCGAGCGGCCAGCTCCAGCGCCGCGTAGCAGAGGAAGGCGAGGGCGAGCTGGGGCTTGAGGTGGGTGAAGAGTTCGAGGTACCAGGCATGCCGGCCGGCCAGGGCGGCGGCGGTGGCGAGCAGGCCGACGCTGGCGGCGGCCGCCGCCAGCCGCCGGAAGAGGACGAAGGTATGGAGGGTGTCGGGCATGTGCGGTTTTACGGCGTGAGGCCGTTGTGGCGCAGGAGGGCGCCGACCGAGGGGTCGCGGCCGCGGAACTGGCGGAAGACCTCGGACGGGTCGGTTCCGCCGCCCAGCGCGAGGAGGGTGTCGCGGAGGCGGCGTCCGGTGGTGCGGACGGCGCGCTCGTCATCGAGGCCGGCCTCTTCGAAGGCCGCGAAACAGTCGGCGGAGCGTACCTCAGACCATTTGTAGCTGTAGTACCCGGCGGCGTAGGCGCCGCTGAAGATGTGGCTGAAGGAGCAGAGGAAGCGGTCTTCCGGAAGCAGGGGGATCGGGGCGTAGGTCGCGGCGTTCGCACGCTTGACCGCATCGGCGTCGGACCACTCCGGACGGGGGTAGCGGGCGTAGAGGTCCATGTCCGTGCCTGCGAAGTAGAGCTGGCGGCGCAGGGCGGTGGCGGCGCGGTAGTTCTTGGCGGCGAGCAGCTTGTCGAAGAGCGTGTCGGGCAGGGTCTCGCCGGTCTCGGCATGGCGGCTGAGGCCTTGGAGCGTGGCGCGGTCGTAACACCAGTTCTCCATAAACTGGCTGGCGATCTCGATGGCGTCCCACTCGACGCCATTGACGCCGGAGGCCTGCGGGTCATCCACGGCGGTCAGCATGTGCTGGAGGGCGTGGCCGAACTCGTGGAAGAGGGTGTGGACCTCGCTGAAGCGCATGACGGGCGGGGAGTCGCCGACCGGGACGCTCTGGTTGCAGACCAGCAGGGCCATCGGAAGCGTGACCGTGCCGTCGGGGCGACGGTCGCGGGTGCGGAAGTCGTTCATCCAGGCGCCGCCGCTCTTGGTCTCCGGGCGGCTGTAGGGGTCGAGGAAGAAACAGGCGAGCGGCGTGCCGTCGCTGTCGGCGACGCGGAAGAAACGGACGTCCGGGTGCCAGACCGGCGCCTCGCCGTCGGCGGGCCGGATGACGATCCCGAAGAGGCGTTCGGCGAGGGCGAAGAGGCCTTCGAGGACGCGGGGGAAGAGGAAGTAGCGGCTCAGCTCCTCGTCGCTGTAGGCATAGCGGCTTTCGCGCTGGCGCTCGGCCCAGAAGGCGACGTCCCAAGGCTGGAGCGCGGGTTCGGCGAAGCCGCTGGCGTGTGCGAAGGCGAGGAGCGCTTCAGCCTCGGCGTGGCCGGCGGCCGACGAGGCGTCGGCCAGGCGGCGGAGGAGGTCGTCGACGGCACCCACCTCGCGGGCGGTCTTGCTGGCGAGGCTGAGGTCGGCGAAGGTGGGGTAGCCGAGCAGGGCCGCCAGCTCGCGGCGTAAGGTGAGGCTGCGCTCGATCAGCGGGGTGTTGTCGGACGGTCCGGAGGAGGCGCGGGTGACGAAGGCGCGGTAGAGCGCCTCGCGTGCGGCGCGGTTACGGCTGTGCATCATGAACGGTGCGTAGACGGCGGTGTCGAGCGTGATGCGCCACGGGCCGGCCTCGGCGGTGGCGGAGGCCTCGCCCGCCTCGCGGGCGGCCTGCGCGGTGACGGCGAGCAGGGCGGGCGGCAGCCCGGCGGCCTCTTCCGGGGCGCGCAGCGTGAGGGCGAACGCCTTGGTGGCGTCGAGCACATGATTGCGGAAGACAGTCGCGAGCTGGGCCAGCTCGACCTGGATGGCGTTGAAGCGGGCCTGCTTGTCGGGCGCGAGCCCGACACCCGCGAGCTGGGCGTCCTGGATGGCCCGGTCAAGGATACGGCGTCGAACGGGGCCGAGGGTTGCAGGGTCACGGCGGTCGGCCTCGCGCAGGGCGAGCAGGGCGGCGTAGAGGGCCGGGCTCTGGCTGGCGCGCAGGCCGAAGGCCACCACGGCCGGCTGGAGCCGCTCCTGCACGGCGCGCCAGGCGTCGCTGTTCATGACCGAGAGCATGTGGGCCAGCAGGCCCCAGGCGTCGAAGAGCGGGTGGCAGGCGTCGTGCAACGGTCGCATGAGGCCGTCCCAGGAGGGGGTGTTGTCGCGTTCGAGCGCCTCCAGCGCGGCATGCGCCTCGGGCAGGAGACGCTCAAAGGCGACGGCCGCCGCCTCGGGGGTCATCCGGTCGAAGGCCGGGTAGTAGGGGATCTGGTAGAAGGGTGACATGGAGGGGTCTCGGTTAGGGGGCCGCCGGGGGCTCGCCCAGACGGCGCAGCTTTTCGGCGACCTCGGGTTTGGGCTCGGACGCATGGCTGCGCTTCCAGAGGGCGATCGCCTCGGCCTCGCGGCCGATCGCGAACAGGGCGTCACCGGCATGGTCTAGGATCACGGGCTCCTCGCGGTCCAGTTCGGCGGCGCGCAGCAGGAGCTGGGACGCCTCGTAGAGTCGTCCCTGGCGGTAGCGGATCCAGCCTTTGGTGTCGAGGTAGGCGGCGTTGTCCGGGAGCGCCAGCAGCGCCGCGTTGACCAGTTCGGCGGCGCGGTCGAGGCGCACGCCCTGCTCGGCCCACATATAGGCCAGGAAGTTCTTCATCTCGTGCGAATCCGGGTGGACTGCGAGCGCTTCCGTAAAGAGGCGTTCGGCGTCGGTGAGGCGCCGGTCGGACTCGTAGAGGCTTCCCAGCCAGAGGTAGAAACCCTCGTCGGGGAAAAGGCCTGCCTGCATACGGGCGGTGTAGGCGCGCCGCAGCTCTGCGGCGGCCGCAGGGCGGTCACCGAGCGCCTGAAGGGTCGCCGCGAGGAGCAGGCGCGCGAGGTCGGCCTCGGGGGCCGTGCCCGCTGCGGCGCGGCACGCGAGGCGGTTGGTGGCGCCGGTCTGGGTCGCGAGGACGGCCCCGAGGCGGAGCAGGGGCGTGACGGACTCGGGATCGGCGAGGTAGGCCTCCGTGAACGAGCGCTCGGCGGCGTTGGTCTGGCCGAGAAGGAGCTGGCATTCGCCGATGAGGGCGGTGAGCGCGGCGCGTTCGGAAGCGTTGGTATGAAGGTCGGCCGCGAGGCGGGCGCAGCTCAGGCCCCGGCCGGGGTTGGCCTCATCACGTGTGAAGTGCAGCGCCCACTGGACAGGCAGGGCGGCGCTGGCCGCGTCGGCGAAGCGCGTGTGCTGGGCGGCGAGGGCCGCAAGGGCGGCCTGCTCGTCGCCGGCCTGGAAGAGCAGCCGGATCTGGGCGGCGGCCAGCTCGCGGTTGTCCGGATCGGCCGCCATCAGGGCGGCGCAGTGCCGCGCCGCGTCGGCGGGACGTCCGGCGGCATCGGCCGCGCGCGCCGCCTCGACCCGGATCTCGGTGTCGGAAGGGTTGCGCGCCAAGAAGCGTTCGGCCCTCTCAAGGGCCTCGGCATGCCTGGCCAGCTCGTTGAGGCTGCTGAGCAGGGAGGCGAGCGGCCGGGGGTTGTCCGGATCGAGCAGGCATGCCTGCTGAAACGCGTCAGCCGCAGCCGTACGGTTGGCATTGGTCTCGGAACCGTCCCCGCTCTCGAGCAGCAGGCCCTTGGAGTATAAGGCCAACGCGCCAGCGCGGCGCGCCTCCGCTTCGGATAAGGAGGCGCACGCCTCGGAACCGCCCGCGCCGCCTATACCGGCGCATCCGGAACCCAGAAGTCCCGTGAGGGCCGCAAATAGAAAAAAGGATGCACCGGTGATTCGGCGCAGGGCAACTGTCCGATTCGGTCTCACCGTGTGCCTCCGGCAGGCTTATGACAGGCCCGGCCGCGCCCGAAGGCGGCCGGGCCGTGGAGGTACGGACGTGTGGCTACGCCCGTGCGCGCCTTATTTGTTCTTGTGGCGGTTCGCCTTCAGGCGTTTGCGGTACTTGTGCTTGGACATTTTCGCACGGCGCTTTTTCTTGATGGAACCCACGTTCGTCCTCCTGAGAAAGCGGCTTCCGCACGAGTGCGGTGCCGCGAGTTTTGTTCAAAAGATGACCTTGTTGAGCGGCAGTTCGATGATGCCTTCCGCACCGACGGCGCGCAGGCGCGGCACGATGTCGCGCACGATGCGCTCCTCGATCACGGATTCGACAGCGAACCACCCCTCGTCGTTAAGCTTGTTGATCGTCGGGGCGTGCAGCGAGGGGAGAATGGCCGAGACCTCGTCGAGGCGGGCGGCAGGCACGTTGAGTTTGATCAGCACGCGCGATTCGGCGGCCAGGGCGCCCTGCAGCAGCATGGCGAGCTGCTCGATCTTGGCCCGTTTCTCCGGGTTCTCCCAGGCCTTCTTGTTGGCGATCAGGCGAGTGGTGGAGGTCAGGATGGTGTCGACGATCCGCAGGTTGTTGGCCCGCAGCGAGGAGCCCGTCTCGGTCAGCTCGACGATCGCGTCCACCAGCTCAGGGGCCTTGACCTCGGTGGCGCCCCAGGAGAACTCGACCTCGGCATTGACCCCGTGCTGCGCCAGGTAGCGGCGCGTCAGCCCGACGGCCTCGGTCGCGATGCGCTTGCCCTCCAGGTCACGGACGCTTTGGATCGCCGAGTCGTTCGGGACGGCGAGCACCCAGCGCACGGGGCGCGAGGTGGCCTTGGAGTAGCACATCTCGGAGACTTCCAGCACGTCCGAGTTATTCTCGTAGATCCAGTCGAACCCGGTGATGCCCGCGTCGAGCAGGCCAAGCTCGACGTAACGCGAGATCTCCTGGGGCCGGATCAGGCGGCACTGGAGCGCGGGATCGTCCACGCTGGGTACGTACGAACGCGAGCCGGCTTGCACATTAAAGCCAGCCTTACGCATCATATTGAAGGTGGCGTCCTGCAGACTCCCCTTCGGCAAACCGAGAATGACGGCCATAACCTAACCTTGTCTCCCTTGGGCACGGTTCAAAAAGGTCTTAAAGATTATCGGATTCCGACGCGGGTGACAAGCGCCGGGTAAGAAATTTTACGGGCGTGTCGCTGGCCGGCCGCTCACCCCGCGTCCGGCGGGATCTGCGCGGTGTGCGTCTTGACGCGTGTCCGGCTCTCTGCGGCGGTCAGGGTGAGAGGGTCGGTGAACTGCCGCTTGTCGATCTTGTCGAGGCCGGGGAGGGGCCCGGAGGGGCGGGGCCGCCGTGCGGGGATGAGCGCCTTGACGGCCAGCGCCGCGAGCAGGAGGCCGCCGAGGCCAAGGGCGATGTGCAGGGCGGTGCGCAGGCGGGCGGCGCGCAGGCGGCGCGCGGCCAGCTCGTCACGCAGGGCGCGGAGTTCGGCAGTAGCGGAAGCCTGCGGGTGGGCGGCGAGATAGGCGTCGAGCGTGGCGAGCGCGGCGTCGATATCGGGTGAGTCGCGCAGGGCCAGCAGAGCCTCCTGCTCGCGGCGCTCGCGTACGCGCGCCTCCTGCGCGAGCCTCTCGGACTCACGCCTGTCGCGGTTCAGTACGGCCTTCTCCATCAGGTCGACGGCCGGGCCGAGGTCGGCGCGGTGCGAGAACGTCTGGAGCAGGCCTTGGAAAGCCGCGATGCGCCTGTCGGTGTCCGTCTCGCTATTGGCGGCCGCGAGCCGTTCGCGGAACGTGGCGTTTTCACGGACGATGCCGGACACGTCGGCCAGCAGGTTGGAGTAGTTGTGAAGGATTTCGGGGGCGGGCTTAAAGACCTTCGTGGAGCCAAGGCAGGTCGGGCAGGCGGTGAGGACACGTTTCTTGCCGAGGCAGCGCGGACAGAGCTTGTTACCTTTGCAGGCCGTACAGACCCCCGTACCGCGCTTGCCGGTTCCGGAACAGCTCTTGCAGGCGCCTGAACCCATGCAGGTCGGGCAGAGCGCGCCCTGGACCGCGTCGCCTTTGCAGGTGTCGCAGATGGCGTAGGCCTGATCGGCCGTGACGCGCAGGAGCGGCTGGGCGTCCGGGTAGGCGGCGGCCAGCGCGCGGGCGGCGCTGGCGAACCCGTTGGTCTGGCCTTGCAGCAGCAGGGCCAGACCATAGGCGGCCATGGCGCGGCTGCGCAAGGGCTGTTCCACGGCGCTGTCGCGCGCCGCGGCCGCGAGGGTCTGGAGGTGGCCCGCCGCAAGCGGCGCCGCGAGCAGGCCGTCGCACGCCTGGGCGAGCTTCTGCTCGTCGAAGGCGGGCTGCGCGGCGTATAGGACGGGGGCAAGGCTCGCCGTGCACAGGGCCGCCGCGAGCAGGGTCATCAGGCTAGGGTGTCTCATCGGGTGTCCATCCTTGTATGACGGTTTCGAAAGAGGGCGCCTCAGGCGTCTGCCGCGGCCACGCCGCCTGGAGGCGCGCATAGAGCGCACGCGCCAGTTGCGGGTCGGCCGACGTCTGGGCCCGCCGCATGGCATGGGCGAGGAAGTGGAGCTGGATGCGGCGCATGTTGGCGGAAGGATGCTCGCGCACGGTCTCGTCCAGGTAGTCGGCGGCTGGCAGGGCGAGCGACAGGTTGGGCGCCGTCTGCCAGCGGCGCGCCTCAAGCGAGCCGTCGAAACGGCCCCGGAACACCCCGAGCAGCAGCGGCTGGTAGACGGCGCGGCGGCACAGGAGCCGTTCGGTCCCCTGCGCCCAAGGCTCGCCCCGTGTGGCCCAGTATACGGCGTGCGACTCCGCCAGACGCCAGTCGAGGGCGCCGAAGCGGGTCTCAAGATCACGCATGCTGCGCGCGTCCAGGCGCAGGGCCGCGAGGCGCGCGCGGTTCTCCGCCGTGTCGGCGAGCGTCCCGTCCGGATGGAGCAGGGGCGACATCGTCTCAGCCAGCGCAAGCTTGTAGGCCAGGTGGTCGCGATCCAGGTCGTCGCCGATCTTGTTCTGGTAGATCCAGGCGAGTTCGCGGTAGAGGCGGGCGTCACGGGGATTGTAAACGGTGCCCAGGTCGCGCAGCAGCGAGATCCCGTTGTTGATCCAGCGCAGGCGGTCCTCGCTGCGGAGCATCATCACGCTGACGTTGTAGGCGAGGTTCCAGGCGTTGTAGGCCCAGGCCTCGGACGCACGGGGGTCTAAACGTAAGATCCAGTCGGAGAGCTGTACCAGTTCCAGATACCGGCCCTCGGTCTGAAGGCGTGCGGCGCGGAACCAGAGCGCCTCCGCGACGAGGCCGCGGAATCCGCCCAGACCGACGAGCACGAGGTTCAGGGCGGGCGGGCTTTCGGCTGAAGAGCCTGCATAGGCTAAAGGCAGCCCGTCGCGGCGACGCTGCGCCAGCCGGCGGCTCTGCGCCCCGGCCGCCAACACAAGCGCCAACAAGGTTGCGACCGGCAAAGCATATCGTTGGAGAACCCTACGCACAGGTCAGTTGTAGCACATCCGGCCCGTTCTGTGAATCCGATTCACCTGCGCCCGGCGCTTGCTAGCGCACTCTCAGCAGTGTGCCTCTGGGCAGCGGCAGGATCTCCAGCCGATGGAAGTCGAACTGCATCCAGCCGACATAGGGGCTTTCGTAGCGCACCTTGAAGATGTTGTCGCCTGCCCGAACCTGCGTCCGGTCGAGCAGATAGGAGAGATACCGTCCGTCCGGGGCCGGCGTGTACGAGCCGAGAGGCGCGCCGTTGAACTCGACGCTGTAATAATGGTTTGTCCGGTCGCCCTGGCTGATGACGCGCGTCGTATAACGGAAGCGATACTTGGCCACCAGCTCGGGCGGAAGGGTGAAGTGCACCATGATGTTCGTGTCGCCTGAACTGAGCGCGCGCTCAAGGTGCATCCAGTTCGGGTTGCTGACAAAGAAGTCGTCGGGCGCGCCGCTCTCGATCATGAACTCGGCCTGGCTGTTGTCCTCGTACCCCACCTGCCACGAGCCCGCCACTTCCAGCCAGTCAAAGCTGATGTAGGGCGAGGGCCCTCCCGCATAGTAGAGGGTGAAGGTGTTTGTCCCGGTGACCAGCAGGTTGGTCGTGACATACCAGTAGAGCTGACCGCCGTTGGTCGCAGTCTGCGTCAGGTTCGTCGTGCCGTTGACGACCAGGCCCAGTCCGCCCGTCTGTCCGTCCGTGCCGGTATCGACATGGACGACATACGGCAGACGGCGCTGCACAGCGGTGAGCGGAAGCTTCAGGGAGGCATCCTTGTACCCGGCGGTGACCGCGCGTCGCATCGTATGCCACGGGTCGCCGGGGATGTAGTCGGCGTCGGTCTCCGACTCGGGCCGCATATCGAAGGGCGTGTTGTTGTTGATGCCGATCTGGAACAGCGGCTGGGGGTTCCCGAAGGCCTCGTTGATCTCCGCGAACGAGAGCGCCCGGTTCCAGACCGCGAGGTGGTTGAGGTCACCTTTGAACGACTTGATGTTGTTGCCGGTGCCGTAATTGGGCACCTCACGAGAATCTGTGGGTGACAGTTGATTGAAAAAGGCGCATCCGGGTATCCTTCTTGTTTGCAACACAAAGGAGGACGAACAACACCGGATGCGTGTAGAAACGTTACTAAACCACATG
>JAKJGY010000063.1 GCA_022704145.1 Verrucomicrobiota bacterium
CCCCGCCCCCCCGCGGCATGCCTCTCCATAACACCCTCCCTCAAGCACAGGCCGAGCCCGCAAACCAGACTGGAATGAAGACACTCACAACGCCCAGCATAGGCCGCACGCCACCGCCGGTCAAGGCCCGACTGGCAACCCCTGCCGCTCGCCGCTCGATACCGGACCGGTGCACGGACAGGGCTTCCGCCGCCCGCGGCGCACCGCCGTCACACAGCCGCCAGCCCGGCCGCGCGCAGCGCGCCCAGCAGATGGTCGCGCGCCTCACGGTAGTCCTTCGGCCCCACGTACTCCAGAATCAGCGGCGCGCCCGGCGTGCGCTCGGCCGCGAGCGTGACGAAGCGCCGGTAGTCGAGGTCGCCCTTGCCTGCGGCGACGCCGCGGTCGGTGTGGAGCTTGCGGTCTTTCGCATGCAGGCAGTCGACCAGCGGCGCGAGCTGCTGGAACATCTCGTCCAGGTCGTTCAGCTCGATCAGGTTCGCCGGGTCGAGCAGCACGCGCACGCGCGGCGAGCCGACCTCCTCGACAAAGAGCCTGAGCCGTTTGGCGCTGGCCAGGAAACCGCGATAGAAAGGCTCCAGCAGCACCGTGGCGTCGTGCTTGGCGGCCAGTCCGGCGAGCCGGCGGCCGGTCTCGACCATGCGCGGCCAGACCGCGTCCTGAAATTCCAGCGGCACGCGCGGCGCGGGCGCCTTCTCGTCCTGATAGTGGCCGGCCTCGCTGACGAACGTGCGCACGCCCATATTGCCGCCGATTTCCATCATCGCCTCGAAGTAGGCCAGGTTCGCCGCCAGCTCGGCCTCGTCCGGGTGGATCAGGTTGGTGTAGACGCCGATGCTGTGGAGCGTGATCCCTACGTCGCGGTAGGCCGCGGCGATCTCGCGGCAGCGCGCGGGCGTGAGGCCTGACACGTCGGCGCGCCCGTTGTACACCCAGTAGTTGCTGTCGGTCTGCTTGAGGAAGAGCTGGGCGACCTTGAAGCCGGCCCCGGCCAACTCGGCGGCGAGCGCCGCGTTGCTGTGCCCGGTGAAGCCGAGCGTGGAGATGCCGACCGCCGGGCCGGCGCGCCGGCCGCCCTCGTCCGCGCCCGCGCGCGCCGCGGCCCACCCCGCGCCGCACACGGCCGCCGCCTGTACGCCACCCGTGAGCAGCCTCCTGCGTGAAAGCCTCCTGTCCACCGTCACCTCCTCCGCCCGCCCGGGTGCTTGTCGCGCGCCACTCGCTCGCGACGGCCCGGGTTAGGCGCACCGTGTTATTCCTATGCTTCCGAGACTCTTTCCAGACCGCAGACGGTAAGGGGCGGGTCTCAGCGCCCCACCGGCTCGGGCCGCGCGAAGGCGCCCTCCATGCGCTGCGGCAGCCTGAAGACGTCGCCGGCGCGGTTACAGAAGTACAGCCGCGACTCGGAGGGCTTGCGCCCGTGCCCGTCGGCCCAGAACCCGTAGAAGTCCGGATGGACGTTTACCGGACGGCGCA
Source organism: Verrucomicrobiota bacterium (assembly GCA_022704145.1). Classification (GTDB taxonomy): domain Bacteria; phylum Verrucomicrobiota; class Kiritimatiellia; order RFP12; family UBA1067; genus JAKJGY01. Next base: position 1,477 of record JAKJGY010000063.1, read on the forward strand.
CGTAGGTGTGGTTCATCTCGCTGCCACTCGTCAGTTGCTTGGCCAACTGCCATGTCGCGCCCGCGTCCTCGCTCAGCCACATGCCGATCTCGCCGCCCGGATTGAACGGCTGCGGCCCGGGCTGCGTCGGGCCGATGATGCGCCAGCGCGTGTCACTCTCGAGGTAGACCGGCCCCGTGTCGTAGTTGTTGTCGGAGACGATCCCCGTGAAGCGCTCCTCCCACGCCGCCCCTGTCCAACGCACGGTCCGCCACTCGCGCGGGCCGTTCGCCGGCCCGGACTCGTACCCCTTGCTCAACACGAAGAGGATGACCGGGTTCCCCTTGGAGTCGAACTGCACGTCTTTGATATAGCAGTTTCGCGGCTTACTCTCATATTCCAGCACCCGTGCGGCGTTCACCTTGTTCGTCAGAGGCGTCTCCAGCACCTCGCCCCGGACCGTCTTCCACGTCGCGCCGAAATCGTCAGTCTCCATGTAATACACGTTCGTCCGGTAGTTGAGCCCTTTGCCCCTCGGGTGCTGGTTGAACGCCACGCCCGTCTTCTTGCCAGGCAGCGTCCAACTGAGCTGGTAATGACCGTCCTCGAAATAGGCGGTCTGCTTACGCTCGCTCCACTCAGTCCCCTCCGGGTTACTGGTCATCATGTAATTCCCGCGCCCCTTCACATACCACGTGTGGATGAAGAGAAAGCCCTTACCCGGATAGTAGATCGGCTGGGGATAGGAGAAGTTACCCGTCCACATGAGCTGAAACTGGTCGATGTCATACGGCTTGACGCTGCGCGAGATGTACGAGGGCCGGCCGCGCCCGTGGCTGCTCGAAAAGAGCCAGATATATCCCTTGTCGTCGACGTTGATCACCGGGTTATCGTGCGCGTCATCCGTCTTCTTGTCGAGCAGCAGCGTGGGCCGCGCCACTTTGCCCGTCGCGTGGTCGTAATACGAGACCATGTGGAGGAGCGTGCTGTTGCGCCCGTCGGTGCCGCCATAGCAGAAGAAGGTCTTGTTGGCCTCCGGCGCGTACCACGCCATCGGGATGTGTTTCGCACAATAGGTCCCCAGCCCCCCGCTGTACTTGTAGACGTACTCGTCCTTGGACGGCTGGTTGTAGTACCAGATACCGCGGAACCCGTCCACCTTTCGGTTCTGGAGCGTCGCGTGCGTCGGCTGGATCTTGACCAGTTCCGGAGCCCCCGCCACCTTGTTGGCGATGGTCGTGTCTGTCGGATACGTCATCCAGTGGCACACCAGCTTGTCGGCAAGCCCCTGCCGCGCCTCGCCCTTGTGTACGACGCCCACCTCCGCGGCATCCAGCACACGGTTCCACACACGGATGTCATTCATCAAGCCCTTGAGGTTGCGCTCGTCCGACCCCATCACCACGCCCGCCGTCAGAGGCGCCTTGAACCGTTCCCGCTTGAGTGAGATGGCTTTCTCGCCCTCCAGCATCCCGTCACGGTAGACCTTAGCCACCTTCCCGTCATACGTCCCCGCGTAATGCGTCCAAACCCCCGCCTGAGGTGCCTTGGCCAGCGCGAAGCCGTACTTCCCGTCCTCGCCCTCGACCAGCATCCTCACCGCGCCGTTGAAGAGATACAGCGAGAAATCCTGTCCGGGCTCGCCCATCGTCAGGAACATCTGCGAGCGTGCGGCGTCCTCGACCCGCACCCATACCGCAACTGAGAAGCCCCCCGCCTCCAGCCGCTCCGCCATGTCGCTAACGTTGAACCCCGTGAACCCGTCAAACGGATACCCGCCCTCTTTCGGCGCTGCGTTCAGCGTCATCGCCGCCAACAGGACCCCCACCACCCCACTTCGTACACCGCGCCCCATACGCCCCTCCTCCCGCCGCTCACGCCGTGGGCCCCGGCACCCTCCGCTCAGCGTGATGCGCGTATCGTATCACAAAGCAGCGCACCCTCAAACCCCCATGAGCCGACTTTGAACCGACCGTCCCCCGTCCCTGCGACGCGGGCGGACGGGGCAGGCACGCCCGCAGCAGCCAGAATTTCACGCGACAGCGGCCGCCGCCCTTTGATAGAGTGTGCGTAGTCGGAGGTGTTGACTCATGCTCAAATGTGTTGTGCTGTTCGGAACGGGTCTGTTTTTCGCCCACACGCTTTTCGCCGCCCCCCAGGCGGAGGATCGCGCCGCACTGTTGCGCGGGGTCGGCGCGATCGACAGCGGCGGCGCGCCGGGCGTCGTGCTGTGCGGCGGCGAGGACGCCTTCCCCGTGATCGGCGCGGCGTGCGGCAAGGCGGTGCTGCCGGTGGCGTGCGCGGCGCGTTACGGCAAAGGCCGCGTCGTGGCGGTCGGGCATCCCTCGTTCTACTCCGCGGAGGCCTTCGGCAAGGCCGACACCGCCGCCTTCGTCACCAACGCCCTCGTCTGGCTCGGACAGGGCCGCAACACCGTGGCCGTCTACAAGAACCCCGATTTCGCCCAGGCTTTGCGCGCCCGCGGCGGCTTCGAGGTCAGCGAGATCCCCTCGCTCGACGCCCTCGTCGCCTCGACCGCCGTCCTGGCGGCCTACCCGGACAGCCTGCCCGCAGAGGCGCTTGAGCGCGTGCGCGCGTTCGTCACCGGCGGCGGCGGCCTGCTGGCCTCCGGCATCGGCTGGGGCTGGCAGCAGGTCTCGGGCGGCAAGTCCCTCGCGACCGACAACCTCTTCAACCGCCTGCTCGCGCCGGCCGGCCTGCTGATCACCGGCGACTTCGCGGGCCGCACCGACCCGCGCGGCTATCGCGCCGACCACCCCCTGCCGGCCGCGCTCAACGTCACCGCAGCCGCCGCGCTCGCCGCGAACGGCGGCATCACCGACCGCGCCACCCTGCGCCAGCTCAACGCCACGCTCTGCGCGGCCAAGTCGGCCCTGCCCGCCGCGGGCGACACCCCCCTCGCACGGTCGGTCAACGCCCTCCTGGCCTCAGCGCAGGCCGCCAAGCAGCCCTCGCCCCAGAGCCCGCTCGCCGCCGCCGACATCGCCGCGCGCCTCGCCCTGCTCGAGCAGCAGGCCGCCTGGCGGGCGAAGCCGCTCGATCCCTGGCCGGCCCATCCGGCCGCCGCCGCCTACCCCGGCCTGCCGCCCGCCGACGCGCCGCGCGGCCGACGCGCGCTGACGGTCGCCCTGGACGTCCCCCGCTGGCACAGCACCGGCCTCTACGCCGCCGCCGGCGAACCCGTCACCGCCGAACTGCCGCCCGGCGCGGAACGCCTCGGGCTGCGCCTGCGCGTCGGTTCCACCACCTGCGACAACACCCGCCACGAGCAGTGGTCGCGCGCGCCGAAAGTCGACCTGGAGGTGCCGCTCAAAGAGTCCCGCACCACCGTCACCTCGCCCTTCGGCGGACTGCTCTACATCGTCGTGCCCGACCGCCCACAGGCCTCCGAGCCGACGGTGAAGGTCACGCTCGGCAACGCCTGCCGCGCGCCCTGGTTCAAGCTGGGCCGCGACTCGCTGGAAGCCTGGCGCGCGACGCTGCGCTCCGCCCCCGCGCCGTGGGCTGAGCTTGAGAGCGACAAGATCATCCTCACGGTCCCCTCCGAACAGATCCGCGCGCTGGACGACCCTGCCGCCCTGCTGCGCTTCTGGGACGGCCTCGCCGACCTGGACGCGCGCCTCACCGGCCTGCCCGCCGCGCGGCGCTCGGCCGAGCGCTTCGTCGCCGACGTCCAGCTCTGCGCCGGCTGGATGCACGCGGGCTACCCGATCATGATACCCGGCGTCACCGCCAAGGAGCTGGTCGACCTCGCGTCGCTGCGCGCCAAGGGCGACTGGGGCTTCTTCCACGAGCTTGGCCATAACCACCAGAACGGGGACTGGACCTTCCACGGCACAGGCGAGGTCACCGTCAACTTCTTCACGCTCTACAACCTCGAGCACGCCTGCGGCATCCGCCCGCGCCAGACCCGCATGGGCGAGGAGAAGCTGCAGGCCAAGGTGCGCCAGTGGGCCGCCGCAGGCAAGCAGCACGAGGCGTGGTGCGACGACCCGTTCCTGGCGCTCGAGACCTTCGTGCGTCTCCAGCAGGTCTATGGCTGGGGCGCCTTCGAGAAGCTCTTCGCCGAGTACCGCACGCTGAAGCCGGCGGAGCGCCCGAAGACCGACGCCGACAAGCGCGACCAGTGGGCGCTGCGCCTCTCGCGGCTCACCGGGCAGAACATCGCGGCGATCTTCGACGCCTGGAATATCCCGCTCTCCGACGCCGCGCGCCAAGGCTGCGCGACCTACCCCCGTCCGACAGAAGCCGGCCTCTTTGCCGGCCTGTGACGCGTCAGCCGCCGCGCAGCAGCGCCCACGCCAGCAGCACGAGGCCGAACCCGATGCGGTAGTAGCCGAACACCTTGAACCCGTAACGGGTCAGGAAGCCGATGAAGAAACGGATGGCGCCCAGCGCGACCACGAAGGCGATCGCGTTGCCGAGCAGCAAGGTCTTGACCGAGCTGGCCAGCGCCCCGGCGAGCGCCGGCTCCGTCAGCACCTTCAGGAGCGAGTAGCCCGCCGCCGCCGCCATGGTCGGCACGGCCAGGAAGAACGAGAACTCCGCCGCGTTCTGGCGCGTCAGACCCGCGCTCATGCCGCCCACGATCGTGGCCATCGACCGCGAGACCCCCGGCACCATGGCGACGCACTGGAACAGGCCGATGCGCAGCGCGCGCCGCCAGTCGACCTCCTGGCTCTCCGCAACCCGGCTGAACCACCGGTCGACCTTGAGCATCAGCACCCCGCCCAGAATCAGCATGACCGCCACGACCTGCACGCTCTCAAGCAGCCGGTCGATCAGCGCGCTAAACGCCAGGCCGAAGACCGCCGCAGGCAGAAAGGCAACCAGCAGCCGTGCGTAGAACACGCGCGACTGCACAAAACGCCTCCCGTACAGCACCACCACCGCGAGGATCGCGCCGAACTGGATGTTGACCGTAAACGCCTTGACCAGCGCGTCGTCACTCGCCAGGCCCAGCGCCCGTTGGACGATCAGCATATGTCCGGTTGAGGATACAGGCAGGAACTCCGTCAGGCCTTCGACAAGCGCGATAAGGGTGGTTTGTAAAGGTGTCATTCGGGATCGGCGTCCTGTTGCGCGGCTGACGTGCCGACCGCCCCCCGGCGCGGCCTGCCACGTGTTTTGGCAGCAGTATACGGCCTAGACGCCGCAGCGGTCAAAGCCTTCCGGCCGAAAGATAACGCCGCCGCTCCGCCTCGGGAAAACGCTCGATCGCATAGCGCAGCATCGTGCGCGGCATCGCTGGCGCATGCCGGTCCAGAAACGCGCGCTCGACCTCAGGCGCGCGCTTGCCGACCTCACGCAACATCCAGCCCGTCGCCTTATGGATCAGATCCTCGCGGTCGGCCAAGAGCATCCCCGCCACCCGGAGCGTATCATCGAACACGCCGCGCCGGATCAGATGGAAGGTCGCCACAATCGCGATCCGCCGCTCCCACAGCGACGCCGAAACGGCGAGGGCGTCAAGCGGCGCGCGGTCACGGCCGGACAGATGCGCGCCTACGATATGTTCGGCCGAACAGTCCACCAGGTCCCAGTTGTTGATCCAGCGGGTGTTCGCGAGGTAACACGCAAAGATCCTTTCGCGCGCCGCCCCGTCGCCGCACGCATACGCCCGGACCAGCACCAGCAGGGCCAACTGACGCGCCTCGTGGACTGGCGAACGGAGCAGGGCGAGCGTCACCCGCTCGGGCAACGGGCTGACCTCGGCCACCACGGCCCGCACCTGCGGCACCGTCAGGCCGTAGAAGACATCGCCCTCACCGTATTCGCCGGGACCGGTCTTGAAGAACCTTCGCGAGGCGCTCGCACGCGCCTCGGAGCCCAGCCCTCTGAGCCGCTCGCTGATGGCCTGTGACGTCATACGGAGCCCCCGGCGGGGCGGGGCGCGCGCGCCCCGCCCTCTTCAGCACACGGCGCCGCACGCCACCGCGGCCAGCAGCCCGCCGTTGAGCAGCAGCGTCCTCTGACGGTCGGTCAGCGCGACCGCGACCGCAAACTCCGTGCCGCGCGTGAGGTTGCGGACCACCGCGCGGCCGTCGCCGGCCACCGCCGCACGCAGGCCCTCGACCGCCAGCCGGTCGCCCTGGGCCACCCCCTCATAGTCTGCGGGGTCGGCAAAGGCGAACGGCACGATCCCGAAGTTGATCAGGTTGGCGAGGTGGATCCGCTCGATGCTCTTCGCGACAACCGCGCGCACCCCGAGGTACATCGGGCACATGGCCGCGTGCTCACGGCTCGAGCCCTGACCGTAACTCTCGCCCGCGACGATCACGTTATGCAGGCCCGCGTCGCGGTTGGCCGAGGCGTTCGCAAAGAACGCCGCGTCGACCGGCTCGAAGACGTACTTCGCGTACTGCGGCACGTTGGAACGGTATTTCAGCCGCGCGCCGGCCGGCATGATGTGGTCCGTGGTGATCTTGTCGCCCACCTTGATGGCCGCGACCCCGTCGAGCCGCTCCGGCAGCGGCTTGCCGGACGGTACCGTGCCGATATTCGGGCCCCGCACGATCGCGGCCCCCGGCACCCCGCGCCCGGCCGTCTCGCGGAACAGGAACAGGCTGTCGTCCCGCGCGAACGCCTCGGGCTCGGCCACCGGCTCCGCCAGCGCCAGCGTGCGCGCGTCCGTGAACACGCCGGTCAGGGCCGCAGCGGCGGCGGTCTCAGGGCTCACCAGATAGACCTGCGCCGAGCGCGTCCCCGAACGCCCCTCGAAGTTCCGGTTGCTGGTGCGCAGGCTCACCGCGTCGGTGCCGGGAGACATGTGGTTGCCGATGCAGAACCCGCAGGCGTTCTCGAGGATCCGCACCCCCGCCAGCACCAGGTCGGTCAGCAGCCCCTCGCGCGCCAGCATCTCCACCACCTGGCGCGAGCCCGGCGCCACGCCGACCTCGACATCCGGGTGCACCTTCTTGCCGCGCAGCATCAGCGCCACGGTCTTGAGGTCGCGGTAGGAGGAGTTGGTGCACGAGCCGATCAGCACCTGATTGACCCGCCTGCCCGCGAGCGAGGCCACCGTGGCGATATTACCCGGCGAGTGCGGACAGGCCGCCAGCGGTTCCAGTCCGCCCAGATCGACCTCCAGGACACGGTCGTACACCGCGCCCTCGTCCGCGGCCCACGCCGTCCAGTCGCCCTCGCGGCCCTGCGCGCGCAGAAAGGCCCGCGTCACCTCGTCGCTGGGAAAGACGGAGGTGGTCACGCCCAGCTCCGCGCCCATATTGGTGACGGTGGCGCGCGCGGGCACGCCCAGCGTCGCCACGCCCGGCCCGCCGTACTCCAGCACGCGCCCCACATTGCCGTTGGTGCCGTACTCGGCGAGCACCCGCAGGATCAGGTCCTTGGCCGAGACCCCGGGCGGCAGGCGGCCGGTCAGGCGCACCAGCGTCACCTTCGGGTAGGTCAGGTAGAACGGGCCGCCGCCCATCGCCACCGCCACATCGATACCGCCCGCGCCGATCGCCAGCATGCCGATCCCGCCGCCGGTCGGCGTATGGGAGTCGCTGCCCAGCAAGGTGGCGCCCGGCCGGCCGAAGCGCTCGAGGTGGAGCTGGTGGCAGATGCCGTTGCCCGGACGCGAGAAGACGATGCCGTAGCGCTGCGCCACGCTCTTGAGATACGCGTGGTCATCGGCGTTCTCGAAACCCACCTGGATCGTGTTGTGGTCGACATAGCTCACCGCCAGATCCGCCTTCACGCGGTCAAGCCCCATGCTCTCGAACTGCAGGTACGCCATGGTGCCTGTCGCGTCCTGCGTCAGCGTCTGATCGATCCGGATCGCCAGTTCCCGCCCCGGCACCGCCTCGCCCGCGATACGGTGCGCCGCCAGAATCTTCTCCACCAGTGTCTGCGCCATTTCTTCCGACCCTCCTTGAAAATGGCTATGGTGCAAAAAAAACGCGGCCCCAACAAGTCTAATCGAGTCTCACTGAATCACAGACAGGGTTGACTTCCCCTCACGATTAACCTAATCTCTCTCTCATCTGCACCGGTTATCGGAAGCCCGTGAAATTCGGGCGCGGTCGCGCCGCTGTATACGGCTACAAGCCCCCACAGGCCATTTCCCGCAAGGGAGAGAAGGCGGGGGCGAGGACAAGCCGTGAGCCAGAAGACGGGCCGGTTGCGGTTTGCGGCACCCCTCCGCGCCAGAGGAGCGTGAGTCGTAGGCCGGCGGTTTCCGGCCCGCGTTTGCGCTTTCGCGTTCGCGTCTCTCGCCGTCGGGCGTGCCCTCACCTCCCGCAAGAGGAGAAGGCCACACATGCGAACGAACCCCCTGCGCGCGCAGGCCGCCTGCGCCGCGCTCGTGCTCACCGCCCCGCTCCACACCCTCCGTGCCGAGGGCCCCGCCACCAACCTGCCGCCCATCATCGTTCAGGCCAGCCGCACCGGCCGCACCGCCGAGGAGCTGCCCGCCAACGTGCGGGTTCTCACGGCCGCAGAGATCGCCCGCGGCGGCCAGCAGAACCTCGTCGACGTCCTCCAGAAGCAGGCCGGCGTCGCGGTCAGAAACTTCTCGGACAACCCCACCACCGCCTCGGTCGCCCTGCGCGGCTTCGGCGAGAACGCCCACGGCCGCGCGCTGATCCTAGTGAATGGCGAGCGGCTCAACAATCCCGACCTCGCCGCGCCCAACCTGATGCGCATCCCCGTCCACTCGGTCAGGCGGATCGAGGTCATCCGCGGCCCCCAGACCGTCCTGTACGGCGACTTCGCCGAGGCCGGGGTGATCAACATCATCACCGACACCTCGCTTGAGGCCAAGCCCCTCACCACGGTGTCGGCCTCCGCCGGCTCCTATGACTCCTACGCGAGCCACCTCAGCACGGCGGGCGCCCTGGGCGACGGCGCCACCTACGCCGCCTCCGCCGACTGGAACAAGACCGGCGGCTACCGCGCCAACGGCGACTACGAGTCGTGGAATATCGACGCCTCCGTGGCCCAGACGTGGCAGGGCGGACAGCGCGCCTCGCTCTCCACCTTCTACCACGACAGCGAGTACGGCCTGCCCGGCGCGCTCTCGTGGCAGCAGTTCAAGCGCGACCCCCGCCAGACCCTCTCACCGGACGACCGCGCCTGGTTCACAACCTGGGGCGGCAACCTCGCGGGCGGCGCGCCGGTGGGTGACAACGGCAGGCTAGACGCCAACCTCACGGCCAGCCGCCGCGAGACCGACTTCCGTTACCTCGGCGCGACCTACTCCTCCTACCGCTCCAGCGCCACCGACACCTTCGGGCTGACCCCGCGCTACTCCAATGACGGTGCCGTCGCCGGGCACGAAAACCAGTTCGTCGCCGGCCTCGACCTGCGTTACGACACCTCGCGGATCAACAGCCACGGCAGCTCCTTCGGTTTCCCTTACGCCAACGCCTGGGACTTCGACCGCACAACCCTCGGCGGCTACGCCAAGGATGAGTTCTTCCTCACCGAAACGCTCTCGCTCGCGCTCGGCGGACGACTCGAGCGTTTCTCGAACCGCGTCACGGGCGCGGCCGGCACGACCTCCTACGACGACAGCGAGTGGGCCTGCGACGCCGCCCTGCTCTACCGCCCGACGCAGGCGTCCAAGCTCTTCGCGCGCGCCGCACGCACCTACCACGCGCCCTTCATCGACGAGACCGTCGGCTGGACCGGCGCCCCGAACACCGGCCTCGTGCCGGAGCGGGGCCTGAGCCTCGAGCTGGGCGCGGAGGTTTCCCTCGCCGACGAGTGGACACTGGGCACGACCCTCTACCAGCTCGACACGCACGACGAGATCTACTACGACCCCACCGCCTTTATGAACGTGAACGCGCCGGACGCGATCCGCCGCCAAGGCGTGGAGGCCTCCCTGCGCTGGGCGCGCGAAGGGGTCGGCGCACTCGACGTCGTCTACGACTTCACCGACGCCGCCTTCTCGGAAGGCGCGTTCGACGGCCATGACGTGCCGCTGGTGCCGAGCCACTCCGTCACGGTTAACGGCGAGGTCTCCCTCACCCCCGACCTCGCCGCGTTAGGAACCGCGCGCTACGTCTCCTCGCAGCGTTCCGGCTCCGACTTCGCCAACACGCTGGACAAGCTCGACGCCTACGGCACGCTAGACCTGGCGCTCCGTTACGAGCCGCCCTTCCTGAAGGGCTTGCGGCTGCTGGCGGGCGCGGACAACGTGTTCGACCGCGAATATGCCGCCTGCAGCTTCTACGGCTCCAGCTACTATCCCGCAAGCGGCCGCACATGGAAGCTATGCGCCTCGTACTCGTTCTGACATGCGCCCACTGAAGCACAGCAGCGGGGCCCGGCAGGCCAGCCGGCCCGGTTCACGCGACACGCCACGGTTCCGCAGAACCGCCCGGTGGCGCGTCTGGCTCGGCCTCGCTGTGCCGGCCCTGCTGCTCGGGCCGGCCGGCTGCTCGCCCCGGACCACCGCGCGCGACGGCGCCAGCCCGTTGCGGCTAGTCTCCACCGCGCCGAATCTCACGGAGAGCCTTTTCGCCATCGGCGCAGGCGAGCTGCTCGTCGGACGCTCCGACTCCTGCGACTACCCGCCTGAGGCCCGGAGCGTCCCAGCGGTCGGCGGTTTCGGCACGCCCTGGCTGGAGCCGCTCCTCGCCGCCCGCCCCACGCATGTGCTGGAGAGCGTCCTGGCCGACCCCGACCTCCCCCGTCGCCTTGAGGCGCTGCACATCCCGGTCGTCCACGTGCCCTGCGCGCGACTCGACGACATCCCCGCCGCCCTGCTCCAGCTCGGCACCCTGACCGGCCGCGAGGCCCGCTCGCAGTCGCTCGCGGCCGACATCCGCACCGGGCTGGCCGCTGCGCGTGCCGCGCCGCCGCCCGCCCGGCGCGCGCGTGTCGCGCTGCTCTTTGCCGCCGACTCACCGATCACCGCCGGACGCCACGCGTTCATCGCCGAGCTGCTGCGCCTGGCGGGCGCCGACAACGTGGGCGACGGCGCCGCCGCCGACTACTACCGCGTCTCGCTGGAGTGGCTGCTGGCGCAGGATCCGGACATCCTGCTCTGCCTTTTCGAGACCGCTGTGCGGGAGCCCGCCGACCTTTTCGCAGCCCAGACCGGCTGGCGTGCACTCGCGGCGGTGCGCGCGCGGCGCGTGTACACCGTCGCCGACCTCAACGCCGTCTGCAGGCCCGGCCCGCGCGTCCTGGAGGGCATCGCACAACTCCGAGCGGTTCTGGCGCAGGACGCGGCCAGGGCCAGCGACGCCCGGTTACGGCGACCGGCCGCACACACCCTGAACGAATAGGCACCATGCGTAAGACCCGTCCCCTCCTGTTCGCGCTCGCGCTCGTCACGCTGTTGCTGATCGCGGGGCTGAGCCTGCTGGCAGGCCCCTCGGGCTTCGGCTGGCCCGACACCGCCACGGCGACGGGCCGCGCCCTGCTTGAGCTGCGTCTCTGCCGTCTGGTCACAGGCTTCCTGGTCGGCGCCGCGCTCTCCTGCTCCGGGTGCGCGCTGCAGGCTGTGCTGCGCAACGCGCTGGCGGAGCCCTTCGTGCTCGGCGTCAGCAGCGGCGGCTCCCTGGGTGCGGCCGTGATCATCGCCTTCGGCCTGGCGGCTGTCTCGCCCCTGGCGCTGCCGGCCGGGGCCTTTGTCGCCGCCGCCGCGACGTTGCTGCTCGTCTGTTCGCTGGCGCGCCGCAGCGGCGGCTACACGCCCGACGCCCTCATCCTCACCGGCGTCGTGGTCGGCTCGATGCTCTCCAGCCTCCTCATGCTGGTGCTCTCGTTCGCCAAGACGCGCGCCGTACACAGCATCACCTGGTGGCTGCTGGGCAGCCTTCAGACAACCTCCTGGCCGCTCATCTGCGCGGCGGGCGCGCTGGTCGCCTGCGCGCTCGCGGCGCTGTTGATCGAAGCGCGCACGCTGGACGCCCTTTCCTTGGGCAGCGAGGCCGCCCACCATCTCGGCGTGCGCACGCGCGTAGCCCTGCCCGTGATCCTGACAGCCGCCACGCTCGCCGCCGCCTGTGCGGTTGCGGTCTCGGGCATCATCGGCTTCGTCGGGCTCGTCGTGCCGCACGCGCTGCGCCGCTTGGTGGGCGCGAAACATCGTATGCTCCTGCCCTGTGCGGCGTTCGCAGGCGGCGCCTTCCTCGTGCTCTGCGACACCCTCGCCCGAACGGTGACCGCCCCCCACGAGATTCCGGTCGGCGTGATCACCTCGCTTTCCGGAGGCCCCTTTTTCCTCTTTCTGCTGACACGACGGGGTAAGTTCGGAGGACTCTAATGATCACACCTTTCAAAGTGTGATACGTCGTAAGCTCTGGAGTGCGCGATATGGTCGAGTTGGAACACGTGACCGCCTGTTACGGCGGAACGGCCGTGCTGAACGGTGTCTCGCTGCGCCTGGCCCGCGGCGAGATGGCCGCGCTCGTCGGCCCGAATGGCGCGGGCAAATCCTCGCTGCTGCGCGTCGTCACCGGCCTGCTGCCCCCGCGCTCGGGCGCCGTGCGCCTCGCCGGCACCGACTGCCCCACGCTCTCCCCCCGTGCCCGCGCCCGCCTGCTTTCGGTCGTGCCGCAGGAACTCCCGCGCGACCTTCCCTTCACCGCCTATGAGTTCGTGCTGCTCGGACGGACCGCCTCGCTGCCGCGCTTCGGCGGCCCCGCCGCCCAAGACCTGGAGGCCGTCGAGGAGGCGCTGCGGCTCACCGAGACCTGGGAGCTGCGCCACCGCCCCCTTCCCGCGATGAGCGGCGGCGAGCGGCAGCGCCTCGCGCTCGCCATGGCCCTCGCCGCGCGCCCGGAGATCCTGCTGCTCGACGAGCCGACCTCGCACCTCGACCTGCGCCACCGCGCCGAGATGATGAGCCTCCTGACACGCCTCAACCGCGAGCGTCAGACCACGATCCTCATGGTCGTCCATGACCTGACCCTCGCCAGCCTGCACTTCCCCCGGCTGCTGCTCCTCGCAGAAGGCCGCCTGCTCGCGGACGGCGCGCCCCCGGACGTGCTCGCCCCGGGCCTCCTGGAGACCGCCTACGGCTGCCCCGTCCGCGTCCTCCCCCTGCCCGGCACCTCAGCCACCTGCGTCCTGGCTCACGCCGCGCCTGACCGCCCCGGCCCGTGCGCTCACAACCGCGCGTCGTAGTCGAAGGCCGGCTCGCGCGCGAGGTCGATCACGCGGTGCGGCGCCGGATATCCCGCCTTGCCGGTGGAGGTGCCGCCGTCATAGACGCGCGGGATGCCCCAACCGCCGTTCCACACACGGCCGTCATGATTGTGCCCGAAGAGCAGTACGTCTATTCGGGCGCCCGCCAGCACCCGTTCCAGCCCTTCCGAGTCCTTGAGCTGGTGAAACGGCTTCGGGTGGAACGGGTGGTGGTGCAGATAGACCACACGGTGCGAGCACGCCCGCACCGCCCGCCTGCGCAACAGCCGCTCCAGCCTTCCGAGCTGCGCCGCCCCCAGCTCGCCCTCGGCGAAGAGCCGGTCGTACCAGTTCAGCTCCCCGGCCATCGAATCCAGCCCGAGGAAGGCCACGCCGTCCACGATGTCCAGCCGGGGATAAGTTCCGCCTGCCTTTCCGAAAAAGCACCGTTTGAAACGCGCCACATAGTCGCGCGACGCCACCGTGCCGGTGCCGTAATCGTGGTTGCCCGGCACGGCCAATACCGTGAACCCCGCCGCACGGAGACGGTCGAGCTGGCCGGCCGCCGCCGTGTAGCTCCCCGCACGCGTCGCATCCTCCACCAGGTCGCCGGTCACCACCACGACGTAATTCGTCGCAGGCGTCTTGTGGTAGATCAGCCGCGTGACCAGCTCCTCCAGCCGCGCGCCAAGCTCCGGATAGCCGACGTGCAGGTCTGAGAGATGGATAATCTTCCTCATGGTTCAGCCCCTCCGTCCTCACGTTCGCCAGCCCGCCTCACGCTCCCCGTGCCGAGCCGCTCGCAGAGGGCGTCCACCGCATGGCACAGCCGCTCGCGCTTATCTCGCGCCGCTGGCGCGTCATCAAATAGCGTGAGCTGCTCGCGGCGGCCCTCGCAGAGCCCGCTGACGCCGAAGCCGACCAGCCGCACCGGCTGCGCCAGCCGCTCGGCGTCGAAAAGCCTCAGCGCCAGCGCGCGCAGCGCGAAGTCGTCACACACCGCCGTCTCGAACGGGGCCTGCCGCGTGATCGTCCGGAAGTCGGCCCAGCGCAGCTTGAGCCGCCCCACCGTCGCGAAACGCCCGTGCGCGCGCAGGCGCCGGCCCACCTCATCGGAGAGCCCCTTGAGCACCCCGCGTACCGTCTCGCGGTCGCGGCAGTCGGCCGGAAAAGTATACTCCCGCGAAAGGCTCCGCTCCTCGAACTCCGTCTCCACCTCACGGCTGTCCTCGCCGAACGCCAGCGCCCGCAGATGGGCGGCCAGGCACTCCCCCACCGCGCGCGCCAGCACCGCAGGGTCGGCCCGCTGCAGATCCGCGACCGTCTGATAGCCCGCGCGCTCCAGCGCCGCGCCCGTAACCTTGCCGACGCCCCACAGCGCGCCGACCTTCAGGGCGCCCAGCACCCGCACCACCTCCTCGCGCGCCTCAGGCATCACGAAGAGCCCGTCAGGCTTGGCCCTCTCGCTGCCGAGCTTAGCCAGGAACTTGTTGCCCGCCACGCCGATCGAGGCGGCCAGCCCGACCTCCGCCCGCACCTCCGCCCGTATCCGGCGCGCGATCTCTTCGCCGCCGCCGAAAAGGCGGCGCACGCCCGTGACGTCCAGGAACGCCTCGTCGATCGAGAGCGGCTCGACCAGCGGCGAATAACGCGCGAAAATCGCGAACACGCGGCGCGAGGCCTCCTCGTAGCGCGCCATGTCAGGCGGCAGGAAAACGGCCTGCGGACAGCGCCGGTAGGCCTCACGCGAGGGCATGGCCGAGCGGATGCCGTAGACGCGCGCCTCATACGAGCAGGTCGATACCACGCCGCGCCGGTCGGGCGGCGCGCCGACCACCACCGGCCGGCCGCGCAACTCCGGCCGGTCGCGCTGCTCCACGGCCGCGAAGAACGCGTCCATATCGATATGGAGCACACACCGCTTCATAACCAGAGGCGCCGTCCCGGCCGGGACGGCGTCCGTGTCGGCCGGGAAGCCCGGATGCGCTCAGTTGGCGGGAGCCGCAGGCGCAGGCGCAGGCGTCGGCGCAGGTGCAGGTGCAGGTGCGGGTGCAGGTGCGGGTGCGGGAGCGGCCGGACGGGGCGCAGGCGCATGGCCGGCCGTGCCCGCCTTCGGGGGGCGCGCGGCCAGCATGCAGCCGAGCGTACGCCCGATCAGCCGCGGCGACTGTTCGACAATGGCTTCGGCGGCACAGTCCTGGATCACCCGGTTGACCACCTCCATCCCCAGCTCCTTGTGCGCGTTCTCGCGCCCGCGGTACTGGAGCGTCACCTTGACCTTATGGCCTTCGGCGAGAAACTCCTTGATCTGACGCAGCTTGTGGGCCAGGTCGTTCGTGTCCACGCTCGCGTGGAACTTGACCTCCTTGATCTGCGTCGTCTTCTGGTTCTTGCGCGCCTGCTTGCGCTTGATGCTTTCCTCGTAGCGGAACTTGCCGAAGTCCATGATCTTGCAGACCGGCGGCTCGGCGTTCGGGGAGACCTCCACGAGGTCGAGTCCCTGCTGATCGGCGAGACGCTGCGCGTCGCGCGTCGCCATGACTCCCTTCATCTGGCCGTCCGCGTCGATCACACGGACGTTGGGGACTCGGATCTTAAAGTTGACTCGGATAAACGAAGCGATAGCCCACCTCCTGTATTGCGCCGCTGTGCGGCACCTGATTCCTCACACCCTCCCGGCACCCGCCGGGACCTGACACCTCATCAGCCTAAGCCTGCAAAGCCGCCTGGAAGAGACCCTGGAACGCCTCCAGCGTCATCGCGCCCTGGTCGCCCGCCTCGCGGCTGCGCACGGAGACGACGCCCGCCTCGGCGTCGCGGCCGCCCACCACCAGCATGTACGGCACCTTCTCAAGCTGCGCGCGCCGGATCTTGGCGCCCAGCTTCTCGTTGTCCGCATCGACGGTCACGCGCACGTCCGCCTCGCGCAGCTTCGACTCGATGCCCCTGGCGTACTCGATCTGGCCGGCCGTGATCGGCAGCACCCGCACCTGCTCCGGCGCGAGCCAGGCCGGAAACGCGCCGCCATAGTGCTCGATCAGGATGCCGAAGAAGCGCTCCAGGCTCCCCAGCAGGGCACGGTGCACCATATAGGGCTGGTGCTCCTGGCCGTCCTCGCCGATGTAAGTCAGCTTGAACCGCTCCGGCAGGTTGAAGTCGAACTGGATCGTGCCGAGCTGCCACGGCCGCCCCAGCGCGTCCTTGATCTTGAGGTCGATCTTCGGCCCGTAGAACGCGCCGCCGCCCTCGTCCACCTGGAACGCGATGCCCTCCGCCTGGAGCGCGCTCTCCAGCGAGCGGGTGGCCTGCTCCCAGCGCTCCGGGAGGCCCACCGCCTTTTCGGGGCGCGTGGAGAGGTAGGCGGTGATGTCGGTGAAGCCAAAACGCCGCAGGATGCGCAGCGCGAAGTTCACGGTGAAGCGGATCTCGCCCTCGATCTGTGCGGGCGTGCAGAAGATATGCGCGTCGTCCTGGGTGAAGCCGCGCACGCGCAGCAGGCCGTGCCGCACGCCCTCCTTCTCATACCGGTAGACCGTGCCCAGCTCGGCCCAGCGCAGCGGCAGGTCACGGTACGAGTAGCGCCGGGTCTTGTAGACCTGGATGTGGAACGGACAGTTCATCGGCTTGACGAAATACTGCTCCACCGACGCGTGCGATCCCTCGCCCTCGGCCACGCCCATACTCGGGAACATGCTGTCACGGTAGAAGCCCAGATGCCCCGAGGTCTCCCACAGCTTGGCCCGGCCCACATGCGGGGTGAACACCATCTCATAGCCCGCGCGGAAATGCTCGCGACGCCAGTAATCCTCGATCGCCACACGGATCCGCGCGCCCTTGGGGTGCCAGTGCGCCAGGCCCGGGCCCACGTCGTCGCTGATGCTGAACAGCTCCAGCTCGCGCCCGAGCTTGCGGTGGTCGCGCCGCTTGGCCTCCTCGATGCGGGCCAGCGCGGCGTCGAGCGCCTCCTGCGAGACGTCCGCCATGCCGTACAGCCGCTGCAGCATCGGGTTCTTCTCGTCGCCGCGATAGTACGACCCGGCCACCGCCATCAGCTTGACCGCGCCGATCTCGGCCGTCGTGGCCACGTGCGGCCCGCGGCACAGGTCGGTGAACGCCCCGCAGGTGTACAGCGAGACCGCCTCGCCCTCAGGAATATCCGCCAGCCGCGCCAGCTTGTACGGCTGCCCGGCGAACAGCGCCGCCGCCTCCTCGCGCGAAACCTCGCGCCTCACAAACGGCAGCGCCGCGCCGATCAGCGCACGGATCTCCTCCTCGATCTTGGGGAAGTCCTCCGGCGCGAGCCGATGCTCCAGATCAAAATCGTAATAGAAGCCCTCCTCCGTGGAAGGCCCGATATCCAGCTTCACGTCCTTGAAAAGCTGACAGACCGCAGCCGCCATCACATGCGCCGCGCTGTGCCGCATCACATCAATCGAATCCACTCACACCTCCGTCCCGGGGAGCCTACAAACGCCCGCCGGCCTACACATTATGCCATTCGTTTCAAGTTTCCCGTATCGACTCCCGGTTGTCAAGAGGACCCGCTATCTATTTTCACCCGCTCCGGCCGCGCCGTCCTTGACACCCGTCGCCGCCCGCTCCATAATTCGGTCCGTCAGGGCACGTTGACCTTCGCAACCGTCGCAGGCGCGCGCCCCGTATTCCAACATTAGGAGGGGAAAATGACCACGACACGCCTGCTCGCCTTAGCCGCGCTGGCCGCCGGACTCTACGGCTGCACCTCGCTCGACCGCTCCGGCCCCAAGGCCTGCGACCGGAAGACGCCCTACGCCGAACGCGACGCCGCCGGACAGTACGCGCTCCTGGCCGAGGAACTCCGCACGATCGGCAACGCCCTCCAGGCGTACTCGCGCGACCACAACGGCCTGCTGCCGCCCCGCCTCGCCGACCTCGTCGCCAAACGCTACCTGCCCGCCGAGGCCCTGCTGTCAAGCGCCGACCCGACGCGCGGCGCCGAGGGCGGCGTCCCGGACAGCTACCGTGAGTGGGGCCAGGCCGCCGAGACCGACGAGCCCGGCTCCAGTTACCTCTACGAGTTCAGCGCCACACCCTGCAAATGGGAGTGGTCCGGCTATCTGGGCGGCAAACCGGGCAAGACCGAGATCGACGCCGACTGCGACGGCGCCGTCTCCTGGTCGGAGGTCAAGAACTGGCAGCTCCTCCACGGCGACACCGTGCAGCAGCCCTCCAGCAGGCCTTACAGCGCCAGCCAGTTCCCGGCCGTGCGCTGCTACTGGTACCAGTACCCGCACGCCTACACCAACTCCGCTGGCCGCACCGTCCTGAATCTCGCGGCCGACCTCCGCACCGTCTTCGCCTCCCAGCCCTGGTGGGAGAAGGACCAGTGAGCCTCAGCCCGCGCCCCACCCGCAGCCGCACCGCCGCGCGCACGCTCCTCGCCTGGGGCGCCCCGCTCGCGGCCTGTTGCGCGGCCGGGGCCCCCCGCGCCGGAAACCGGCCCTACGAGATGACCCGGGCCGGCCGCGACCGCGACGACCACCCAGCCCTCGTCGCCTTCGCCGGCGACGAGGGCTGGCGCGCCGTCACGGCCGACGCCGAGGCCCGCCTGGAAAGCTCCGACGACGTGCTGCTGTTCGGCGACGCCGTCGCCAAGCTCACCTACCGCGCCACCGGCCCCAACCCCCGCATCACCCTGACCCCCCCCGCGCCCGTCGCCA
>JAKJGY010000064.1 GCA_022704145.1 Verrucomicrobiota bacterium
CTTCGACGAGCCGCTGTCCAACCTCGACGCGAAGATGCGGCTGGACATGCGCGGCGAGATCCACCGCCTGCACCGGCGGCTCGGCGCGACGATGCTGTACGTGACCCACGACCAGACCGAGGCCATGACCTTGGGGGACCGGGTGGCGGTGATGGAGCGGGGGGTGCTGCAGCAGGTGGCCCGCCCGCTGGAGGTCTACCGCTCGCCGCAGAACCTGTTCGTGGCGGGGTTTATCGGCACGCCGCCGATCAGCACCTTCCGGGGGCGGCTCGTGCGCCGTGACGCCGCGCTGTGGTTCGAGCATGAGGCGGTGTCGTGGCCGCTGGAGGGCTGTTGCGCGGCCGCGCTGGCGGCCTGCGCGGGACGTGAGGTCGTGGCCGGCCTGCGCGCCGAGGCCTTCGAGCTGGGCGCGGGCGGGGGCGCTGGCCTGGCGCGGCTCAGCGCCTCGGTGGAGGTCTTGGAGCCGATGGGCTCCGAGACGCTGGTCTATCTGCAGTGCCCCGGGGCCGGCCGGGTTGTTGCGCGCGGCGCGCCCGGCGCTGAGCCCGCGGTCGGCACGGTGACCGATGTGGGGGTGCGTGTGCGGCAGGCGCACTATTTCGACGGCGCCTCCGGAGCGCGTGTCGGCGGCGGGGTGGGGGAGGGTGCGGCATGAAGGAGGTCGGCCTGTTCGGAGGGTCCTTCAACCCGATCCATCTGGGGCATCTGCTGACGGCGCAGGCCGTGGTCGAGGCCTGCGGCCTCGACCGGCTCTACCTGGTGCCGTGCGCCGTCTCGCCCTTCAAGCGGCAGTCGCCGGATATGGCCTCGGCCGAGGACCGGCTTGAGATGGTCAGGCTGAGCGTGCGCGGCGCGCCCGGGCTCGCGTGCTCGTCGGCCGATATCGACCGCGGCGGGGTCTCGTACGCGCTCGATACGGTGCGGGAGTTCGCCGCCCGGTATCCGGCGGCCCGGATCTCCTTCGTGATCGGCATGGACGCGCTGGCCGACCTCCACCTGTGGCGGGAGGCGGAGGAGCTGGTGCGGCTCTGCCGCATGGTGGTCGTCGAGCGTCCGGGCTTTGACCGCCCCCTCTCGCCGGACCAGTTGGGGTTCCCTCCGGAAACCGGCCGTGAGCTGCTCTCCCATATCGTGCGGGCGCGGTCCTGTGACATCTCCGCCTCGGAGATCCGGAGAAGAATTGCAGCCGGCCGCTCAATCCGGTATCTTGTGTGCCCTGAGGTCGAGGCTTATGTCCGCGACCGGAAGCTGTATGTGCCTGAAGAGGGAGGAGTAGCCCATTAACTCAGTTGATATCGCACTGGAGGCGGCCAAGGCGCTGGATGCCAAGCAGGGCCGCGACATCCGTATTCTTGACGTGGCGGGAGTCTCGACCGTCACGGACTTCACCGTCGTGGCCTCGGGCACCTCCGCGCCCCACCTGAAGGCGCTGGTCGCCGAGGTCGCGCGCCAGATGAAGGAGCTGGGCGTTTCGAGCTACCGCACCTCAGGCGATCCGGAAAGCGGCTGGGTCGTCCTGGATTTCGTCCAGGCTGTGGTGCATGTGTTCTCGGCCGAGGCCCGGGCCTACTACGCCATCGAACGCCTCTGGTCTACAGCCAAAGAGATTCCTGTTCCTCAGGCCGGATAAAGGCCTCCTTGCTCAGGCCCTGGAGGTCGAGCAGGCGGTTGGCCAGCTCGGCCGCGCCGTCTTCCGGCAGGGCGCCGTCCGGAGCGCCGATGGCCAGCAGCGAGCCGAGCGCGGCGTGCGGGTGCGGGGCGGCGGTCTGGAACGCCAGTCGCAACTGGTAGGAGCCGCCGACAGCGGCGGCGACCAGCGCGGCGGCCGCGCCCGCCCGCGCGAAGCGGACAAAGGCGCGGTGGCGGCGCCGCGCGGCGGTGTGCGCCTCGGCCGCGAGGCGGATGCGCTGGAGGGTGGCCGCTGATGGGCCGCCCAGCCTGGCGTAGGCGTCGCGGATGGCGGGCGCCAGCGCGTCGGCCTCGGCTTCAACCCGGAGGGCGTCGGCTTCTAAGGTGTGCTCGTTCATGTCTCACGCTCCTCGTTGATCAGCTTCTTCAGTTTCGCCATCGCGTCGTGCATCCGGCCCAGCGCCGTGTTCAGCGGGATCTGCAGCAGCCTGGCGATCTCGTTGAACGGCAGGTCGGCCTGCACGCGCATCAGGAACACCTCGCGCTGCACCTCGGGCAGGCGGCCAACCGCCGCCATCACCCGGCGGGTCATGTCGTCCAGCTCGATGTTCTCCGCCGGGCCCCGGCCCCCCGCCACCAGCCGGTCCAGCAGGCTCTGCTCGTCCTCATCCTCCACCGCGTCCAGGCTCAGGTCGGGCTTCCGCTTGCGGCGGAAATCGATCACCAGGTTCCTCGCGATCTTCCACAGCCACGCCTTGAACGAGACGTCGTTGAACCGCTCGGCATGCCGGATGACCCGCACCCAGATCTCCTGGAACAGATCCTCGGCGTCCGAACGGTTGCCGGTCATGCCGCACAGCCAGGAGAACAGCGCCTGCCTGTACCGCGCGACCAGCTCGTCCAAAGCCCGCGAATCGCCGCCCGCAAAGGCGCGCAACAGGTCTGCGTCACTGGTCGGCTCATCTGGCATCGGACGTTTCATCACGGGTAACGTAAAAGCGTTGCTGTTTATTGGCGTAATTCTTATCATTTGCGGCCTCATGTACAAGCAGGAAGTGAACAGGATGAAACAAAGCGGTCTCCGGGTGCTGTCGGGGCGGGCTGTCGCGTGGGTCGCGCCGCTCCTTCTCTTAGGTCTTACGGGCGGGTGCCTCTCGCTCCCGCTGGCTGAGCCGGAGGACTCCGAGAAGCGCGTGGCTCAGGATCTGGCGCTCGCCGAACGCCTGCGGGGCCGGCCGCTCGCGCGCCCGATCCGGATCGAGCGGGAGTCCAAGGAGCAGTTGGCCGGCTCGCTCAGGAAGGAGCTGGACAAGCCGGAGAACGTGGTGTTTCTGGGCGAGACCGAGCGGCTGCTCAAGGCCTTCCGCGTGCTGCGGCCGGAGGACGACCTGACGGCGATCTACCTTTCGGTCATGGGCGAGCAGGTCGCCGCCTACTACGACCCGGAGGCCAAGCGCGTGGCCTATATCGAGGGCGCGGGCGCCAGCGCCACCAATGAGGCGCCCTTCCCGGGCATGGAGCGTTTCGTCTACGTCCACGAGTTCTGCCATGCGATCGAGGACAGCCACTTCGACCTCGAGCGGCTCTCGCGCGACTCCCTGCCCGACCTCGACCGGAACCTCGCGCTGACCTCGGTCGTGGAGGGCTCCGCCGTCCTGGTCGGTATGGACGGCGCCTGCGCGGGCGCGCCGCTCAACAGCGCCCTGCCGGTGGGCGCCTGGCTGGTGGGCCTGCTGGCCAAGGCCGACCTCTCGGACGAGCTGAAAGGTCAGGCCGCAGGGTGCCCGCCCTTCCTGCTGGGGGCCCTCGTCCGGCCCTACCTCGACGGCGCGGTGTTCGTGAACCGGCTGCGGCGCGAGGCGGGCTGGGGCGCGGTCGACGCGCTCTACACCAACCGCCTGCCGCAGACCACGGCCGAGATCCTCTTTCCCGAGCGGCGCTTCCTGCAGGGGTTCCGTCCGGCCGCGCTGCGCCTGCCCGACGCCTATTTCGCGGGGCGGGCGCCTGCCGCGACCAACACGCTGGGCGCGCTGGGCGTCGCGCTGTGGCTGGGGGGCGACACGCTCGCCAACCCCTCCGAGCGCCGCTTCCTGGCCGGTTGGCTGGGCGACCGCGTCTTCCTCTCGGAGGGCGCGGACGGGCGCCTGGAGGCCACGTGGCTCACCCTCTGGGAGGAGACCGGCGACGCGCGCACGTTCGCGCGCCTTGCCGGCAAGCGGCTGGCCGCGGGCGGGTTCCTCGGCTGGGGCGTGGCGCGCGAGGGGCGGCGGGTGGCGCTGACGTGGTCGGCGCAGGCGCCCTGCGGCTGCGGGCCCGCCGCGCGCGCCCGTGAGGCCTTGCGGCTCGCGGAAGTGGACGGCGGGGACCGCCCGGGCTGGTGGCGCCGCAAGATGGCCGCGCTGCCCATGCCGGTGCGCTTCCCCTCTTACGAAGGCTATTCGTCGGGCTTCGAGGCGCTCGGCGGATATGCCGCCGACGTGTGCGGCGGCGAGGGCTTCTACCGCTTCACGCTGGCCTCGGGCGTGGGCCTGCGCGCCGAGGCGAATCCCGACCGCCACTATTGGGGCGCCCTGTGCGGGACCCTGCGCCATGTGGGCGACGCGCGCTCGGAGTTCACGCACTGGCGCGTGCCGCTGGCCGCCACCTGGTTCAGCCGGGGCACGGGCGAGGAGCGCCGCTTCAAGTGGCGCGTCCTGCTCGGCCTGCTGGCGCACGGCGACGAGACCCGCGCGAGGGTGCTGCTTGTGCCGGTCTGGCGCGCCGCCCCCGCCGAGACCTCCGCGCCGCCCCAAACGGCGCACGCCGCGAAGTGAGCCGCCGCGCGCGCGGCTTGTGCGCGCCGGCCGCGCATGTTATAGTATGCGCATGATGAAACGATCCCTTGCGGCGGCCGCACTGGCCGCGACGTGCGTCCTCTCCGGCCCGGCCCGCGCGGAGAGCCTCTTCGTCTACTTCGGGACCGCGGGCGCGCCCGCCAAGGGCGTCTACCGCTCGTCCTTCGACCCGCGCAGCGGCAGGCTCGGGCCGGCCGAGCTGGCCGCGGAGGTGGGCGCCCCGGGCTTCCTCGCCCTCCATCCCGACGGCGACAAGCTCTACGCGGTCGCGGACGGCGCCGGAGGCCAGGGCGTCACCGGGTACCGGATCGCCCGGGACGGCGCGCTGCAGGCGTTCACCGCCGCGCCCACCGGCGACGGCCAGGGCTGCCATCTCGCCGTGCACCCCTCCAAGCGTTTCCTGCTCTCCGCGCAGTACGGCGGCGGGTCTGTGGCGCTGTTCCCGCTGGACGCGGAGGGCCGTCTCGGCGCGGCCGCGCTGCACGAGCACCCCGGGCCGGGCGTCGGCGTGGTGCCGAGCCGCCAGAAAGAGCCGCACCCGCACTGGTGCGGCTTCTCGCCCGACGGCCGCTTCGCGCTGGTGCCGGACCTGGGCCTGGACGGCGTCATGGTCTACCGCGTGGACGAGTCGGCCCCGGCCCTGACGCGTCACGGCCTGATCCAGGCGCCGCCCGGCTCCGGGCCGCGCCACATGCGTTTCTCCACGGACGGCCGCTTCCTCTACCTGCTGACCGAGCTGTCGCTGGCGGTCTCGTCCTACGCCTGGGACGCCGCGGCCGGAACGGCCCGACTCACAAGCACCGCGCCCACGCTGGATGAGGCGGCCAAGGCGGCTGAGGCGCACAACAGCGCCGCCGAGATCCTGGCGCACCCGTCAGGCCGTTTCGTCTACGCCTCCAACCGCGGCCACGACTCCGTGACCGTGTTCCGCGCCGACCCGGCCACGGCGGCCCTCCAGGCGGTCCAGGTGCAGCCGGTGCGCGGCGCCTTCCCGCGCAACATCGCCCTCTCGCCGTGCGGCGGCTGGCTGCTGGCCGCCGGCGCGGACTCGCATACGGTCGCGGTGCACAAGGTCGATCCCGAGACGGGCCGCCTCACGTTCCAGACACGTAACGTGATCCAGGTCCCCGCGCCGATCTGTATCCTCTTCGTGCGCCTCTAAGGACGCTGGGCGTGCGCGGGAGTTTGGTGCGACGGCGTGAAGTGGACAGAAACGATCGTGTCCGGCAACTTTCTTGCAGTCCTCCAATGAAAGCACTTGCCCTGACATTACTGCTGCTGAGCCCCATCCTCCTGGTGGTCGGGATGGCCGGGTGCGTGGCCGCCATCAGTTCGATCGGTAACGGCAGCCGGGAAATGGGTTATCTGGAGGCTTTTGCCTTGCTTGTATCCGCCCCGTGTTTTGTCACCGGACTGACACTCCTCATTGTGGATATCCGCAGGAAACGCCACAGGAAGTCGCGCAAAGGCGTTTAAAAAGCGCGGCGGAGGTTTGAGTGCCAGAAGCATGTGGAGGTGCAAATGAAACTGGGGTATGTTGCGGCAGGCGTCACGCTAGGGCTTCTCTTGGTCGGGTTGAAGGTCGGATGCGGATGCAAGACCGCATGGCGCGAATGTCAGGGATCAGCTCCATATATCGGCCCGGAGGTGATGGCGAAAGACATGCGCCGTGAGGTAAGATCCCTCGCGCTGTACATGACCGCAAACGGGCACAGGGACGAGTCGGTTTGGAAGGGTTGCGGAAAACGCGTTGATCAGGGTCAGGTTCGTCGGGAAGTTGAGGCATATCTGGTCCGCTCCCGCTTCTACCGGGAGACTGTTGACGAAACGGAAGTCTCGTTTTCGACTGACGTACGCAACCCTGACGCCTTGCGACTTCCTCAAAAGGTCGCGCCATACAAATTGTGTGTGGTGAGTCTCTGTCCCACGGTCGTCCTCATGATCCCTTTTGATTACGGGTACGACGCGCCAAGGAAGGCGATAACACGGCCTGGAGAGGAGTCCGAATGGGGCCGGTCTCTCGGCCTTTTCCCTCTGGCCGGGGGACTGCATGCCGGAACGTCGTTCCCATATCAGGACGGCCTTTTATGGTTCAGGCCGGATTCCGTGGCTGAGCCGCAACCGGTCAGCCGGGCGGGCAGCGCGGCGGGCGAGATCAGGGCGGGCGATGTGCATCTCGACCTCACGCGCGAGCAGAACCAGCTTCGAGTCATCAGGCGTCAGTGAGGCGACGCAGGCACTCCTCCTGATCCGTTTCGGGCCTCTCCCGCGAACGGATAACAGAAGCAAGGCCTTAAAGCGAACAACAGGGATAAATACATGATGTATGGGAAGGGTGGAATGTTGGAAGAGAGGTCGCGGGGTCGAGAGGTCGCGGGGCCGCTCATCCTAGAGCCGGAGTCAACGGACAATTATTCTCCCGCCCGCCTTCTTGAGGCGGTGTTCTTTGTTTTCATGTAAGGCAGAGGGGTCGCGTTTGGACATAGGACATTGACCCTATAGATGAAGGAAAGTGAATCAAGCGCATGCGCTCACGGCAGAATGGCGACAAGAAATGAATCGGATCCACCGCAAGGTGATGCTTGCACTTAAGGAGAAAGGAATAGCAATGTCCTATGTCCAAACGCGACCCTAGTACCGTTCAAGGTGCTTGCGCTTAAGGAGAAAGGAATAGCAATGTCCTATGTCCAAACGCGACCCTAGTACCGTTATGGATTTTCCCACAATAAACCCGGAAGCGCCGTTTATTATCAGTGTTGTTCGTTCGTGAGGTACTAATGTGAAGAAAAGTAAGTTCTCTGCTAGTCACTGTGCTGCACGAGTGCTAGTCGCTGGTATTACACTCTACTTAATGGTAGATTTGCTGTTTATACCAATTGTCTTGTTAGGCAGTTGGGTCATGTCTTTGGAGAACAACATGGAGACTCTAAAATCAACAAGTTCAAATATACGTACGTGGCAAATGTTTGGAAAAGGACTGTGTGTTCCAAATTTGTGTGAGGTACTGATGAAAGGTTCTTATGCGTTCTTCGTAATGCTCGCTGCTGTGTGTATTCTGTCCCTGGTGTCTTCTCGCACTAAAAGGTGGCTGAAATTGGAGAGAAACGACTGTCAAGTCGAAGTTACGACACTAAACACAAATGTTCGACATAATCGCGCGACTGCCAGTAATGGGTCACTAAGTTACCGCAAATGGATACTTCTAATCTGCATATTTGTTGTGATAGGCGTCACTTTGCTAAACCTTCAGAGTACATGCGAGCGGTGCCTAGACCATCAAAAAAAGTTTTATGGCACTTTTCAAGCAATGTATAAAACAGTACAAGAACAGATGGCGTTTGCTCAACAACGCGACTGTGGATGTTCATGGTTACTCTTGTCACGTGAAATTGATATCCTTAGAAATGACGTCAAAACCATGTTGTTATTGGAAGGTGCTTTGTGTTCAAGTTATCTTCTGTTGTTGGTTTGGATGCAGTGGAACAGGGGTCACTAGCAAGGTAACCCAAGTCAGAGGGGTCGCGTTTGGACATGGGACATGAACGGTATAGGGGCCGTATTTCGACATGCGGTTGCGCTGAACAAGTCGGCTCTGCCCCTCGTTCTCGAAAACCCCGGTGAAATCGAGTGCGAGGACGAAGGACGAGCACGAGCACAGCCCAGGAACGGCCTTTTTCAGCGGAATCGACATACGGCATATGGCCGTCGCGCGGACACTTCTGGGATGATGCGGGAGAACCGAGTTACGGATGGACGCGGATGAGCGCGGATGGAGAAGGCGGGCCGGTAAGAAGCGGTTTGGAGTCGTATCGCGACATCAAGACAGAGTAAACGGGTGAGGGTATGGGTCAAAGCCCGGCGACGTCCAGAAGCTGTTCTACCTGCTCGTGGCGGATCTCAAGGCGGAGGGGCCGATACAGAAAGGCTGGCGGAACTTCTCGCCGCTTGGCGGCGACCGGTTCACTGACGGGACGTTCGCTGCAACGTTCGCCGGCTTGGGTTGTGCGGGCCGCCGGGCTCTGGTATCATGCGGCCATGAAGGCGAAGTTGTGTCGCGTGGGAGTCGGTTTTCTTGGCGTGGGGCTGGCGTTGGCGCGGGTGGCGGAGGGTGCCGACCAGCGGCAGTGGGGCGAGCGGTTCACGCGCAATATGGTCTCGCGAGAGACCGGCCTGCCGGAGACCTTCGACCCCGCGACGGGGCTGAACGTCAGGTGGGTGGCGGAGCTGGGCACCGAGACCTACGCCACACCGGTGGTGGCGGACGGTCGCGTCTACCTCGGCACGAACAACGCGCGGCCGCGCGATCCGCGCCATACCGGCGACCGCGGCGTGCTGGTGTGCTTCGACGAGCGGACGGGTGCGTTTCTCTGGCAACTGGTGGTCCCGAAGATCACCCTCAGCGTCTACTGGGACTGGACCGGCGCGGGCGTGTGCTCGCCGACGACGGTGGAGGGCGGACGCGTCTATGCGGTCAGCAGCCGGGGCGAGGTGATGTGCCTCGACCCGCACGGCATGGCGAACGGCAACGACGGGCCGTATCTCGACGAGGCGCGGCACCAGGTGCCTGCGGGGCAGCCCGCTGTCGAGCCGGGGCCGAAGGACGCGGACATCCTCTGGCTGTTCGACATGATCGCCGAGTGCGGGGTGCGCCAGCACGACTCGGCGCACGCGTCGCCCCTACTCGACGGGACTTTCCTCTACGTCAACACCGCGAACGGGGTGGACGACACCCACCGGCACATCGCCTCGCCCGAGGCGCCCTGCCTGATCGTGCTGGACGCGCGCACGGGGCGGCTGGTGGCGCGCGACGGCGAGCGGATCGGCCCGACGATCTTCCACTGCACCTGGTCTTCGCCCGCGCTGGCGGAGGCGGGCGGGGTACGTCAGATCGTCTATGCGGGCCCTAACGGCGTGATCTATGGCTTCGCGCCGGTGTCGGAAGTCGGCGCGGAGGTGCAGACGCTGAGGAAGCTCTGGTGGTTCGACGCCGACCCGGCCGCGCCCAAGGAGCAGGTGCACCGCTACACCACCAACCGCACCGAGGGCCCCAGCACGTTCCATGCGATGCCGGTGGTGCAGGACGGCCGCGTGTATGCGGCGGGGGGCGGCGACATCTGGTGGGGCAAGCGCGAGGCCTGGCTGCTGTGCCTCGACCTGCCGACGGGCGCGGCCGGGGACGTGACGGCCACGGCGCAGCGCTGGCGCTATCCGCTCAAGCGCCATACGCTCTCGACGCCTGCTGTCCAGGACGGGCTGGTGTACGCGCTGGACGCGGGCCGGACGATCCACTGCGTGGACGCCGCGACCGGGGCGGGCTGCTGGACGCATGAGGTGCGCGGTGAGATGTGGTCGTCGCCGCTGGTGGCGGACGGCAAGGTGTATGTCGGCACCCAGCGCGGGGAGCTGGTCGTGCTGGCTGCCGGGCGTGAGAAGCGCGTGCTCGCGTCGCTTCAGTTGGACAGCGCGGTCAGCGCGTCGCCGATGGCGGCGAACGGCGTGCTGTATGTGGCGACTCAGCGCCGCCTGTATGCCTTGGCGGCGCGCGAGTGAGGCGGGGCCTTCAGGGGGAGGGCGGCCGCACGCGGCGGGTCGGGACGGCCTCGCGGGGGTCTTCGGGCCAGTAGTGCTTGGGGTAGCGGCCGCGCAGGTCCTTGCGCACGAGCGCGTAGCCGGAGGACCAGAAGCTGGCCAGGTCGCGCGTGACCTGTACGGGCCGCTGCGCGGGGGAGAGCAGGTGCAGGACGACCGGCACGCGGCCTGCGGCGACGGCGGGGGTGCGGGTGAGGCCGAAGACCTCCTGGATGCGCACCTGCATATAGGGCGTGTCCTGGTCGTAGCGCACCTGGATGTTCGAGCCGCTCGGCACCGGCAGGTGGGTTGGGGCAAGCTCGTCCAGGGCCCGGCGCGAACAGCCGCAGGCGTCGAGGCGGGCCAGGAGGATCGCGTTCAGGTCGAGCGACTGGAGGTGTGTCCAGCGGGTCATGCCGCCGCAGTAGGGCCCGAGCCAGAGTTCAAGGTCGGCCAGCAGCGCCGGATCGGTCAGGTCGGGCCACGGCTGTTCCGGCAGCGTGCGGTGGAGGAAGGCGGCCCGCGCCTGGAGCGCGCGTGCGGCCTTGCTCCATGGCAGGAGGTCGAGGCCTTTCTGGCGGATGCCCTCGAACAGGGCTGCGCGCACAGCCTCGGGGTCGGGGGCGGGCTGGCCGCCCTCGCGGATGATGAGCGCGCCCAGGCAGACGCGGTTGACCGCGAGCACGGCCTCGGTGCGCCGGTCCCAGGAGAGGTGGGGGCGGCTCTCGTACTCGGGGCCGAAGGCGTCGTCGAGTTCCTCGCGGCTGAGGGGTGCGGCAAGGCGGATACGGGCGTCGGGTTCGGCCTCCTGCAGCTCGGCCGCGACCAGCCACTCCTCGCGCGCGAGGGGGTCGGAGGTGTCGAGCGTGGCGCCGCGTCCTGTCCGCAGGAGGAAGAGGCCGGAGGCGTCGCGGCGGCGGGCGATGCGGTCGGGGTAGGCCCAGGCGAGGAGCAGGCCGTCGGAGACGCGGGTGCGGTCGGCTGGCGGATAGGGGCGGCCCCAGCGCCGGGCCAGCTCGTTGGCGCGGCGCGCGAACTCGTCGTGGGCGGGGCCGGCCAGGCGGTCGAGCAGGCGGCGGGCGTCGGTTTCGCGGCGGAGGCTCGACTCGGAGGCGGCTTCGTTCAGGGCGGCGGCCAGCAGGCAGGCGCGCTGCGCGCAGCCGGCTTCGGCGGCCTCGAGGATCATGTGGCTGAGGCGCGGGTGGACCGGAAGCTGGGCCAGGCGGCGGCCGCGCGCGGTGATGGCGGGAGGGGCTGGGGGTGAGGCGTTTGCGCTCAGGGCGCCGAGGCT
Organism: Verrucomicrobiota bacterium; assembly: GCA_022704145.1. Classification (GTDB taxonomy): domain Bacteria; phylum Verrucomicrobiota; class Kiritimatiellia; order RFP12; family UBA1067; genus JAKJGY01. Next base: position 11,323 of record JAKJGY010000064.1, read on the forward strand.
CAGCAGCAGCGTGGTGGCATGGCGCCAGGAGGCCTCGGGGGGCGGCGTGAGCCAGGGCAGCGCGTCGCGCGCGGCGGAGCCCCAGTCGGCGGCTTGGAGGACGGTGGGGGCGAGGTCGGCGTCGAAGATCTCGGGCAGCGCCTCGGCGGCGAGCTGGCGGTCGGTCGCGGCGTCCCACAGGCGCAGGCAGAGGCCGGGGCCGAGCCGGCCGGCGCGGCCCCGGCGCTGGTCGGCGCGGTCGCGGGAGACGCGCACGGTCTCGAGGCGGGACATGCCGGTGGCGGGCGAGAAGCGCGGCACACGCATCCAGCCGGCGTCGATGACGACGCGGACGCCCTCGATGGTGAGGGAGGATTCGGCGATGGAGGTGGCGAGCACGACTTTACGGCGGCCGGGCGGCGGGGGCGCGACGGCGGCGTCCTGCTCGTCGCGCGGCAGGGCGCCGAACAGCGGGTGGAGCGAGACGTCGGCGGGGAGGGGGGCGTCACGGAGGAGGCCGAGGGTTCGCCGGATCTCGCCCTCGCCGGGAAGGAAGACGAGGAGGCCGCCGCTCTCGGTGGCGAGGATACGGCGGACGGCGTCGGCGGTGACGTGCGGCAGCGGGGCCTCGGGCAGGCGGTTCAGCAGGCGGGTCTCGACGGGATAGAGGCGGGCGTCCGCGGTGTGGACGGCGGCGTGGCCGAGGTGGTCGGCGATCGGCCCGGGGTCGAGCGTGGCGGACATGACGAGCAGGCGCAGGTCCGGGCGCAGGGCGTGGCGGGCGTCGAGCGCGAGGGCGAGTCCGGTGTCGGCGGCGAGGCTGCGCTCGTGGAACTCGTCAAAGATCAGCAGGCCGACGTCGGAGAGTTCGGGGTCGGCCAGCAGGCGTTGTGTGAGCAGCCCCTCGGTCAGCAGCTCGATGCGTGTGTGGGGGCCGATCTGGCGGTCGAGGCGGACCTGGTAGCCGACGGTCTGTCCGACCGCCTCGCCGCGCTGGCGGGCCATGTAGGCGGCGGCGGCGCGTGCGGCGAGGCGGCGCGGCTCGAGCATCAGGATCTTGCGGCCGGCGAGCCAGGGGGCGTCGAGCAGGAAGGGCGCGACGCGCGTGGTCTTGCCTGAGCCGGGCGGGGACTGGAGGACCGCCGGGCGGTTCCCGGCGAGCGAGGCGGCGAGCGCGGGCAGGATGGCGTCGACGGGCAGCACGCTATTCGCCTTCGCGCAGCGGGCCGTGCTTCTTGACGTCCTTCATCGGGATGGTCTGGCTGATGCCGGGCGACGTCTCGATGCGGATACCCTCCTCGTTCATGAACTCCAGCACGCCCTTGTGGTAGGAGCGCGTGGTGGTGACCTCGTAGTTCGGGATGAACTGGCGCTGGAGCTTGAACTGGAGCGTGAGGGTCTCGCCGCGCTTGACGGTGATGGCGCGCTTCTGGGTGGCGAAGCCTTTACGGAAGATCTCGATCTCGTGGTCGCCCTCGAGCAGCTCCTCGACCGCATAGGGGTCGGAGACGGCGGTGGTGTCGGTACCGCGGGTGAGGGTGATACCGACCTTCCGGCCGTCGATCAGTACGGTGGCGCCGGAGGGCGCGGTCGTCAGCTCGACGCGGCCGGTGTTGCGGGTGAGGCGGAACTCTTCGGTGACGGCGGCGCCTTTGCCGACGGTCACGTCGCGCGCGGCGGGCTCGTGTCCGGGCTTCTCGACGCGGACGCGGTAGGTGCCGGGCTTGGTGTCAGGCAGGTCGAAGGGGGATTCGCCCTTGAACTCGTCGTCGATATAGACGCGCGCGGCCTCCGGGATGGTGACGACCCGCAGGGTGCCGGGGAGCGGCTTGAGAGGCACGTTGACGGTCTGGGTCTCACCGGCCGCGAGGGAGATGTCGCGGGCGTGGGGCTGGAAGCCGGGCGAGCGCAGCTCGAGGGCCACGGAGCCGCCGGGGATGCGGTCGATGCGGCAGGGGGTCTCGCCGCGCGCGATCCCGTTGATGAAGACTTCGGCGCCGGAGGGGTCGGAGGAGACGTCCAGGGTGCCGGAGTCGGCCATGAGCGTGACGTCGCACTTGACGGGCACGCGCCCTTCCAGCCGGACGTCGACCTCCTTGGTCTGGAAGCCGGGCGAGGAGAGGGTGAGGCGGTGGGCGCCGCTCTCGAGGGTGGTGACGAGCAGCGGCGTGATGCCGAGGGAGAGGCCCTTGAGCGAGACCTCGCTGCCGCTGGGGGTGGAGGTGACGAGGAGGATGCCGGTGAGGGGCTCCAAGGTGAAGGCCGCGGTCCGTCCGATGCCGGGCTGCAGGATGACGGTATCGAAGGCGTCGCGGTAACCTGCCCGTGAGACCTGCACCAGGTGCGGGCCGGGCTGGAGGTCGGTGAGGGCCAGCGGTGTGACGCCCTTGTCCTGGTGGTCGACCCTCACGATGGCGCCCTCAGGCTTGGAGGTGACATCGAGCCGTGTGGTGGGCTCCTTGCCCTTCTGCGCGTACGCGGCGGAGGCAAGGGAGGCGAGGCAGGCGAAAGTCAGTAGGCGTGTGACGGTCATGGCGGTGTCCCTTGTCGTTCGCGGCTCAGCGGGCACGCTGCTTCAGCAGGCGCTGTTCGACGTCGAGCAGTTTGCGTGTGGCTTCCCGGTTGCGGGGGTCGCTGCGGTCGGGAATGAGTTCGCAGAGGATCTTCAGCTCGCGCGCGGCGGTATGCCAGTCGGCGAGGTTGATGGCTTTTTCGGCGCGGAAATTGAGGTCGCGGTACCTTGCGTCCAGCTCGGCCGTGGCGGTCTGCGTGCCCAGCGCGATGGCCGGGTGGAACTCGGGCTTGGGGTTGACCGTGCGGAGATAATAGTCCGCCTCGCGGAACGCCCGGAGGGCGGCGGCGAGGTTGCCGGGGTTGACCTCACGCTCCTCGAGCTTCTTCTGGCCGAGGGCGAGGGCGTCACTGGCCAGTTGGATCAGCTCGGCGGCCGTATGCTGGATCGCCCAGATGCCCAGCTCGTTCTTGCTGAAGGTCTCCAGCTTCTCGCGCAGGTTCTTGAAGCTCTCGGGCTCCTCGCGGTTGGTGATACGGCAGGTGTGGGCTTTCTTGCCGAGGGCCGCCGTGAGCGTCCACTCCTTGAGGGTGTTGGCGTTGGCGGGAAAGCCGGTGTAGGCGGGCTCGAGCGCGAAGAACCCGCTGGACTCGACCTCGCGGGCGAGATCGGAAAGGAAGGCCGGGTCGATCTGTTTCTCCTCCTGGAGATGGCGGTCGCCGCCGAGGTCGTCGATCCGGACTTTGAGGTTGCCGGCGGGCGAGAGGGTCAGCTCGTAGCGGAACAGGTTCTCGGGGGTGGCCTCGACCTTCTCGTACGCGAGAAGCAGCGCGTCAGACTTCGCGGCGGGCGCGGGCCGCACGGTCGGCGCGGGCTTGCCGAACTTGAGGATGGCGAAAACCGAGGCGGTCAGGATGACGATCGCGCCGACGGCCCAGAGCACGGGCACCAGCACCTGCTTATGCGCCGCAGCCGGGGCGGCGTCGTCCTTGCCGAAGCCGAGGTCGATCACCACGTCGGACGCCTGTCCGGGCGGCGTGGCGGACACGTCAAGCGTGGCGACGGGCACCTCGGCGGTCTCGATATCGACGCGCAGCAGGGTGTCGCCCGCCCGGACCAGGTCGCCGGGCGCCAGCAGCTTCTCATCCGCGGCGGTCTCGTTCACGAAGGTCTGGTTGGCGCTGGCGAGGTCGACCAGCCAGAGGCTGTCGCCGCGCAGCTCGAACTGGCAGTGGCTGCGGGAGAGCGCCGGGTCGGTGATCGCGATGTCACACACGCTGGAGCGCCCGAGCTTCAGGCCTGCCGGGGTGACGGGGAAGTGTCGGCCCGCCAGCGGGCCGTCCACCACGACGAGGGTATATCGTTTTTGGCTCATAAGGTCAGAAGAGTTGCGAGAGCGTTTCCTTGAGGATCGGGGCCAGCAGGACGATGAAGACGGCGGGGAAGATGCAGAGCAGCAGGGGGCCTAGCATCTTGACCGGGGCCTCGTTGGCGAGCTTCTCGGCGCGGTCAAACCGCCTGGCGCGCATCTGGTCGGACTGGATGCGGAGCATCGAGCCGATGCTGACGCCCAGCTCGTCGGCCTGGATCAGGGCCTGGGCTACGGAGCGCAGGTCGGTCAGGTCGACACGATGGGCCATGTTGCGGAGCGCGACACGGCGCGGTATGCCGACCTGGATCTCGCGCGTCATGCGGATCAGCTCCTCATTGAGCGGGTCGAGCTTGCGGCGCTCGCAGTTGCGCTGGAGGGCGCTCATGAAATCCATGCCGGCCTCGACCGACAGGGTGAGCAGGTCGAGCACGAAGGGCAGCGCGCGCTGGATCGCGGTGTGGCGCGCCTTGCGGGTCGAACGCAGCCAGAAGAGGGGGTACATATAGAACAGGGCGACGCCGCCCAGGAGGTAGAAGCCGAGATTGTCGCTCAGGAACGGCAGCGGGGCGAGCGCGACGAGGAGGCGCAGCAGGGCGAACCAGGCGGCGCCGCAGACCAGCGGCGCCAGCAGCTTGAGCGCCACGAACTCGCGGCCGCTCAGCAGCCCTTCGAAGCCGGCCGCCACGAGCTGCCGGTCGGCGGTGTCGCGCGCCTTGGCGAAGGAGGGCCGTGACACGACGCTGTCCAGGTTGGGCACGAACGGCAAGAGCAGGCGGAACAGGAGCGGCAGGCGCCGCTCCTGCTGACGCCCGTCGGCGAGGGTCACATAGGTGATCTGCCGGGCGATCTGGGTGCAGTACCAGGCCAGGCCCGCCGCACAGGCGGCCCAGGCGAGCATGGTCAGTATGGCGATAACATCTGACATAACGGCCGAAAATCAACGGTACAGAAACAAACACCATCGTTACGGTTTTTCATTATGCCGTTTCAGCGGCCGCTTGTCACGGCTGAAGTAACCCGAGTGACCCTACGAAGCCGTGCGCCTACAGGCCGAGGAAATAGGCGTTGATCGCCGGGTCCGAGTGGCGCACCGCGCGGTCGGTGTGCACGTTGGCGACCTCCGTGATAATCGCGCCCTGGGGTCCGGCCAGTTGCCAGTGGCGCGAATAGACGCGCGACAGCGGCACGAACGTTCCCGGTGTTGCGGCGGTCTCATGCCTCACGGTCACCGTGCCGTTCATATGGACCGCCGGAACGCGGAGGTCAGGCCCGAGGTTGGGCTCGCCCTCGCCCACGATATGCGAGAGGCCCCAGCGGACGAGCCAGCCCTCGCGCTTGGCCGGGTTCTTCTCGCCGTCCTCGTGCCAGTGCTCCGGCAGCATCTGTCCGGGCAGCAGGAAGAGGTCCATCAGCATGTAGCGGTCCGCCTCGTTGTTCTTGAACATGACGGCGGCGAGTCCGAGCGTCGTGAACTGCCCGGTGTTGTAATCCGACACCCAGAGCTGCTCGCGCATTCCGGGGAAGACCGGATAGCCGTGAAAGGCGGCCAGCGCCATGACGGCGTCCTTGCCTTTCTCGACATCGAACTTGCCGTCCTTGCCATAGAACGAGGCGTTCTCGAAAACCAGCGACTCCTTCCTGGCGGCCGGGCAGTACCCTTTCATCGGGCACGCGCAGCCGCTGGCCAGCGTCAGCGCCAGCACCATCCCCATCGTACGCATCATGTCTCCCTCCTTGGCCCGGGTCTGAGCCGGGGCCTCACACGTTCTCCACTCGCCCATACGGTCTCGTCTCCGCCGCTGCCGGGCCTGCGCGCGGCGGGCCATCCTGCTCACGGGCGCGCAGGCCCGCCGTAGGCGCTCAGGCGGTTCTGCATCGGGATCAGGAGGCGTCCGTCGGCGGCCGCCACCGTGATCGGCGGGCTGGGCAGCCGCACCGTGGAGAGCACCGCCTTGTCGCGCCCCGCCCTCAGAATCCAGAAGTCGCCCCGCTCCGTGCCGACATAGACCTTGCCGTCCGCGACGAGGGCGTTGGCGTAGTGCACCGGGCCTCCCAGCGCCTGTGTCCAGAGCGTCTGGCCGCTCTGCGCGTCGAGCGCATGCAGCGTCCCGGCGCCGTCCGGCAGATACGCGACCCCGTCGTGCAGCGCGACGGTGGCGAGCGTGCGCCCGACGGTCTCGTTACGCCAGATGACCGCGCCGGAGGCCGCGTCGAAGCAGGTGAGGGCGCCTTGGCCCAGACCGTGCAGCGGGCTCTGGCCGATCGCCACATAGACGCGGCCTGCGGCGCAGACCGGTGAGCCGACCGGCTCGCTCGGGCCGTCCGCCCGGTTTCTGTTCCAGGCCGAATAGGGCAGGGGCTGTCCGTCGCGCTGCCGGTAGTGGGGCGGGTTGCAGTCGGCCTTCCAGGCGAGCTTCAGCGTCTGCACCGCGTCCGTGGCGCCGCGTGTCGGCACCTCGAAGGCGTACAGGAGGCCGTCGCCCCCGCACTGGAAGACGAGGGTGCGTCCGCCGACCTCGCCTGCGCCGGGTGAGGACCAGTTGCCGTGCAGGGTGCGGTGCCCGATCCCCTCGCCGTCCTTGGCCACCAGCCGCCCCGTGAGCGCGTCGAGGGCGACGAGCGTGGGCGCGTCCGGGCGCACCATGCGCGTGTGCGAAGCGTCGACCCCGTTGCAGGTGTTGATGAAGAGCAGGCCGTCGACGAGCAGGGGCGTGCCCGCGCAGGTGTCGTGCGGGGCGCAGTCCAGCTCGCGCACCAGATCGAAGCGCCAGAGGATGTCGCCGTCTTCCGGAAGCAGCGGCGCGCCTTCCGCGCCCACGCCCATATAGGCCAGCTCGTCGGTGAACGGCCCGCCGTTGCCGTCGGCCTGGCCGCGCCGGTCCAGGCAGAGCATGTCGCCCCGGTTGCCGAGCACGTAGACGCGGTCGCCGTCCACGAGCGGCCCGGAGCACACGCCGCACTTCCAGAGGTCGAAATGGAGGGGCGCCACGCGGCCCTCCATCAAGCGCGGGATGGGGAGCGTCCAGAGGGTTCGGCCGGTCGCCAGCTCCACGCACAGCACCGCGCCTCCGCCGGAGGGCCGGTAGCCTTTGCGGAGCACGCCGCCGTCGTTGACGCCCAGATAGAGCAGGCCGCGGTCCACCGTCGGGATCGCGTACTGGTGCGTGCCGAGACGAAGCTCCCAGGCCGGCGCGACGCCTTCGAGCCTCTCCGGCAGGTCGCGCGCCGCCGCCACGCTGTTGGGCGAGCGGCCGCCGCCCCAGCGGCACAGGCGCTCCTCGGCGCGCGCCGCCAGCGCGGCAGCCAGCGCCACCGCCAGCAGCGCTGGCCCCCGTCTCGCGTTTCTGGCCGTCATGGGATCTCCTATCGGCGTCGGTCGCGACTGACAGAAGAGGGCGGTCCGCACACCTCTCCCGACGGGCGACCGGCAATGGCCGTTCCGGGTTATCTGCGGCGTATGATACCCGAAGGCGCTGTCCGGGGCAACCGTAACGGCGAGGGTCTGGAAACGGCGGGGTCGCTGTGGTATAGTGTGCCGCATGTACATCTGTCAGCGCATCCAGGCACTCGAGGCCTACACGCCCGGCGAACAGCCCAAAGACCCGGGCATCATCAAGCTCAACACGAATGAGAACCCGTATCCGCCGAGCCCGCGCGTGGCCGACGCGCTGCGGGATTTCGACTACGCGCGCCTGCGGCTCTATCCTGATCCGGTCTTCCACGGCCTGCGGCAGCGCCTGGCCGAGATTCACGGGTGTGCGGAGGGGCAGGTTTTCATCGGCAACGGCTCGGACGAGATCCTTGCGCTCTGCACCCGCGCGTTTGTGGAGGATGACGGCAGCGTGGGCTATTTCGAGCCGTCGTATTCGCTCTACCCCGTGCTGGACGCGATCCGGGGCGCGGAGCGCCGGCCGGTTGCGCTGAATGCGGATTTCACCTGGCGCATGCCTGACGGCTACCGGGCCTCGCTGTTCTTCATGACGAACCCCAACGCGCCGACCAGCCTGCGGTTTGAGCCTGAGACGGTCGCCGCTTTCTGCGCGGGCTTCGACGGCGTCGTGCTGATCGACGAGGCCTACGGCGACTTCGCCGACGCGGACTGCCTGGGCCTGGCGCTGGCCCCCGGGAATGTCAATACGCTGGTGATGCGCACGCTGTCCAAGTCGTTCTCGCTCGCGGGGCTGCGCTTCGGGTATGTGGTCGGCCCCGAGCCGCTGATCGGCGCGCTCTATAAGATCAAGGACTCGTACAACATGGACATGCTGGCGCAGGCGGTCGGCCTGGCGGCGCTGAGCGACCTGCCCTACATGCGGGAGAACGTGCGGAAGATCCGTGCGACGCGCGCGCGCCTGACTGAGGCGTTGCGGGCGCGGGGCTGGCGTGTCTGCGCCTCCCAGACCAACTTCCTCTTCGCCCGCCCGCCGGACGGCGACGCGCGGCGCGTGTTCGAGCGGCTCAAGGCGGTCAAGATCGTGGTGCGCTACTTTCCCGGCCCCGCGACGGGCGAGTACCTGCGGATCACCGTCGGGACCGATGCGCAGATGGACGCGCTGCTGGCGGCGCTCGACGCGCTGCGCGCATAGCGCCTTGCCGGCCGAGAAGGCCCGACCGCGGGCCGGCGCGCGGCCCGCCTCGTCCTCGTCCTCGATCCGGCCGCGTTTTCGAGTACGAGTACGAGGACGAGTAGGGCATCGCGTAGAAGTCACGGCGTTCGGTTCGCGCGGGGACCGGCAGCACGGGCAGGGATGCCCGTGCGACGGGGAGCCGGACCGGCAGCACGGAAGGGATGCCCGCCTCAACGTAGCACGGGCATCTTGCCCGTGCCAAGGCGCGTGGGCGGGGAAGCCCGTGCGACGGGGAGCGAGGACCGGCGCGCGGGCGGGGTGCGGGTGGCGCTAGTAGACCAGCAGCAGGCAGGACTTGCCGTGCAGGACGCGCAGGACGCCGGTGCCGGTGAAGTGCTCGTC
>JAKJGY010000268.1 GCA_022704145.1 Verrucomicrobiota bacterium
GGGGTCCGGTTGGGCCGCGGTCTCGGCGGTGGGCGGGTCGGCGCCGGGATTCTGGAAGGGGTCGTTGATCCGGATCGGCTGGCTGTCGTCGCGTGTGCCGGGGGCCGCTTCGTTTTCCGACAGCGCTTCGGCCGGCGTGCGGCGCCGGTGGAATATGCTCTTGTAGAAGGCGACGAGGAGGAAGAACAGACCCAGCACGCCGGCAATCACGCCGACATCGGTGAGGGGAAGTGCAGCGGTCATGGTGTCGGCTCCTGTTGGGGCGGCATCGGCGGCACCAGTGCGGCCAGGCCGGTATCGCTTGCCGCTTGTTCGATGATTTCGGAATTGATCTGGGATGCCTGTGCGGCGAAACCGAGCATCAGCGCGGTGTCGCAGAGGTTGTTGATGCTGCGGGGGATGCCCTGGGAATAGTGGTAGATGGTGTCGAGCGCTTCGCGAGAGAATGACCAGATGTCGCCGCCCACGGCCCGCATGTGGTGCTGCACATACTCGCTCGTCTGCTGTTCCGAGAGAGGGGCGATGTTCCAGTCGAGCTGGATACGGCGGCGGAGCGACTCGAAATCCTTGATCGAGTCGCGCAGCGCTTCGGTTCCGGCCAGAATGAGGGTGAAGAGCGGGGTCTCCGTGCGGTTGCCGGTGGCGGGGATGCGGAGATTGCTCAGGTAGTGCGCCAGATAGAAGCCGTCGCCCGACGCCAGGTAGTGGGCCTCGTCGATCATCAGCAGGTGGCGTGAAAGGGCGCGGCTGCTGTTTGTCTGGCAGTAGGACTGCAGCAGCATGAGCAGTTCCGGAAGCGTCTGGTAGTCCTCGTTGATCCCCAGGCTGCGCAGGATGTGGCGGGCCATCGGCAGGCTGCCGTTCGGAATGGCGTCGACGCGGATGGCGGGGAGGCGGATCTTCTGCGCATGGCGGCTCACCTGTTCGAGCGTCAGCGACTTGCCGACGCCGTAGGGACCGGTCAGCATGCCGGCCATGTGCCCCTGCTCGACGAGGTAGATCAGCCGCGCCAATCCCTCCTGGTGCTGGTCGGTGATGAAGACGAGGCGTTCGTTCACGACGTTCAGGAAGGGCGCCTCGCGGAGATTCCAGTATTTCGTGTACATGCGGGGACACCTTTATTCGGGAGCCCGGATAACGGATGAGAAGGCGATGGGCCGTTTGGCCGCGGCGGGCGCCGCCGGCTGGGGGGGGGGTGATCCCTTTGCCGCTGCGGATGGCGAAGGGAACCGGTTTTTCGAGGTTGGCGACCTCTCCCAGATACTTGGTGACCCGCATGCTGCGCTCGCCTTTGGGCGTGTGTTCGAGATAGATCGAGACCGGACAGAGGTCGTCGAGCTTGTTTTTCAACAGAAAGGCGGCGTTGGAGACCGGTTTCGGGAGGGTCAGCAGAACGGTCGCGTCGAGGCGGTCGAGGGCGTGGATGAACGAATAGAGGTGCTCGGTCAGGCGCGACGTCGGCTGGATCGCGACCCAGGGAAGCACGGTGTCGAGGACCACACGCCGGATCGACTGCGAGGCGATGATCTCCTGCAGTTCCATGAAGGCCTGCGGCGGGAGCATGACGTTGGGGCTGGAGGCTTTCTCGGTGATCAGCGTGGCGTACTCCAGGAGGGTGAGCTGGCGGGAGGCGACCGCGTCGGCGAACGGCATGCCGAAGCTTTCCGAAACGATCAGCGTGTCGGACGCCCGCCGTCCCGAGAGCAGCAGCGCCCGGTCGCCGTCGGCCAGCGCCTGGTTGACGAAATGCAGCCCGAGGGCCGATTTGCCGCTGCCGGAGCGCCCCCAGCACAACACCTGGCGGTTTCTGAACACGCCGCCGAAGGCGTCGTCGAAAAGAGCCAAGCCGAGACAGGTTTTATCGATCATGGATCCCCCCGCCTGCGTCCGGAGACGCCCTGCGCGCGCGGCGCCTCACGGTTCCGCCGCATCAAAGGTTTCCTTCAGAATTCCACGGATGAACGCCAATTCGAACGGCTTGCTGAGAAAGGTCGTCACCCCGCAGGCGGTGGCGCATTCGGACAGCTCCTGGGTGGGTGCCCCCGAAATCAGGACCACCCTCCTTCCTGCCGCCGCCTCCGCCAGTTGCCGGATCCATTGCGCCGGCGGCGGCGAGTCGGGGAGGAAGATGTCGGCGATCACGAGCCGGCACTCCGGCTGAGCCAGTTTGGCGAGGCCGTCGGCAGCCGTGGCGGCTGTTTCGGCGCCGTAACCCAGGCGTTTGATCAGCGCCGACAGATAATCGCGCACTGCGCTCTCATCATCGATAACCAGGACGATTCCCATTGCCCGATTCTCCCAATACAAAACGCATGGCAGAATCCACTGCCATCTGTACAGTTTGAACGTGGTCGATTTGAGTTATTTTCAGTATTTCAAATCCGAGGGCTTGCCGTCAAATATAAAAATGCGTATACTGCAAAAGAGGGCGCATGGCAGTTCTGATGAGGTTCTTGGAGTTGTTCAAGGGAAGAGAGCAAGAAGGGTTTAGGCGCATGCCCTGCCAATCGAGGGAGAGGCTTGCGCGGGGACATTGCTGTTGCCGGGTTCAGTCGCAATCGTGTGGAAAGAGCAGGTGCCACCTTTCGTTACGGTGAAGGGTGTCCAGCGCGAGGAACGCCTCGTCGCCCGCCAGGCTCCAGAACTGGCCGGTGAGCTTGAAGCGGCGCTGGTACTGCGAGCAGGTTGACTCGATGGCGCCGGAGCCGACCGGCTGCCCCAGCTTCTTGGCGTTCTTGTAATCCATCCGCCCCTTGTGCTTGTTGAAATAGCCGATCTCGCGATCGAGCGCGGCGCGCTGCTGGGTAGCGAGGGTTTGGGCGGCGTCGCGAAGGCCTTCGAGTCCGCGCAGGACATCGAGTGCACCGTCCTTGCGGCTCGTGAGCCAGGCGCGGTAGGGGGCGACCCACTCCCGCGCGGCCTCCGTGCCGCCACCGTGCAGGTCGGCGGCGAGGGTGCAAAGGTGTTGCTCGACATGGTAGAGGTCGACACGCTGGGAGGCGCCTTTGAAGCGGTCTTCGGCGAGGTCCCAGATCCAGACCGCGCCGTCGGCGAGGATCAGGACGTGGGCGGCCTGGAGGAGGCCGCGCCGGAGGGCTTCGGCATAGAGCTGCTGCTTGAAGGCGTCCAAGCCCTTGCGCGTCGCGACGTACCCGCGCTCCGAGATGACGGGGCGTCCCGAGGCGGTCGTTCCCCGCTGGTCGAGGCGGAAGACCGTCGCGGTGTAGACCCAGTGCCAGCGTTCGGGCTTCTCCCCCCTTGCCGCGAGTTTCGCCGTCCGCCCCCACGCGTCGCGCTCCCTGATGTTCCACGCGTCGATCTCGATGACCAGCGTGAAGGGTTCGCCCGGCAGCCCCGGCGCGGCCGATGCCGCCAGTTCGGCCACGCCCTTCGGCGTCTGCGCCATCGCGACGTCTTTGTCGCGCAGCGCGAGGGCGGCCTCGCCCTGCCGCCTGGCTTCCCGGTGCATGACCGAAGGGTCGATCTCCAGGCCGGTCAGCCGGCGGACGTCCCGCGCCTTTCGCCCCGCGGGCGCGGCCAGCGTCTCCAGCGCGCAGATCTCCTGCACGACCGGCGACGCCGGCGCCCGCTCGTGCAGGCCCAGAGCCACATCGGCGGGGTAGCTGTAGCGACCGCAGGCCGGACAGCGCCCATAGTCCCGCCTGAAGCGGATCGGGCCGCACCGCGTCACGACACGCCGCCTTCGCCCGCGCACATGCATCAGCAGCCTCCGCCCGCAGCCGGGGCACGCGGCCGCACAGCGGTCCGCAGTCCGTTGGACAAGCCCTTCGACCACCTGCCGGCGGACGTCCAGACTGGCGGCCTCGACCGCCTTCTCCATCCGCCCCATGTCTGCGTCTGCCGGCAGTCCCACCGCCGCCCGCTCGTACAGCCATTCCACCACGTCCGCATCCGTCACCGATCGCTCCTTTCTCCCGTGTTGACAAGATCGGCTATGCTATATAACATAGCCGACATGAACACGACAACAGAAAAATGCGATCCGGGTGAAATCGAACGGGAAATCGGGCGGATCAAGCGCGCGCTTCTGGCGTTGGGCACCATGCATCCGGGAAGCGTGTCGCGCCAGTACCAGGTCTGCGGCAAGCCGGGATGCAGGTGCATGGACGACCAGAAACCCCGGCGGCACGGCCCCTACCACAAGCTTTCCTATGTCCACCGCGGACGGCCCGTCTGCCGCTTCGTGCGGGCGGAGTGCGCCGCGGACCTCTCCGCCCGTCTGGAGACCTACAAAACCTTCCGCACGCTCACCGACAGGTGGGTCGAACTCTCCATCCGCCAAGGCGCGGCCGACTTCTTCACAACGCCCACTTCTGCCGGCAACCAAGGAAAAGCTGCCAAGACAGACGCAAAGCGAACCAGTCGGTAGAAAAAGCCGGCCGTTTCTTTTTGCTCTCCCCCTTGAACATCCCCAAGAACCTCATCAGAACTGCCATGCGCCCTGCAAAAGAAAATTCAGCCAACTGGATGCCTGTATGCGATCGAGCAACACCGAAGTTGAGCCGAAAACCAAGACCGGGAAT
>JAKJGY010000065.1 GCA_022704145.1 Verrucomicrobiota bacterium
GAGAGGCAGGGCCACGCGGCCGCCCCGCACCACAACCGGCAGCTTATCCTGAGCCCCGGCCAACGAAAGCCGGAGGCCGTCCTGTCCCGCCAGCAGGGGGCGGTCAGGAAGCTCGGTCACGATCTTGAGCAGTTCGTCGTCGCCCAGCTCACGCACCCGCGTCTCGCCCGCTGCGGGTGGCTGGAGGTCTTCCGGCAGCAGGCTGACCGCGCCCGCGCACTCGCCGCCGATCCGTTCCAGCAGGGCGAAATCGTTACGCTCGCTGACGCCGAGAAGGGAGGCTATCCTCCTCCGCAGCTCCTCCTCGGGCAGGATGCCGGCGAAGAACGCACGGGCGTACTTGCCACGGAACGGGTCTCTCTGCAGCGGAAGCGACCGCGACAAGGCCGACGCTCCCTCGCGTTCGAGCCATTCCTGCCGGTAGCGGAATTCGAGCAGGCCGCTGTCGTCCTGCTCCAGGTCGCCGACCGCCTCGCCCGCCAGATAGACGACCAAGCGCCTCATGACGCGCCGCCTTCGGGAACGCTCGCGGCGGAGTCGGCCAAGCTGAGGCGCAAGCCCAGAGTCTGAAGCACCTGCAGGATCTTGCCGATCTGGCAGGTGGGCTTGCCCCTTTCGAGGTCGCTCACGAAGCGCAGGCCGGTTCCGCTGGTCATCGCCAACTCCTTCTGGGTGACCTTGAGCCGCTTGCGCGCCTCCCGGACCGCGGCGCCGATTTGGGTTGTGTCTTGGATCGCCATAGTTACCGTTCGGGAATATATCGCCCGAGACGGCCACCGTCAACTGGAATTGTTACCGTTCGGGAATATTTCATTCGCTTCAGCGCGCCCCTTAAACCGCCCCTGGAGGCGTCCGGCTCGTAGCGCCGGACGTACCGGGCCGGTCTAGGCTGTACGGCCGGACCTGCGGGACGGCCGATCTTCTAACGCGGGCGAAGCCCGCAACCCAATTGGAATGTTGGGAGGTTGGAATGATGGTGTTGAATCGCGTGCCTTCGCATGGATCTTCCATCATTCCAGTATTCCATCATTCCCAAACATCTTGTTTTTGATTGCTGTTGTTGGTTCGTAAGGCACTTAACGCGACCCCTAAACCGCTCCAGCGCCGGAGCACCGGGCCGCGCGCCTGCGAGCGGGAAGAACACGGAGTATTTCAATAGCAAAACAGGGGTCACCGGAGCGCGGGAAGACGGATCTATGGTTCCGTCGGCAGCCGTAAATGTAACGACTTCTCGATTGATAACCGCCAAAAAGTCGTTACACTATAGGGTTGAACAGGCGAGAAAGAGGTTACAATGCCCGGAAAACCCTTCCAGTCCAAACTGAACCCGCACGGGGATGAGGTCTTCGCCCTGCTGGACGCCGGACGGAGTTTCAGGCAGGTGGCCGAGCAGTTGAACCGTTCCCACGGTCTCGGGGTGACGCACAACGCGGTGTTCTCGTTCGCGAAGAGCCACCGCAAGCGGCGCGGGGCACGTCTATTTTTCGAGGGACTCTCCCCCGACATCCGCGACCAGATGCTGAAACAGATCGCCGCCGTCTGGACGCACGACTCCACCGCCATCGAGGGCAACACGCTGACGCTGGGCGATACGGTCAAGGTACTGGAGCTGGGGCTGACCATCAGCGGCAAAAGCCTGCGTGAGCATCAGGAGGTTTACGGGCACGCCCGTGCGATCGACGGGGTCTACCGGATGCTCCGCCAGCCGGGCGTCACCGAAGAGGACCTGTTCGCCCTGCACCGCGCGGTGATGCAGCTTTCGGCGGTAGACGCCTTGAACCCGGTGGGTGACTGGAAGCAATCGTATAACGGCACCACCGGCGTGGTGAACGGGCAGGTCGTTTTCATGGAGTACGCCGACCCAGTGGACGTGCCGCACCTCATGAAGCGCTGGATCGGAGATTTCAACGCTCCGTTGGGCGAGGCGCGTCAACCGGAAGAGGCCGTCGGCGCATTTGTCCGGGCGCACCTGGGCTTCGTGCGGATCCACCCGTTCTTCGACGGCAACGGACGCGTGGCGAGGCTTGTCGCCAATATCCCCGTGTTGCGTTCCGGCTATCCGCCCATCACCATTCCTCTGGAGCGGCGCGGCGATTACATCGACCTCCTGTGGGAGTACGAGAATGCGGTCGGCAAGATCCGTCGGGACGATCCGCTTGTGCCTCCGCATCCGGCCATCGGGCGGTTCGCCGCGCTCATGCAGACTGAATGGCAACGGACCCTGACGCCCGTCGAAGAGGCTCGCCGACGCGAAGCCGAACGGCAGTCCAAAATGATGTGACGACAGTGGCGACGGCATTGGCCGAGAAGCACGATACCTGCCCAACGGCACCGCCGTGAAATATGTCAACGGCGGCGAAACCGGCAAACCGCCCTTCCGCGACCATCTGGACTACCTCGACCGGCAGATCACGCTGCTCGGTACCGGAGGCCTGCTCTCGATGCTGACTAAGGGTATAGTGGTCGTGTTTCGACATTAATTCTGCTAACAAAGGCCGTTTCAGGGCTGTGATCGTACTCGTCCTTCGTCTTCGCACTCGATTTAGCCGGGGTTTTCGAGAACGACGACGAGAACGAGGGGACAGAGGCGACATTTTCAGCGCGACCTTACGTCGAATGGAGGCGTCCGGCTCGTAGCGCCGGACGTACCGGGCCGGTCCAGGCTGTACGGCCGGACCTGCGGGACTGCCGAGCTTCCATACCGCCCCTGGAGGCGTCCGGCTCGTAGCGCCGGACGTACCGGGCCGGTCCAGGCGTGTACGGCCGGACCTGCGGGACGGCCGATCTGGAACCCTGCCCGCTCCGGCACTACTCCGCCACCCGCACGCGGTAGAAGAGCCGCGGGCCGGCGGCGGGCACCTGGCGCTGCGTCGTCGGGCCGTCGCCGGTGACCGGCAGGCACAGCGCCCAGCCGTTGGATGAGGCTGGCGCGGCGTTGGTGACGATCGCGTAGGCCTGGTTCACGACCGAGGTGAACGCGAGCGCGTAGGCGTTGGTTCCCGCCACCGGCGCGAACGCCAGGATCGCCGGCTCGGGGACCGGCTCCGGCGCCGCCACCACCAGCACGCTGTCGCCGAAGATCGGCTCATCCCCAAGGGAGGTCACATTGCCAATGCCCACAAAGGTATGGGTTCCCGGCACACAGGCCACCTGGTACGTGAGGGTCATCGCCGTGCTTCTGCGCGACCAGGAGATCAGGCTTTCCTCAGGGTACCACTCTCCCGGAGCGGTGATGTTGGTGGGGGTCAGCGGAGACGGCACAGTCTCCTCGACACTCCAGTTTCTGCTCGTTGTGGGCTGGTACATGGTGATGGTGACGGTGGCGATGTCGCCCTGGACGCTGATCGTTCGGACCAGGTTGGCCTTCAGGAGCTGCGTGTGGCCGCTGACCGGCACGCTCTGCGCGGCGGGCTGGGTGGTGACGGTGCCGCTGACCGTATAGGCGCCCGAGGTCGCGCACAGGGCGAGGTAGCCGTAGGTGTTGGTGGTGGCCTCGACGCCGCTGAAGGTCAGGGTGCGCGCGGCGCTGTTCCAGACCCCGCCGGCGGTGATGTTGGTGGGTGTGAGGCCGGGCGGCAGCGCCTCGACGAGGGTCCAGGCCACGAGCCCGGCGGGCGCGCGCACCTGGAGCGTGACGTTGGTGCCCGCCACGGTCCGCACGGCCTCGGGCAGCACGGCGGTGTAGGTGCCGGTCAGGGCGGTGGTGGCGCCGGAGACGAGCGCCACGTCGGAGCGCGCCGGGGGCGCGGCCCAGCCCGGCAGGTTGGTGTAGCTCACCGCGTAGGTGCCGGGCGGCAGGTTGGTACTGGCCCCGCCCGCGAGCCAGGGGCCGCCCGCACCGAGGCGCCAGCGGGCGCCCTGGGCGACCGCCGCGGCAGGGCCGAGCGTGACGGTCAGGGTGCCTTTCGCGATCACCGTCAGCGTGGCGGTCCGGCTGGTCGCGGTGCCGAAGTAGTTGGAGACGAGGCAGGCGTAGGTGTCGCCGTGGTTGGTCGGCGCGACGCTGGAGACCGTGTAGCTGTTGGAGGTCAGGCCGGTCACCGGCACGCCGTTACGGAACCAGCGGTAACTGAGCGGCGCGAACCCGGTGGCGCTGACGCGGAAGACGGCGTTCGAACCTTCCGGGACGGTCAGGTCGGCGGGCTCCTCAGTGACCGCCGGCGGCGTGCCCGCCTCGGATGAGAAGAGGCCGAGCAGGCCGAACGAGGCGCCGAAGTCCGGCAGCTCGTCGAAATCGCTGTCCTTGTTCCAGTCGTCCCAGAAGCCGCCGCCGGTCCAGCCGTCGGAGAGCGTGGCGCCCGCCACCAGCAGCGCGCCGCCGCGCGCCGCGAGGCCGTGCAGCGCGTCGCTGTTGGCGCCGCCCAGGTAGCGCGACCAGAGGGGCGCGCCGCTCGCGTCGAGCAGCAGCAGGAAGCCGTCGCCCGCGTCGCCGTAGGCCGAGGAGCCTGCGGCGGGCAGCCAGCCGCCGGAGGCGGTCGTGCCGCCCGCCACGACCGTGTTGGCCTCGTGCAGCGCCAGCGCGGTGACGGCGTCGGCGGCCGCGCCGCCCGTGAAACGGCACCAGTTGGTCTGGAACGAGGGGCCGAGGTCGGTGAGCCGGACGAGGAAGCCCTCCGCGCCGCCCGCGGGCGCGTTGAGCAGGGGCGCGCCGGGCAGGAACCCGGACGATTCGGTCGTGCCGCCCACATAGAGCGCGCCGCTGTCGGCGGGCTTGGCGAGCGTCCGCACGGCGTCGGCCTGGGCGCCGCCCAGGCAGGCCGACCAGACGTTCGAGCCGGCGCCGGTGAGCTTCACGACGAAGCCGCAGGCGTTGCTCGGGCTGGGCGTGACCGAGGAGGCCACCGAGAACCAGCCGGGCGAGCGCGTCTGGCCGCCGACGTAGACCGAGCCGTCCGCGCCCAGGGCCAGGGCCGAGGCGGTGTCGGCGTGGGCCAGGCCGAGGTAGCGCGTCCACACCACGCCGCCCGCGGGCGAGACCTTCATCACGAAGGCGTCGGTCGCGCCGCCGTACTGCGAGCCAGCGACGGTGTTGGTCAGGCCGGCCTGGGTCGTGTAGCCTGCGGCGTAGAGGTTGCCTGCCGCGTCCACGGCCACCGCGTTGAAGCCGTTGGTCTTGTTGAAGGCGCCGACCCGCAGGGTCCAGGCGTCGAGGCCGGTGGCGCCGGATAGCGCCGTCAGCGTGGCGTCCGTGCCCTCGTCGTAGGTGTCGCCGGTCCGGCTGATGACCCCTGCGGCGTAGACCGTGCCGCCGGTATGGACGGCCACCGCGCGCGTCTCGTCGGCCTCGCCCTCGCCGAGCAGCGTGTACCAGAGGAGGCGGCCCGAACGGTCGGCCTTGGCCACGTACCCGTCCTGTCCGGCGGCGTTATACCAGAAGCTGTTTTCCGTGGCGGACACGCCGTCGCCGTTCTGGAGCGTCATGCCGCCGCTGCCCAGGTAACCGGCGAAATAGGCGTTGGTCTGGCTGTCGGTGGCCACGGCGCGCACGCCGTCGCCGCCATCCCAGCCCCACTGGCCGCCGGCATAGGCGGTCCAGGCCGGGGAGAAGCCCTGGGCCAGGGCCTCGCCGCAGGCGGCCAGCAGCAGCCACGCTGCGGCCGTATGGCCGCGCACACCGCGATATAGGTTTGCGTTTCGCATCCTGTCGCCACTCCTGGTCCGCAAGAAGAGTAGCAGGAAGGCGCCGGGGTGAACAACAGGAAAAGGGGGCTTGACGCCCCAGCGGCGAGCCTTCATCCTGTTGCCCATGCAGAAAGACGGGCATATCCGGCTGCTTCCCGTGCATGTCGCGAACAAGATCGCGGCGGGCGAGGTGGTGGAGCGTCCGGCCTCGGTGGTGAAGGAGCTGCTCGAGAACGCCCTCGACGCGGGCGCGACGCGCATCGACGTGACGGTCACCGCCGGGGGACGGAAGCTGATCGAGATCCGCGACAACGGCTGCGGCATGGTGCGCGACGACGCGCTGCTCAGCCTCGAGCGCCAGGCCACCAGCAAGATCCGCGACGTCGACGACATCGAGCGGATCGACACGCTCGGCTTCCGCGGCGAGGCGCTGCCCTCGATCGCCTCGGTCTCGCGCTTCACCCTCAAGACCCGGCGGGAGGGCGAGGAGTCCGGCACCGAACTGGTGGTCGTGGGGGGCAGCCTGCAGGAGGTGCGCGACGCGGGCGTGCCGGTCGGGACCACCGTCGCGGTGCGCGACCTCTTCTTCAACGTGCCGGCGCGGCGCAAGTTCCTGCGCGCCTTCCAGACCGAGCAGGCGCATATCCGCTCGACCTTCATCCTGCATGCGCTCGCGCATCCGGAGGTCGGGTTCAGCCTCACGGCGGACGGCCACGAGCTGGACCGCCTGCCGCCGGGCGCGACGCTTGAGGAGCGCGTGCGCGACCTGTTCGGCGCGGAGTT
Organism: Verrucomicrobiota bacterium; assembly: GCA_022704145.1. Lineage (GTDB taxonomy): Bacteria > Verrucomicrobiota > Kiritimatiellia > RFP12 > UBA1067 > JAKJGY01. The sequence goes on from JAKJGY010000065.1 coordinate 6,406, forward strand.
CGCCGCCGCGCTCCGGCCGGTGAGCCGGACCGAGCACGGGATCCGCGTCACCGGGTTCGCGGGACTGCCGAACCAGACGCGCAGCGACCGCAGCGAGCAGTACCTCTTCGTCAACCGCAGGCCCGCCACCGCGCCGGTCATCGCGTACGCCCTGCGCGAGGCCTACCCGCCGCTGGAGGGCGAGCGCAAGCCCATCGTGCTGCTCTTCCTGGAGCTGGCGCCGGACCGTGTGGACGTCAACGTCCACCCCACCAAGCGCGAGGTGCGCTTCCATAAGCCGGCCGAGGTGCGCGAGGCGCTGATCGCCGCTGTGCGCGAGGCGCTCGGGCTGCGGCGGCCTCCTGCGGCGGCGCCGCTGTCCGGCGGGGCGCCCGCGCCGGACAGGCCTGCGGCCGAGCCGCGGTGCGTGGCGGGCGACAGGCCGCCGCCCTCCCTCCGGACCCTCGTGCCTGAGGCGGCCGCGCAGCCGCAGCCGCTCAACGCGCAACGCCCTGTTCCGGGGGCGCAGCCGGCCGCGCTCAACGCGCCCTCCGTGAGCCCGGCGCCCGCCTTTCCCTACCCGGCGCCCGTCCCGCTCGCGCCGGCCGCCGTCCCGCTCGCGCCGGGCGCGGACTCCGGTCCGCCCGCCGCGCCGGTCGGCACGGGCCTGCCGCTCTTCGTCGCGCCGGAGGACGGCTCGCCCTGGCGCTGGTGCCGCGTGCTGGGCTCGCTGGCGGGGGGGCGCTACCTGCTGCTGGAGACCGACGCGGGCGCGGTGACGCTCGATCCGCGCGCCGCGCGCGAGCGTGTGCTGTACGAGCGCCTGCTGGCCGACCCCGCCCGGCGCGGCTCGTTCTCGCAGCGCCTGCTGCTGCCCGAGACGGTACGCCTCCCGCCCGCCGACGCGGCCCGCCTGCGCAAGCACCTCGACGTGCTGCGCGAGCTGGGCTTCGGGGTGGAGGAGTTCGGCAACGACCACTTCCTGATCGAGGCGCTGCCCGACGTGCTGGACGGCGTCTCCTGCCGCGAGCTGCTGGGCAATATCGCGCAGGATTTCGAGAGCGCGGGCGTGCGGCGCGGCTCCGAGAAATGGCGTGAGGAACTCGTGGCCCGCGCCGCCTGCCGCGCCGCGTGCGGCGGCACGGCCGCGCTCTCCGAGGCGGAGGCTGAGCGGCTGGTCGCGGCCCTGGCCGCCACGCGCATGCCCTACACCTGCCCGCGCGGCCGGCCCACGATGGTCTTCACCTCCTACCGCGAGCTGGACCGCAAGTTCGGCCGGTGAGGCGCGCCGCGCGCCTCAGGGCTGCGGCGCGTCGAACACGCCCAGGTCCCACGTGTCGCGCCAGACGACCGTGAAGCCCTCGTCCGTAAAGCGCAGCGGCAGCCAGACGTAACGGCCGTCGATGGCGTTGTCGGGCCGCCAGAGGTCGAACAGGGCGATCGCGGCGTCGGGCCTGCCCGCCACCGGCAGGATGAACGTGCTCTGAGCGCCGAAGGTCTTCTCCGGCCCGAGCCGGTTGAGCGGGTTCACGCCGACGCACGGGTTGCCCAGCTCAGTCCACGGCCCCCAGATCGACGGCGCGACCGCCGCGCGCGCGGCGTTGGGCGCCCAGCCGGTGCAGCCCGAGGCCAGCAGGTAGTAGCGGCCGCCGCGCTTGCAGAGCGCGGGCGCCTCGTGCCAGCGGTTCTCGAACACGCGCACGTAAGGGCCCGCATGTGAGAGGTAGTCGTCGCTCAGCAGCGCGATGTGCAGCGTGCTGTTCTCCTCGGAGGAGTAAATGTGGTAGGCCTTGCCGTCGTCGTCCTGGAAGAGGGTCATGTCGCGCGCCATCTGTCCGCCCGCGAAGTCGCGCGCCAGGAGGTTATGCTTCGGCGTCTCCTCGTTCGGGCCGCCGCTGAACGTGAGGCCCTTCAGTCGGTCGAGGTCGGCGGGCGTCAGGGCCTGCTGCTCCGCCGTCACGTTGCGCGGCCACACGCCCGCGTTCGGGCGCAGGGAGCGCAGGAAGGTGAAGGGCCCGGCCGGGCGGTCGGCGACGGCCACGCCGCTGCGCGCGGCCCGGTAGCCCTGGCCCTTCAGCTCCAGGTGGAACCACATCACGAACTTGCCGGTCTGGGCGTTGTGGAGCACCTTGGGCCGCTCCAGCACGCAGGTCTTGGCGATATCGCTTGCGGGATCCTCGGAGACGGCCAGGGCGACGCCCTCGTTCGTCCAGTTGTAGAGGTCGTGCGAGCGGTACACCTGCACGCCCACATGGGCCACGTTCCCCGCCTTGCCGGCGATCTTGTGCTCGCCGTACCAGTAGTAGGCGCCGTCGTGGTGGAGCAGGCCGCCGCCGTGGGCGTTGATGTGGACGCTGCGGTCGTCCGGCCAGACGCGGCCGTTCTCGAAGGAGAGCCGCCGCGTGCGCGGCGCGGCGGCGCCGCCGAGGAACAGCTCGCGGCTGGGCTCGTTGCCGAAGCCGGTCTCGAGGATGCGGTCGTCGGCCAGCTCGAACCGCGCGAAGGCCGTGCTGCCGGGGGCCTCGACCAGGCCGCGCAGCGTGAGGTGGTGCACATGGCGCTGGCGCGCGTACCCGCCCGTGTGCTCATGGCCCGCGAACCAGCCTGCCACGCACGGGTGGGCGTCGAGCAGCGCGAGCACCGCCTCGGGTTTGGCCATGCGGTGGTGCTCGGCGGCCGTCTTCAGCAGCGGGAAGTGGCAGAAGCAGAGCACCCGCTCGCCCGCCTGCTGCGCCCGCGCCAGCGTCTCGCCGAACCAGGCGAGCTGCGCCTCGCTGATCACCCCGTAGCCCGCGTCGTTGCCGTCCAGCACCACGAAGCGCCAGCCCGGCGCGGCGGGCTCGGTGAAGGTGTAGAAGAAGCGCTCGAGCCCGAGCTTGCGCGTCAGCGCGTGGGCGCCGGCGTTCAGGCAGTGGTTGCCGACCACATGGCGGATGGGCGCCTTCAGTCGGCTGAGGCGGCCCAGCGCCCGGTCGAGGTCGGCCTCCGAGGCCGGCCTGTTGGTCGGGTAGCCGTCGATCAGGTCGCCGAGCTGGATGACGAACGCGAGGCGCTGGCCGTTGAGCGTGTCGACGCACCGGTCGAGCCGCTCCAGGCTGCCGCGGTAATCGCGCGACACGCTGCCCTCTTTGTCGCCATACTGGATGTCGGCGATGACGCCGAACGCGGGGCGCTCGGCCGCGCGCGCCAGGCCGCAGGCCAGCAGGAGGGCCAGGGCCGTGTGGCGCAAGAAGGGTCTGTGCATCGTGCTCTCCTCGAAAGGCCCCGGACGTCAGCCGGGGGGGCGGGGGGCGGCGGCGTCAGGGCGCGGCGACCGGCAGGCCCCAGGCGCGGATCTGGCCCTCGATAAAGGCGACGCAGCGCTCGTGCGCCTTCTTGGCGCCGAGTTCCGGCGGCAGGACCGGACCGCAGGCGAAGCGGATCGGCTTGGAGGGATCCACCATCCCGAAGTCCTTGACCCACCGGCCGGTCTGCAGGAAGTCGGTGCGCACGGCGATCGGCACGACCGGCACGCGCGCGCGCTCGGCGAGCTTCGCGCCGAGGGTGTTGAAGCGTTTGGCCTCGAAGACCGACTGCCGCGTGCCCTGCGGGAAGAGCAGCACCGAGCTGCCGCCCGCGAGCCGGGCCGCGCCCTGCTCAAGCACGGTCACGAGGTCTTCGCGCGCGTTCTTACGCGTCACCTCGATCGCGCCGACCGCGCGGTGGGCGGCGCCGACGACCGGGATATCGCCCAGGCTCTTCTTGACGATGATGGCGAGCTTGCCGAAGGCGTTGAGCGCCGTGGGGAAGACCATCGTCTCCAGCGTGCTCATGTGGTTCGAGACATAGACCACCGGCCCGTCGTAGGCCGCCCGCTGCTCGAACCCCTCGAAGGTCACCGTCGCGCCGAGCCGCTCCGCGAAGGACACCGAAGCGCAGCAGATCTCCGACCAGGCCTCGTGGTTGAAAGTGCCGCGCAGGTAGCGCCACGAGCAGCGGCTGATGATCCGGAGGATGGTCGCGGCATAGCGCACCGAGTTCAGCCCGTTGACGCCCGCGGGGCGGGCGGGCCGGTTTTCCGGCGGCGTCTCATACGAACCGACTGTGCGCAACAGCTCCTGAAGTTTTCTGTAGTCCGTCATAGCGGCGGGCAGTATAGCACATGCCCGGCCGCGCGGGAGGGGAAAATTGTGGCGTCCTTCCGTGCGAACGTGCGCGAACGGCCCCCGTACGTTGTGTCGGCTTCAGCCGGTCCCGGTCGCTGCGGCCCCGGGGATGGGGGCGCATACCGGTCTGAACTCTTTCTGTCTCCGATCTCGTGAGACTTTCCACCTCCTATCCCAGTCATCGGGTTCCAGGCTTTTCACGGTTGCTGTATCTGATGGGTATTTGTCCGCCCAGAAACGTCACCGCATCAGAGGTGTCTGAAGAGACGTGGCCGAAGAGAAACAGGGGTCCGTTCCAGTAAGACCCTTTTGTGCCAGTGAAGAACCATCGCGATGGATAACTCAATGCAAAGGGACTGAATACGGCCAGCGTCCCCGTATTTCCAACCGACGCGGCAACATTTCTCCGGCTTGCATACTCGTACGAGCCCCAACTTGCCAAAATACCCGCTATAAGGCCCTTGTTCTCAACCCTAATCACATCACGGCCTTCGGCTGAGATGCTGCGTTGCTTCATGTCAAGCCAGACGGTCAGAGGAAAACCGTATGCCGCGATTTCCGAATAGTTGTACGGGCTCCAGGTCTTGCCGTCCATCGTGACATTCTCGAACCCGTCGGCTCGGGCCAGTCCGCGCACCCCAAGATATCCAGGGAACAGCTTGAAGTTTAGTGCAAGCCCCTTGGGCCATCCGTTCAACTCGGTTTCTGACAGACCCTTCTCCTTCATTCTGGAACGGATGAAGGTCATGTCCTGCTGTGTGACAGCCCCCCCATAATACATCTTCGGACAGGTGCCGCACCCCGCCAAGAACCAGGCGGATACGCTACAGAGAACGCTCAACGCCCAATTTCGGAAAACGGCTTTCAAAGCAACCCCTCCCCCTCTTTTCGATGACACTTTGTGTCACTAGCATCCCATAGGCTTTTCCGGCAACATGCCGGAACCCATGATTGGCACCTATTATGCGGGGGGGTAAGAAGAGTCAACCCCGAAAATCCGCACAAAAAAGTGCTGGCCCCGGGGCCGTCCGCCTGTAGCCTACAGGCGCATGAAAAACAAACAACCGAAGGCGCGCGAACGCGCAACCCCAGGGCCAACGAAGACAGCGTACACGCTCCTGCACCAGATTGTCCAGCATATCCAGCCCGGCCTGTTCGACCTGGGTGCGATTATTTTCTGTTGAAGGTTAGGCGGCCTTGCGGTGCGAGCGATAGCGTGCGTGGATGGCGGCCATAAAGACGGCGTTGGCGTGCCGCCAGTGCATGCCGGCCTGCTTGCAGCGGCGCACGATCAAGACTCGCACGGCCGCCTCGACATGCCCCGAGCCGATGTAGTAGCCGTGCTTCCTGAACCAGCCGTAACGCATGTTGTCCTTGCGCTTATCCAGGTACAGCAGATCGGTCAGCGCTTTCGGCGCGGCGTCCAGTTCTTTCTGATAGAGCCGTCGCAGGCGCCTCACGGCGCTTTCCGCGCCTATCCTATAGAGAAGGCCGCGGCAGAGGCGGTACTCCTTCTCTGCGGTGGGCTGCTCCAGCCCCAGGGCGAGGCAGCAGTCGTGGAGGTGGTCCGAGGCGTGGGCGAAGTCGTTGACGAACAGGGCGTGCGGGAAGGCGTCGCGGAGGGAGTCCTCCAGCGCGGTCTCCCCGTCGGCGAGGCAGAGCATGCGCGTCGGCCTGCGCCGCGCCCTCCGGAACGCCGGCCGCGTCGCGGGGCGCCGCCTCCAGTTCCCGCAGGACCGCCTCGACGTTCGCCCACTCCGGCCGGGGCAGCCGCGGCGTCAGCCGTTCTTTTTTCCGATCGACGCAACGGCCAGCGCGGTTGTCAGCCGGGCGTGCTCCCGGGCGAGACGCTTGTAGGCCTTGCCCGCCTTGATCATGCGGCTGACGGCGGGCAGGTGCCTGGCCGCGACCCGCTTCCACCGCTCCCCGCCGTCCTCGCCGCGGTACACGAACGTGTAGTGTTCGGGCGAGACGTACACGCTGCCGTCCTTCCGGACGCGGCGGTTCCTGTTACGTTTGACCGTGCCCTGCAGGGCGGGGCCGAGACCCGCGTACTCGCGCTCGATCTCGCGCAGCCGCGACTCGATTTCATCCGTTGGACGTGGCATAATAGGTGTCTCCTTTGCTAAGAGACACCTATTAAGGCACAAAAAAACATCCGGCAAGCACGATTCGCAGAAAATCGCGCAAAACCGGCCACTCACCCTTCAACTAGAGAAAATCGCACCCACAACCAGACACCCCCGAACCCTTCTTCGGGTCCTGTGGGCGGGAGGGCCGCTGGCTATAGGGCCTGACGCGTGTTACGAAGCTACTCGGCGCTGAGCTGTTCCAGCGTGCCGCCGGTGAAGTAGACCGGCGCGTCGGAGAGCGTGAGCGTGCGGGTGCGGCCCGAGCCCTGGGCCGCGACGGGCTCGCCGGTGTGGCCGGTGAAGGACACGTCGGGCGAGGAGAAGGTCAGCCGGTAGTCGCCGGGCTTTCGGTAGGCCCAGAGAGCGCCTGCGGCCTGGCCGTCGGGCCGGGCCCACTGCGGGAAGTAGAGGGCGCCGTCCTCGGACTTCCACGGCCGCTCGCTGTTCACCGAGCCGGCCGGCCGCTGCGCCGTGAGGGTGCGGTAGGCGTGGAAGGCGGGTTTGGGCGCGAGGTCGCGGTGGGTCAGGCCGAAGTGGCTCTCCTGATCGAGGTCGTCGACCTCGGGCGACTGGAACTCGTACCAGAACACCCGCTCGACCCCGAGTCGCAGGGCGATCAGGTAGGCGCGCGACACCATCTTGGCCTGTTTGGGCAGGGAGCTGCCGCGCTGGCCGCGCTCGAACAGCGCGGAGACGACCACCGCGCCCTTGAGGTCGCTGTCATACCGGTACACGGCGGCGGCCACGCCGGTGTAGCCGTCGCGCTCGCCGGCCAGGAGCGGGATGAGGCGGTCGCCGGGCTGGAGCCGGTTCGGGGTCAGGAAGCGCTCGGCCTCGAAGCCCTCCGGGGGCTGCGGCGTGCCTGCGGCGGGCCCGGTGAAGCGGACGGGCATCTTCTCCGGGATCACCCCCTTCTTGTACCACCACGCCTCGACGCCGATGCGCAGCCGGTCGCGGAACGACTCGCCGTAGGCCTGGGCCTTGTGCCAGGCGCCGTCGCCGCCGCGCGACAGCGGGTTCCAGAACGGCATGCCGCCGCACTCGACGAGCACGCCGCCGCCGCGCACGTAGTCGAGCAGACGGTCGAACCCGTCGGCGGGGAAGTGCTCGTCAAAGGGCAGGATCACGGCGTCGGCCGTGTCGGGGCCGCCTGCGAGGGCGGCGAGCAGCGCGTCGAAGGTCAGGCGCTCCACGCGCGCCGGGTCGGGCAGCTCGTGTTTCAGGAGTTCGTCCGAGGGCGCGGAGGTGTCGGAGAAGGCGGGGTCGTCCAGCACGAGGATGCGCCACGCGCCCTGCTTGCCGGGCTTGGCCGCGAGCAGGCCCGCGCGGAGCACGCCCGGCGCGGCGAGGCGCTGCTTCTGGGTGGGCCAGCCCAGCTCGGTGAACCAGACCGGCTTGGCGCCGTCGCCGTGGCGGGCCATCAGGGCGCGCAGCTCTCCCAGGCGGCGCTCCAGGCTCTCCTCCGGCACGGCGGGATGGCTGTACGGGTGGACGTTCATGATGTCGAAGGAGCCCTTGCCGCCGAGTTCGTAGAGGCGGCCGATGTACTCCAGCGGCACGCCCGCGTAACCGCCGACCGCGACGAGCAGGTTGGAGTCCACACCTTTGACCGTCTCGTAGGTGCGCCGCAGCAGCGGCAGGTAGTCGTCGGCGTTGGGGTTCTTCCAGAAGCCCTCGAGGTTCTGCTCGTTCCAGACCTCCCAGACGGGCAGCCGGCCGCGGTAGCGCGTGACCAGAGTGCGCACGTAGCGCTCCCAGAGGTCGAGGTGGCGGTGCGCCGGGTTGGCGAACGAGACGCTGTAGTCGAGGATCGGCAGCATCTGCACGCCCGCGCTCTCGGCGTTGCTGATCACGGTGTCAAGATGCTCGAACCGCCAGGTGTCGGCGTTGGGCTGCACCCCGCTCCAGTCGAAGTCCGAGCGCGCCCATGCGATGCCGAGCTGGCGCATGAGGCGGAGTTCCTCGACCTGTATCTTCGCCTCGCCGCCGCGCGCGAGGTGCGCGCAGACGCCGTAGGGGCTGTTGGCGCTCGGCGGCTGGGCGGCGAGGGTCAGGGCCGCCGAGAGGGCGGCGGCGAGGGTAGCGAGAGGGCAGGTACGCATAAGAGGGTCTCCATCCGTTTAGCGTCAGTCACCGTGTCACAGAGGTGCGCGCGCCTTGCAGCACTTCGCGGTAGACCGCCAGGGTACTTTCGACCATGCCGTCGAGCGAGAAGCGCGCCAGCGCGCCCGCGCGCAGGCCGCTGAGGCGCGTGCGCGAGGCCTCCACCAGACGGTCGGCGAGCGCCGCGGCGTCGCCGGGCTCGACCAGCCAGCCGTCGACGCCTTCGCGCACGATATCGAGCGCGCCGCCGAAGCGCGTGGCGATCACGGGGCAGCCCATGGCCAGGGCCTCGGCCATCGAGCGGCCGAACGCCTCCGGCTTCGACCGGTTGCCCGAGACCAGCACGTCGCCGCAGGCGTAGACCTCGGCGACCTGGCCCCGGCTGCCCGCGAACGCGACGTGCCCGCCCAGGCCCAGCTCGTCCGCCAGGCGCCGCAGCTCCAGCAGCGTGCCCTCGCGCCCCGGCTCCGCCCCGCCCACGATCACGGTCTTGACCGTCGGCAGGCGCGCGCGCGCCAGGGCCGTGGCGCGCAGCAGCACGTCGTAGCCTTTGAGCGGCGTGACGCGTCCGACGCCCAGCACGACGAAACGGCCCTCCAGGCCGAACTCGGCGCGGAAGCGGGAGAGCGCCGCGGGGTCGAGGCGCGCGGGGTCGAAGGTCTGGGGGTCGATCCCGCGCGGGATGACGCGCAGCCGCTCCTCGGGCGTGCCGTAATGCTCGCGGACGAAGCGCGCCACCGCGGTGCTCGGGCAGATCACGCGCGCGCCGGCCGTCATGATGCGGCTGTAAGGGCTGACGCTGTTGAAGCCGTGGACGGTGGTGACGAACGGCAGGCCCAGCCTCCGGTTGGCCAGGGCGAAGAGCCAGCCCGGCACGCGGCTGCGGTAATGCACGAGGTCGGGCGCGAGCGCGGCGAGCGCGCGGCGCAACGCCCAGGCGCGGCGCGGCGCGGTGAGCGGGTTCTTGGATTTCACGTCCAGGCGGAGGTGGCGGCCGCCCGCGCGTTCGACCGCCTCGGCCAGGCGGCCGCCGCTGGAGATGACCGTGCTGGTCACGCCGCGCCGGACGAACTCCCGGTTCAGCTCGACCGTACCGCGCTCGACGCCGCCCTCGTCAAGGGCGGGCAGGATCTGCACCACATGCATGGCCGCATCATACAGGTTCGGGCGTCACGGGTTCAAGGGAGGGATTGCAGGGAGGTGAAGGAAATCCAATAGAGCCGCACCTGGGACGGCGCGGCGCGCCGTCCCACCATATACTGCTGCATGATACAAAACGGTAGGGCACGACCGCCGGGCGCGTCGAGGACGGCTGGGCCTGCAGGAATCCCTGAGCGATGACGCCGAGCTGGATGTGGCAGTGGTAGGCGTACGCGCCGACGGTGTGGAGCGCCTGCTTGAAGGAGACCTCGATCTTGAAGTGGACGCCGTAGAGCCGGACGATCTCCAGGGCGGGGAGCGAGAGGTCGGTGCAGAGCCGGATCTTGCGCCCGCGCGTTGGGTGCGCGACCAGCACGAAGCGGACGAGGACGTCGACGGGGCACCAGTACAGGTCGAGCGCGAGGAGACGGACCGTAACGCCGGCCTCGCCGTAGACGGGGCTCGGCGCCTTGGCGAAGACGGACGGATCGTCGAAGAGCCGCCTGAGCGACTCCTTCTCCCCGTACTTGCGGTGCCTGCCGCGCGCGCGGCCGAGCAAAGGCCGGGCGTGTCAGAGCTCGGGGCGTGAAACACGGGGTGAAAAACTTGCCGCAAACCGCGCTTGACTCTTTTAGCCCCCCCCCGCATAATTAGTGCCATAGGGTTGGCCTGCGGCGTGTCATCTCAGTTCGGCAGGGTGCCGGACGTGCGAACGCGGGCCGCCTCAGAGAGTCGGAGAACTCGGTACTCACAAGTGTGGGCGTAGGGGCTTTCCAGCCATGGGTGGCGCGACAAACGGTCTGTATCTGGTGCTGATCGCCGGCCTCGGCGCCGTGCACTGCGTCAGCCCCGCCGCAGGCCTCGCCCAATGGCTGGGCTGGCTGGGCTGGAGCGGGCAGCAGTGGCGCGCCCTGACCGCCACGAACTCGCAGGGCTTCGCGGCGGGTTACGCCGTCTTCGTCAACGGCACGCCGCCCTATTCGGAGGAGCGGGGCGCCGCGGATTTCTGGCTGGTCACGCGCACCGACCGGCCCGCCTGGGTCACGGTCGGCGACTCGCTCACCACCAACTCCTTCCCCGTTCGGGCCGGAACCGGCCGCGTCCGCGTCCGCGCGGCCTACGGCGGCCCGGTGTCGCTCACCATAGACCCCCTGCCCGGCCCGCTCGCGGAGCTGCCCGGCGCGACTGACGGGCTCTGGCTCTGCGAACTGTCCGTCGAGCCGTTCCGCGCCAACACCGTCGTCTTCTCGGACAACGCGACGCCGGCCGTCGCAGGCGAGCCGGACTGCGTCGACGGCATCCTGCTGCTCTCGCCGCCGCCCGCCGCGGCCGTCCACTCCCTGACCTCGGCCCCGCCCGCCGCCGCGCTGCAGCCCCTGCGCATGACGGACGGCGCCGTGACTCTCGGCGGCGACGGCTGGTACTGCCTCTGCCACGGCGAGTCCTGCGACTGGCCCACCTACGGCATGGTCGGATGCGACACCGTCAGCATGTCGGTCAACGGTGTCGAGGCCGGCACGCCCCTGCTGCCCAAGGACCAGGCCCGGGCGCAGTACGGCCTTGCCGAGTACCCCCTCCGTCGGGCGTTCACGCAGACCGTCGCGAACGCGGCGTACCCGTTCATCCGCGGCAAGGTCGTCTTCCAGGCCGGGGCGTGCGGGGCGTCCGGCGGGGTGCGGGGCGCGCAGGGCCGACTCCCGTCGCACGAGCCGGACTACGCCGACCGCGCGTCCTGCCTCGCGACCGGCTGCACCTGCGAGGGCGGGCCGGTCTGGCACCTCGGGTTCAGCCACGGGAGGGTCAACACCCGCAACCTCACCCGGATCACGACCGGCAACAACGACGCGGACTCGACGGAGCACTGCCTCGGCCTCGTCTGGAGCGCCGGAGGCAAGACCAACCTGTTCTCCCTGCTCGACGCGAACCACCGGCCCTTCAGGGACGACCTGCGGTTCACAACCGACAAACTTACGATCATGGACGGCGAGTTGGTTCTCTCGAAAAAGGCCCCTGCGGACATGAAGCCAGTTGTGTACCTGATCAAACTTCATTACTCGCCACACCCAGAGTTCGACCGTGTGTACGACAAGCTCTGGGTCGTGGTCAACTCGCCCGATACTCAAACGAATTTTAACACATGGTACACGCAAAACTCTAACATCAATTGGACGACCAACCTGCCAAAGCCGTTCGCATCCATCACGTTCTCAACAAATTGGCTCGGGGCGATCTCGCCTGTTGTGACCAATCTGAACGGCTCACATTGGCATCCGCCCGAAGCCAAAAACTCATACATGCATCACGATGCCAGATATGAAATGCGATCCAAACCAACGGCGGGAGGGCACGGGCATCAAGCATCAGCCCTATCTCCTCCGGAACCGCCGATTTGTTCGCGCCCTATTCTTCATGGAACATTCCGTACCCCAACACAAATCACAGAGATGCGGACGTCTACCCATTCATTCGCGCCTTACAATTGGACGGTAATCCCGTTCTTCCGACAGATATCAACCGCAACCTCAACCGTCCCTGCATTTACAAAGGAGCGAGCACGGATAAGTACGTCGAAAGACGCCCCGTCTTGCCATAAGGAGAAAACGCTATGAAAATTACGACTATCTCTTCTGTTCTATATTTCGCCGCTATGCTTTGCGGTTTGAATTGCGCCGGACAGACCAATCTTCTCTTTTACGGGGCTAACTCGAACTCGTTATGCGTCGTGTTTGTAGACACTAATCTTTCCGCGTCAGCAAGGGCATTTATCGTGGCGGATTTGCAGCTATGTCTGAACAACTGGGGGAAACGGACAGAAGTTAGAATTGGAGCGGATGATCCAGCTTTCATTGCGCATCTTTATAACCCAAGTATCTGCCCACATTATCCAGAAACGGTTGATTTTCCAGACAATGTTGTTTCTAATGGGACATTGGGCTTCGCTCTGCAAATTCCCAAAACGTTGAGCGACGCCTACACCAACGCCTTCGCGTTCGCCGCCGCGAACTCCAACATTGTCACAGCCGCCTACGAGTTCGTGGAGTTCGTGTCGGCAACAAATTTCAACAGCGTCACATCCAACCAGATATCAAACTATATCCTCTATAATCAGGCCCCACCCTTCCTTTATCAATTGGCCTTTCATGACATTACCAATTCATTACGGCATCAGACTTATTATCCACCCAGTATTCTCGGGTTTGAGTATCGTGCCGAGGGGCCGTCACCCACAAATTTATGGCTCCTTGTGCCCAGTTCCACGCGCCCTTACGGAAACGTCGTAGAGTGGTCGGCATACCCATCCGCCATCTGGCACGACGGCAAATGGAAGTTCTGCATCTGGGAGGAGAACCCGCAATATAAACTGCCTCAGTAGCTGATCCGTTTAACATGAGCACGAACATCCCGTTTGCGCTGTTTGTGCTTATGCGGGCGGCGCGCGTGTAAGCGTCCGGCGAAACACATTGGCGCGGGCACGCGTGAACTGCTGCCCGACGTCTGGAAGCCGCGCTGAGCGGCCACCAACTCCCGACTGGACCAAAGCAACCCGTCCTCTACTCCACCCGCGTCCGTGCCAATGTGTTTCGCTGAGGGTGCGATTTCGTGATAGCACGGACCTATGCGGATCGTTTAAACTAGGGCCACTTCGATACGGTGACCCTGCGAACAGAAGGGCAACGGGCGGGCGTTAGGCCCGCCCCAGGGGGGATGTGTGAAAAGTTTCGCCTATACTGCGCGCGACCGGTCCGGCGCTCCGGCCTCGGGCCTGCTGGAGGCGGCCGACCGCACGGCCGCGCTGAGGGAGCTGCAGCGTCGCGAGCTGATCCCGATCGCCGTGACGGAGCGCGCGGCGGGCGCGCCTGCGCCGGGCCGCCGCGCGCCTGCGGCCCGCTGGGCCGTGTACGGGATCCTGCTGGCGCTGGTGGCGGCGCTGGGGGTGTGGCGCGCGCTGCGGCCGCCGGTGCGACCGGCGCGGCCGCGCGCGGCCGCGCCGAAGAAGGAGTTGCGGAAGCCGGCCGCGCCGGCCGCGAGGGTCGCCGCCACGATGCCCGCGGCCCCGGGCCCGGCGGTGGCGCCGGAGGCGCCTGCCC
>JAKJGY010000269.1 GCA_022704145.1 Verrucomicrobiota bacterium
GACCCCGTTCCGAAATAGTCGTCGTAGTTGCGGCTATGCGCCAGCCCGTGACCGAAGGCGTCACGGAAGTCGGGATGCTGCTCAAGCTGATGCCGAAGCTCCGCCGCCCGCTCCTCGCTGACCGCGTGAATCAGCGACTGCACGAACGCCTTCGACCCGTAGAGGAGCGAATGCTTGAACAGCCGCACGTTCTGCACACCCAGCGCTGAGGCGTCCCACGACGCCTTGAAGTATTTGAAAACGTCTGAGCCGAGACGGTGCAGGTTCTTCAGCCGCCCGGACAGGCCTGCGGCCTCGTTGGTCTCCCACTCGACCCGTAGGGCGATGCTCCGCTCAAGGGCCTTGACCCTATCCTCGGCGAGCGCTATGTCGGTGTTCCATACGCGCTCACGGCGGGCGGGCGCGGCGAAGTCGCCCGACGCGAGCCGCCGCTCCAGCGCCTCCGCCTTACGGGCGAGGAGCATGGTGCGGCGGGCCTCGCGGTAGGCGCGTGTCTTCCGCATCTCGGCCAGCCACGCCCGCTCGTCGGCCGCCGCCTCCTTGGCGAGCCTCCGCTGCTCGCGCTCGTCGGCCTCCAGGCCCGCCACGATTGCGAGGTACTCCTCACGGGCCTTGTCCGCCTCGGCGTCCCACTCCGCCTGCTTGGCGGTCTTCTCCTTGGGCGGCAGTGCGGAATACTTCTCAGGAAAGATACCCTTGCGGGCGTTCTCGACACGGTTCTTCCAGAGGGCGGCGCGGCGCCGGGCCGACGCCTCGGCGACCTCACGCTCCCGCTTGGCCTTGTTCTCCGTCTCTATGGCGACCTTCACGGCCTCCAGCCTCTTCTCAAGTTCCGTGCGTGTGCCGATGTCGGCCTGCTCGCGCTTGAGGAATATCCGCGCGGCGTCGCGCTCCGAAAGCCCCGCCCACTCGGACCCGGCCAGATTGGCGACCGCCGCCCGAGTGATCTCGCTTCCGGCGGCGCGGGGGTTGGCCTCCATCGCGCGCTCGTACGCCTCCCTGACGGCGGCGGCGCGCCTGGCGGCGTCGGAGGGCGGTCTTGCGCCCCGCTCCCGCGCCTCCTCGTCGGACACGTCCACGCCCTTCTTGGCGGCCGGCCTGCGCAGCGTGACCTCGGGGGCGTCGAGCTTGACCAGCCCCGCGCGGGTCAGGAACCAGTCGAGGTAGGCGTCCACGATCTGCGGGGAGACGCCGGACGCCTCGGCCTCGGCCGCGAAGCTGTTGGCGAAATTGACATACCCGAGTCCCTTCGTCCGGGTCTCGGTGTAGATCCGCCGTGCCAGTTCGCGCAGCGGCGCCGGAAACTCTTGGGCGGCCGCACCCTCCTTGGCGCGGAAGCTCAGGGACGCCTCGTCGGTCATGGCCGGGGCCTGGGAGAAGCTGAAGCGGCGGGCGTTGCGCAGCTCTCTGCGCCCCATCAGCTCCAGAAAGCCGCGCTGGGCCTCGGCCGCGCCGCGCGCGTAGGCGGTCGCCGCCTTCTCGACCAGCTCGTCTCTCTCCCTGTCACGTACGGCGTCGGCCTCGCGCATCGCCTTCGCGCGGGCGGCGTCCTCCTCCGCCTTCGCCTCCTGAATCTTGCGGATGTCCTCGGCGTGCTGGCGCACAAGCTCCTCGATACGCTCGGCGGTGGGCATCTTGCCCGACCGCTTGTACTCCCGCATGATGCGGTAGACGGGCTCGCCGTAACGGTCGAAGCCAAGGTTGCGCGCCCCGAGCTGCCGGCCGGCGTAGGCGTCGCCCGACAGCCCGATCTGGGCGGCCCGCCCGACCACATCGTAACTGTCCTCGCGGCTCTCCAGAAGCTGCGCCATCCTCGCCTTGTCGCCCTCCCGCTCCGCCCTGCGGATGTCGGGCATCAGGGCGGCGAGGTGACGGCTGTGGGTCTCCACCAGCCGCATAAGCTTCCAGTGGTCGGCGGCCGGGATGTCCTGCGGCTGGCGCACGTCCGAATACTTAGCCAGCAGGCTCCGCGCCTCGCCGTCGTCGAAGTCCGCGACAGCCGCGCGGAAGGCGTCGGAGCGTCGCACGCTCTCGTAGCTGACGGGCTCGCGGCCGGTCAGGGCGGCCAGCTCGCGAAGCGTCTCGGCGTTGGTGAAGAGCACACCTTCGGGCGCCTCTTTCGAGCCGGGCCGGCGGAACTCGCGGCTGTCGGCCGCCTCCAGGATCGCCTCCAGCCGTCCGACCTCATCGCCGGGGGCGGAGGGGCGGACACGGAAGCTCAGCTTCGGGGACTCCCGGCCTGGCGCGCCGTCCGGCTCCGCCTCTGGCGTGAAGTCGGTCGCCACGTCGCCATAATACTGATCCAGCGGGAAACTGCCGACCATCGCCTCGGCGGCAACCGCAGCCTCCCATGCCTTGTTGGCCTTTTCGGCGGCCTCGTCAATCGCCGCTCGCTCGGGCGTGCCTTTCTCGGGTGTGGTGCGCGTATAAACGGGTTCAATCGGCGTTTCCGCCTCCTTCTGCGCCTCCTCGTCCGGCTCCGCTTCGGGCGTGAAGTCAGTCGCCACGTCGCCGTAATAGCGAGAGAGGGGGAAGGTTCCGGGCATCTCCCCTTGCCGTATCAGGAAACGGCGACGGTTGCGCTCGGTGTTTTTGATTCGCTCCGGCACCCCAATCCGCTTGGCGATCTCGTCCTGTAGCTTCCGGATGGCGGGCGCGGCCTTGCCCGTCACTTGCACGTTGAGTAGGTCGCCGTCCGGGGGGACGGGCTGCGAGCCGTTGCTCTCGATCAACGCCTTCAGTTCGCCATACGCCGCGTCCTTCTTCAGCGCCTCCAGCGCCTTGCGCCGTGTCTCCGCCAGATTCGCCTGAAACTTCGCGTTCAGCGCCTCGTCCTCCGCCTTGCGCTTGGCCGCGCGAGCCGTGTGCAACTCTTCGGTGCGCTGCATCTTCGGGTCTGAGGTGAGCGCCGCACGCTCGCGCAGCTCCTTGGCCAACTTCAGATAGCGCTTCGCCTCTTCGGGCTCGACGCCCTCCTGCGCAGCCCCGGCCTCGATCCGGTCCGCCGCCTTCGCCGCGTCCCCGTAATGCCGGATCGCCCAGTCGGCCTCTCCCGACAGTTCGGGCCGCGCCCTTGAGAAGTGGGGCATCGAACTTGGCATCTTCTTCTCGGGAAAGCGTTTCTCGACTGCGGCTTTGAACCTCCACAGGTTCTCAAGGGTGTTGACGATGCGGAACTCCCCGTCCCCCGGCACCTGAATGAGAACATGGGATTCCGCCCCCTTCCTCAGAGCGTCCCGTTTCCGCCAGAACTCGTCGCGAGGCAGACCGAGCCGCTTCGCGAGGGCGTTGTAGTCGTCTTCCCGCTCAGACTCATAGCGGCCGCTGGGCGCCGTCTCAATCGCCTTGTCGATCTCCGCCAGCAGGTAGCGCTTCTGCTCCCTGGGCGCGATGGCGGGCGTGTCCTTTGAGGGCACACTGACCGTCTTGTCGCCGTCCGGGGCGGTCTCGACCTTCACCTGCGACTCGGCCTTACGCCTCTGCGCGCCGTCCGGCCTCGGGGGCAGATCCTTAACGACATCCGCCACGATCTTCCCGAACTTCTCCTCGCCCATCGCCGCCAGCTTGGCCTTCGCCGCGTTCACGGCCCCCAGCCTCGATTCGGCTTCCGCGATGCGCAGGCCCGTGCGCGACTCACTCACGATCCACATCTTCTTGCCCGCCTGCCGCACGAACAGTGTGCCGACCCACGGCAAAGCCGGGATCTTGAGAGCGTCGCCCTCCACGGGGGTCCAGCCGCTCTCTTTCGAGTAGATGTAGAACAGCCGCCCCTCCGCGCGGAGCGGCGCCTCGAACGCCTCGCGCTCGGCCTTCGTCTTGGCCTCGCGCTCTTCGATGGCCCGCTGTTTGGCGCGATACCGCTCTTCCGCCTCCGGCTTCCGATTGCGGATCTCATCCATCAGGAGGTTCAGATCCTGCGGCCAGATGGATGCCTTGTTGATGCGCTCGACCGCCCACGCCTTGAAGTCGTCCGGCACGTTGTCCCAGGCCGAAACCTCGTCTACAGCGGCCTTCTTGCGTTCCGGTTCGGTGGCTCTATGCTCCGCCACATCCGCGACTTCCGTGAGGCCCCGATAGGTCATGGTGTTCGTCCCGGCCTCGAACATGGCGCGTTCCAGCGTCTTCCCTGTCAGCCCGCGCCGCCCGAACTCCTCGGCGTAGAGCTTCCGCGACCGCTCGTCGAACTGCTCGCCGGTTATCGCGCCGAGCCGCTTCAGGCCCGACAAACGCTTCAGCGGGTCGTCGCTCAGCGCGTCGTCTTCGGCATCCGCTTTGGCGGCGGGCTTCGCCGCCGCTTCCCATGCGTCCCACGCCGCGCGCGTCGCCTCTTTGTCCTTTGCCAGCTTCTTCTCAAGCCGCGCGCGGATAGCCGTCCCATAATCCTTGGAGTTGTACTCGCGCTTCGTCTTCTCCTCGGCGGCAACCGCAGCCTCCCATGCCTTGTTGGCCTTTTCGGCGGCCTCGTCAATCGCCGCTCGCTCGGGCGTGCCTTTCTCGGGTGTGGTGCGCGTATAAACG
>JAKJGY010000270.1 GCA_022704145.1 Verrucomicrobiota bacterium
GCACCCGGCTGGCCAAGGACCGCGTCGCCAAGGCGCTCTCTACGGTCATGATCCCGGAAGCGCTCGACTACCCGCAATAACATACAGCCCGAGGATCTCGCTATGCGCCACACCGCCCTCCTCGCCCTCGCCGCCGCCTGCGCCTGCGCGCTGGGCGCGGCCCCGCTTCACGCCGCCGACAACACCCTCACCGACGCGCAGAAGGCCGAGGGCTGGATCGCCCTCTTCGACGGCAAGACGCTCGACGGCTGGGCCGTCAAAAGCGGCTTCGCCACCTACAGGGTCGAGGAGGGCGCGATCGTCGGCACCACCGTCACCAACAGCCCCAACACCTTCCTCTGCACAGCCAAGTCCTACCGCGACTTCGACTTCAGCGCCGAGGTGTGGCTCGATGACGGCGGCCTCAATTCCGGCATCCAGGTGCGCTCGAAACTCAAAGGCGAGTCGCACGGCGGCCGCGTCTACGGCCCGCAGATCGAGATCGCCCCGAATGTCGCCGGGTATATCTACGGCGAGGCCACCGGCAAGAACTGGCTCACCCAGCAGCGGCCCGCGCACAAGCACTTCGCCCCGAAGGCCTGGGTGCCCTTCCGCATCCGCGCGGTCGGCCCCAAGATCGAGACCTGGATCGCCGGCGAGAAGATCACCGAACTGGTGCTCGACGGCGACCTCGCCGGCCCGCATGCCGAAGGGCTGATCGGCCTCCAGGTCCACGGCGTCGGCCAGCGGGGGCCCTTTAGCGTCCGCTGGAAGAACCTCTACCTCCGGCCGCTGTAAGACGCGCGGGGTTCGCTATGTGGATGTACGACACCCGGTCCCCGACCCCCGATCTCCAGGCTCCGCCCTCCCGCCTCAGGCCACGGGCCGCCGCCCTCCTCCTCGCGCTGGCGGCGACGTCTGCGTCTGCCCGGCCTAACGTCGTGCTCTTCGTGGCCGACGACATGGGCAACGCCGACTGCGGCGCCTCCGGCTGTACCGACATCGCCACGCCGCAGATCGACGCCCTGGCCAAGGGCGGCGTGCGCTTCACGAGCGGCTACACTTCGGGCTGCGTCTGCAGCCCGACCCGCGCGGGGCTGATCGCCGGCCGCTACCAGCAGCGCTTCGGCTTCGACGCCAACGCCGAAGGGATGGCCAGACCCGGCGCCGCCGACCGCGGCCCGCGCGCGCTGGACATCGCCCAGACCACCTTCCCGCAGCGCATGAAGGCGCTGGGCTACGCCACCGGTATGGTCGGAAAATGGCACCTCGGAGCTGAGGACGGTTACCGGCCGGAGCAGCGCGGCTTCGACTTCTTCTACGGCATCCATCCCTTCGGCCTCGCCGGAAAAGGGCCGGACGGCGAGACCCCGCCGCCCGTCTACCGCAACGGCACGGCGGTCGAGACGCCCAAGAACCACATGGAGGCCTTCTGCTCCGAGTCGCTCGCGTTTATCGACCAGCACAAGGCCGAGCCCTTTCTGCTCTATATGGCCTTCACCGCGGTGCACGGACCGTTCGTCGCGCCCCAGCCGTGGCTCGACCGGCAGGACACGCAGACCCCCGCCAACCGCCGCCGCTATGCGGCCGACATGGCCCAGCTCGACGACATCGTCGGCCGCGTCATGGCGCGCCTGCGCGAGCGCGGCCTTGAGGAGAACACCCTCGTCTTCTTCTTCAGCGACAACGGCGGGCCCGGCGGCGCGGCGGACAACGGCCCGCTGCGCGGCACCAAGTGGACCCTCTGGGAGGGCGGCATCCGCGTGCCCTTCATCGCCTCCTGGAAGGGCCGCATCCCCGCCGGCCGCACGCTCGACCAGCCCGTGATCCAGCTCGACGCCTCGGCCACCGCGCTCGCCGCCGCAGGCGCGCCGCTCGCGCCCGAGTGGCGGCTCGACGGCGTCAACCTGCTGCCGCTGCTGGAGGGCAAGACCGCCGCCGCCCCGCATGAGGCCCTCTATTGGCGCTTCGGTGTCCAGTACGCCGTGCGCCAGGGCGACTGGAAGCTCGTCAAGCCCCACATCGACACCGCCCCGCGCCTCCATAACCTCGCCCGGGACCTCGGCGAGCAGAACGACCTCGCCGCGCAGAATCCCGAGAAGGTCAAACAGCTCCAGGCCCTCTGGGACGCCTGGAACGCGAACAACGAGCCGCCCCGCTGGATCGACGTGCGCTGGAACGGCGACGGCGCCAGGCCCAAGAAAAAGGCGGCCGCGAAAAAGAAAGATACTTAGGGGCGAACCTGCGTGAATCCCCCTGAAAACGGGGGCTGAAACTTGCAGGCGGGCTGCCGCAGCGATGGCCGCTGTCCTGAGCGTCCCGCGCGTCGCGAGCCGCGAGTCCTCTCTCTTCCCGACGCGCGACTTGCGACTTGCGGTCCGCAGGCTGAACAACGCCCGCCGCCCGCTTGACCGCCGCCGCGTTTCGCCGTATCCTTTTAGGATGCACGCACACTTCCGCCCTCCGATCTCCGTCCTCCTTCTCACCTCCTCCCTTTTACCTCTCACTTTTTCCCTCGCGTCCCCCCGCCCGAACATCATCGTGATTGTCGCAGACGACCTTGGCTACGCGGACGTGGGCTTCAACGGCTGCAAAGACATCCCCACGCCGAATATCGACTCGCTCGCCCAAGGCGGCGCGCGCTTCTCC
The DNA here is from genome assembly GCA_022704145.1 of Verrucomicrobiota bacterium. Lineage (GTDB taxonomy): Bacteria > Verrucomicrobiota > Kiritimatiellia > RFP12 > UBA1067 > JAKJGY01. The sequence continues at coordinate 2,629 of JAKJGY010000270.1, forward strand.
AACGGCTATGTCTCGCACGCCTACTGCAGCCCCACGCGCGCGGGCCTTCTCTCGGGCCGCTACCAGCAGCGCTTCGGCCACGAGGCCAACCCCACCTACCTGCCTGAGGACACGCAGGTCGGCCTGCCCGTGACCGAGACGCTCCTGCCCAAGCTGCTGGCCGACGCGGGCTACGCCACCGGCGCGGTCGGCAAGTGGCACCTCGGCGCGGCGACCTGCTTCCGCCCCGAGGCCCGCGGCTTCGCCGAATACTACGGCTTCCTCGGCGGCGGCCACCAGTACCTGCCGCAGACCAACAAGGTGACCGGCGCCGTCGCGGACTGGAAGGTCGAGTACGCCGCCCCGCTGCTGAAGAACGGCGTCGAGCAGCCGTTTGACGGCTACATGACCGACCTGCTCTCGCGCGAGGCCGCCGCCTTCGTTGACCGTCACAAGGCCGCGCCCTTCTTCCTCTACCTCGCGTACAACGCCGTACATACGCCGCTGCAGGCCCCGGAGAAGTACCTCGCGCGCCTGCCGCATATCGCCGACCCGCGCCGCCGCACCTACGCGGCCATGACCGTCGCCATGGACGACGGCGTCGGCCAGGTGCTCGCGGCGCTGCGTGCGGGCGGCATCGAGCAGAACACGCAGGTCTGGTTCTTCAGCGATAACGGCGGGCCGCCCACCAACGTCGCGCCCACCTGCAACGCGCCGCTGCGCGGCCACAAAGGTTCGCTCTACGAAGGCGGCATTCGCGTGCCCTTCGTCCTGCGCTGGCCCGCGGCGGTCAAGCCCGGTACGGTCGTCGACGCGCCCGTGATCTCGCTCGATCTCTTCGCCACCGCCCTTGCCGTGGCGGAGGCCAAGCCCGCGCCCGGCAAGGCGCCCGACGGCCTGAGCCTCCTGCCGCTGCTGAAGGGCGACGCCTCGGCCTTCGACACCCGTGTCCTGCACTGGCGCGACGGCGGCAGCAAGGCGAACAAGTGGGCACTGCGCCAGGGGCCATGGAAGCTGGTGCGCACCGGCACGCCCGAACAGCCGCAGCCGCTTGAGCTGTATGACCTCGCCGCCGACGTGGGGGAGACCCGCGACCTGGCGGCAGAGAGGCCCGAGACCGTCGCGCGCCTGCAGAAGCTCCACGACGCCTGGAACGCCGAGCTGGTCGAGCCGCTCTTCCAAAGCCCCAGGCCCGTCCGGAAAAAGCGATAGGCGACCTCGGCGGCTGCGGCCCGCGCCCCGGCGCTGCGCGGGCCGCGGCCCCACATGCCGGGACTCGGACTTTCGGGCAAGACCAGAAGGGTCTCGCGGAAGTGCAGGTGAAGCGACGAACGAAAGGGAGGGCAGGTGCGATGCGTAAGGGAGTGGTGTCGAGGCGGGGTTTTGTGCGTGCGGGGGCGGCCGCGTTCGGTCTGACGGTGCTGCCGCGCCGGGTCGTGGGCGGCGCGGGCGTGACACCGCCTTCGGGCACGCTCAACATCGGGTGCATCGGTGTCGGCGGGCAGGGGGCGGGCGTCACCCAGGAGCTGTCCACCTTCGCCAATGTCAGGATCGCGGCGTTCTGCGACGTGGACGAGGCCTATGCGGCGCGCACGGTCAAGCGCTTCCCGGACCGGCCGTTCTACAAGGACTACCGGGTGATGCTGGAGAAGGAGCGGGGACTCGACGCGGTGATGATCGCCACGCCGGACCACTGGCATGCGCCGATCTCGCTCGCGGCGATGCGCCTCGGCAAGCACGTCTATGTCGAGAAGCCGATGGCGCACACGATCGAGGAGGCGCGCCTGATGGGCAAGGTCGCGGCGGAGACCAAGGTCGTGACGCAGATGGGAAACAACGGGCACGGGGGGGAAGGGTTGCGCCTGACCAAGGAGTGGCTCGACGCGGGGGCGGTCGGCGCGGTGAG
>JAKJGY010000271.1 GCA_022704145.1 Verrucomicrobiota bacterium
GGGAAAGGGACGGGTGAGGCATGACAAACGTGATGGCGGTAATTGTCGTGACGATCACGACGAACTGGACGGCGGGAGCGCAGGGCCGTGGCGGTGGAACCGTGGGCGGGGGTGTGGCGGTGAGTGGCCGTGGCATTCCGGCAACCACTGAGTGGTGGCCGAGGAAAGACATGAACAACGATTTGAGCGGTGGGCGGTAGCCCGTAAGCTCTGCTGGTTGGGCGTCCCCGTCCTGACAGGCAAAAACAACACGGGGAATTGGAGACAGGACATGAATCACAATCCAAGCGTACTGAGTAAGGTGGAACCCTCAAGAGAGACACAAGTCCGGGAGCAAATGAATAGGCTGGAGATGGCGATTGCGCAAGCGGCTGATGTGCGCAACCGGGTAGAAGAACGCATTATCACCGTCCTGCGGCCCGGCGCGGGGGGTTCAGTCGAGGGCTTAGGAGAGGACAAGGCACAGATCGCGCCTCTTTGACCGTGGGCCACGTCTACGACGACAGGCCCGAGGCATCGAACCTGCTGAATCTGGCGGCGCTCTGTCAGCGCTGCCACAACCGCCACGATGCCGCAGACCGGCAGCGCAGGCGAAAGGAACGAATTGAGCGCGAGAGTGGCCAAGCCGCCTTCTCGTTCTAACAACGCGATATGCGTCAAAACGAGATAGGTGTGGCCGCGGGCGGGCACGCGCGCCCATAGGCGGGCGCGATCGAGGCCGGCGGCGGGGGTGTGAACAATTAAGCGACCGGGGTGCGGAGACGGGATTTTGTGTCCTTGTCGCGGCTGCGCCCGGCCTGGGGCCTGTAGTGATTTTCCCTTTTAACGTTAACGTTTAAAAAGAAAATTAAAAACCGTTAACGTTGGGCGGCTCTCCCTGTCAATAACTTACCGGGGGCCTCCCGGCCCCCTGCACCCCGCGGGACACGGCAACGGCAACGGACAAACAAAAAAAACAACAAAAAAAACAAACAAGCCAAAGGAACGGCACGGGTTCGGCAACGGGTGCGCGCAACGCAACGGGAACGCGCAACGGGACGGTGTCCCGCGGGGTGCAGGGGGCCGGGAGGGGTTGACGCCGGATGACAGGCCTGTTGACAATGAAGCGCGAAGGGAGCAGTTCGGAATGGCTACAAAGCGCATCAGGAAAACGGCGGGGAAAACCCGGTCACGGGGGGCGTCAGCAAAGGCCTCTGGCAGGATGAAAAAGCGGTCGCGGCGGGCGGTCGTGGAGCATGTCGAGGCGGTCCTGGACACACAGGAAATGCTTGATAAACCGCTCCAAAACGCCCAGCACGAGAGGTTCTGCTTGGCTGTGCTTTCGGAGCCCTCGATCACGGCGGCGGCGATTAAGGCGGGCTACGCGGCCGGATCGGCGCGCCAGCAGGGGTCGCGCCTGTTGACAAATGCTGACATCCAGCGGCGTCTGGCGTACCTGCTCTCGGAATCGGCGGCGACGGGCATCCTGGGACGGCAGGCGGTTTTGCGCAACGCCTCGTCGCGGGCGGCGGCGGCGATCACGGATTTCGCGGATCTGATGCGGCTGCCCTGGAGCGCGTTCTGCGAGGCGGTGCAGCACCATCCGGCGGCGCGGGCCATCAAGCGCGTGAAGCGCAAGGTCGAGTACGACGCGGCCAGCAAGACCTGGAGCGAGCCCTACGTCGAGGAGATCGAGCTCTTCGACCCGCGATCCTCCGAGCGGCTGCTGGCGGACATCCTGGGGTGGGATGCGCCGAAGCAGGTGGCGCTCTCGCCGGGCGCGGGCGAGGATGAGAACGGGGCGCCGCGCGGGATCATCTATCTGCCGGCGCCGTTCGACGTGCCGCGGGGCGACACCGGGGATGCGGAGGGGTGATGTCGGCGGCGGCTGCGGGGGCGGATGTTAACCCAGGGGTTAACCTGGGCGGGTGGCGTCCGCATGCCGGGCCGCAGAGCTGGGTGCTGGGCGCGCGCGGGTGCTTCGAGGTGCTCTTCGGCGGGGCCCGCGGCGGCGGCAAGACGGATGCCGGCATGGCCTGGCTGGTGCGGGGCCCGCATTTCGGCCGGCAGAACTACCGCGCGCTCGTGCTACGGCGCAACTACGAGGATCTGACCGACTGGATGGACCGGGCGCGGCGGATGTACGCGGGCGCCGGGGGCCGGGTACTGGGGAGCGGGCCGGCGCGGGTGGAGTTTGCCAACGGCGCGGTGTTTCGTTTGGGGCACTTGAAGGACAAGGATGCGTACACAAAATACCAGGGGCACGAGTACCAGCGGATGCTGATCGAGGAGGCGGGGCAGATCCCGGACGAGGCGCGCTACGAGCTGCTGCTGGGGTCGTGCCGTTCGACGATCGAGGGGGTGCCGGCCGAGGTGTTGCTGACGGCCAATCCCGGCGGCGTGGGGCACAGGTGGATCAAGGAGCGCTTCGGGTGCGGCCAGGGCGATGCTCGGCGGCCCAAGGTGGCCTACGCGGGGCCGGACGGACGGCTGCGCATGTATGTGCCGGCGCTGGTGACGGACAATCCCACGTTGATGGCGCGCAATCCCGAGTACGTGCGGTGGCTGGAGTCGCTGCCGGAGCCGTTCAAGTCGGCGTGGCGCTACGGCGACTGGGACATCTACACGGGCCAGGCGTTCGAGTGGAGCGAGGCGAACATCATCGACCCGTGCCCGGTGCCGGACGGGGCGCGCGTGATCCAGACTTTCGACTGGGGTTTCGGCCGGCCCTTCTCGGTGGGCTGGTGGTGGGTGGCGCCCGACGACGTGCTGGTGCGCGTGGGCGAGTGGTACGGCTGCGCGCCGGGGCAGCCCGACACGGGATTGCGCCTGGCCGACCACGAGATCGCGGCGGGCATCCTGCAGCGCGAGGCTGATATGGGACTCAAACCGACGCTGCGCCTGGCCGACCCGACCATCTTTAACCGGCGCCCGGACTCCAAGGGTGGCGGCCTGGGCGATTCGACCGCAACGGTCTTCCAGCGCTTGGGGCTGGCGATGCGGCCGGGAGATCCGGCGCGCAAGCTCAAGTTCCGCCAGTTCGGCGCGCGGATCAAGAGCAAGAGCCTGCTGGTGTTCCGGACGTGCCGGGACTTCATCCGGGTGGTGCCGGACCTGCCGCTCGACGAGGGGACCTACGACGACGTCGACACGGACGCCGAGGATCACATCTACGACGAGGCCTGCCACGCCTGCATGGAGGTGCCGCTGCCCGACGCGGCGCTGCGGGGCGCGGCGATGCCGGCGTTCGATCCGGGCGCGGCTGCGGGCGCGGCTGCGGGCGGGCGCTCGCCGGTGGCGCGGGTGCGGGCCGGGAGCCTGGCGGAAATCCTGCGGGGCGGGCGGTAGCGGCGGGGGTGAATCTCATGCAGAATAAAGGCATCTGGCGGGCGGTGGGGGGGCCAAACCTGGACGGGCTGCTGCCGCTGGAGTCGTCCGGCGGCGAGCGGCTGGCGGTTGACGTGCGCGGCGGGATCGCCTGGCCGTGGCCGGTGGCGGTGGGGACGCGGCTGGTCTCGGCGGGGGCGGCGGTGGTCGTGGGATTCGCGCCGGCGGACGGACGGGCGAGGCTGCTGGCGTGGCGGCTGATGGGGACGGTCGGGCCGGCTTATGCGCCCGATGGCTGGGTGGAGGACGGCGGCGTGGCGGGCGCGCTGCGCGAGGGGGCGATGGGGCTGGGGTGCTGGCGGTGGTATGCGCTGTGCGATCCCGCCGACCAGGCCGAGAGCCTGCGGACGGTGCGGCGGGTGCTGCCGGACCTGCCGGGGCTGCGGGTGACCGCGCTGGATGACCAGACGGCGCGGGCGGACACACGCGCGCTGCTGTGGCGCTGGGCGAGCGAGCGGCGGCTGGCGACGATGCCCGATGATGCGCTGGCGGAGATCGAGCGCGAGGAGCAGGAGCCGACCGGGCCGATGCCGCTGGCGGCGGCGGTGGCGGCGGCGCTGGAAAGCCTGGAGCGGCGGCCGTGGCGGGCCGCGCAGCGGAAGGGATGGGAGCCGATCCCGCGCGAGATCGTGATGGGGGCCGGAGGGGGTTGACGCGGTCTCTGGCATGGCTTAAAACGACGGCATGACCACGGACAGCGATCGGGCGGCGGTGCGGGACGAGGGGCGCGGGGTGATGCGCGATGCGCTCAAGACGCATTTCGCCGCGCTTTGGACGCGCGCGCAGGCGGAGCGCGAACCGCGCGAGCAGAAGTGGCTGCGCAACATTCTCACGGGCGACGGCGAGGGGCCGGGGCTCACGGGCGACCATGCCAGGGAGGGCGCGGACGGCGCCTGGCGGTCGGGCGACCGGCGCAAGGCCGGGAAAGAACGTCTGAGGGTGGCCCGGCAGAAGCTGACGACGGCGAAGTCGTCGCTGGGCGACTCGGTGTACAAATCCAACAAGGTGCCGTTCCTGCTGAACTGGCGCCAGGCGCTGGCCGGCCAGGTGGGCGAGGAGCAGCTCGCCGCGATCAAGGCGCGGGTGGACGAGATCATGGCGGAGTCGGGCGCGGCCATGACGATGCGCGACGCGCTCGAGGAC
>JAKJGY010000272.1 GCA_022704145.1 Verrucomicrobiota bacterium
CCCGCCGCATCCAGCAGGGTCGTCATCACCTCGTCGACGCGCTGATCTGTGGCCACCGTCGACGAGTGTTTGAGCTGCTGCAGAGCATAGGAAGCATCGCTGCACCGAAACTGCACCGTCCGCCGCCCCACCGTCTCGCTGCCTGGGGCCGCGACAATCTCGCCCGTGAACTGGCGGAGCGTCTCCCCTGAGTAGCCGAGCGCGATGCGGATCGGCACGCGGTAAATGCCGTTCGGGCGGTACGTGTTGGCCACCGAGCCGGCCAGGCTCGCGCTGTAGCGCCCGTCGCGATTGTTCATGGTTAGGAGGGCCTCGCTCGGGAGGCCCTGGCCAAGCAGCGGCAGCCCTATCGCAGAGTTCAGGATCTCGTGCCGGATGCTCAGCGTCTGGACGCGGCCCGTCTCGTTGGTCCAGTTAGCACCATCCCACTGAACTAGCACCGACTGCGCCGCAACCCGCGAGGGCGAGGCGTAGTTGGCCACTAGGTTGGTGCCCGCCGTGGACTGCGCCACGCTAGACCTCCTCCAGGTCGGCCTCTACGGCGTAGTCCGCCGCGCTGGTCCGCCGCCACGTAGCGCTCATCACCCGCACCGCGTAGGTGCCCCCCTCGGGCGGCTGCCAGGAGAGGTGCGCCTGGCGGATCAGCTCCGTCCAGAGCGTCGTGTGCTGGGCCGCCGTGAGCAGGCGCCATTCGACGTGCCAGCGCCGCTTCATGGCCACCCAGGTAGTATTTAGCGTGCCGTCCAGGGCGCGCTCCGAGTTCGCCACCGGCAACGCCGCGGGCGCATAGCCGGGGCGGTGCGGGTCGGGAACGGCCTTCTCGCTACCTGACAGGCCGATTCTGGTCGTCATCTACGCCACTCTCGCTCACGTTGTGCTATGATAAGGCCGTGTTCAATCACTCGTAGGAGGTGCGCAGTGCTTACGTCCTTGATCATCGGGGCGCTCCTGGCCGGCGTTATCGGGCTCCTGTCCCTCACCCAGGCCACGATGGGCGTGGGAATCGTTGCCCTCGGCTGTCTCGTTGGTATCCTCGCGCGTCTCGAGCAGGCGGATCGGCTTCACCGGGCGCACCTCCGGTTCATGCAACAGGAACTTGAGTACCTCGTGGATGAGCGGCTCCCCGGGCGCTCAGGGGTCCCTAGGGCCGAGGCACAGGGCGTCCGGCCCGCCACGCGCTAAGGCGTCGCCACAACGCCGGCCCGCCGCAACTCGTCCATGATCCCAGGGAACAGCACGTCAACGAGCTCATTGGCGGCTAGGCCGGCAGCGTCGCCCATGCCCTCGATCATCCAGCCCGCCGAGAGGCCGCCGAACACGCGCCAGCGAGCCTCCTGTGCCCGTATCTGTTCGCCAAACGCATCGGTGAACCCTTTGCCCGCATCCACCGACACGGCGCCGGTTACCCAAGCCTCGGCGTACGTCGCGCCGCCAGCCTCGGAGCCCGTGCCCAGCACCCGCTCCCGCTGCGCCGTCGAAAAACCGCCTAGGCGCGGGTCGCTCATGATCTCGGCGATCATCGCCTCGCGGCTAGCCTCGGCCTGCAACTTGGCCAGCGCCGCCTGCACCATCGCCTCGCGGCTGGCGGTCGGGTCAAACTCAGGGCCCAACATGCTCCATTGCCCGCTGCGCCAAAGCTCTTCCTGTTGGGCGACAAACAGCTGCGCCGCGTCGCCCTCGAGGCCGCCTAACAGGTGCTTCCACTCCGAGTTCACGTCGGTGATGGCGCTACGCAACCTCCTCAGGTATTCGTCGGGCTTGTCTTCGTAGGAACCCAGCGCCGTCTCCCACCAGTCGCGCTCCGTGGGCTGCGTAGTGGTGAACACAGAATCGATGGCGCTTTTGACCTTGCTCGCCCACTCGCGCGCCGCCGTCTCCGCGTCACTGGTGCCCCCACCCGCACTCTTGGCCCCATAGCGGGCCTCGAGGAGGCTGCCTGTGGCGCGCGCCCCCGCCCAGTTCTCAGCGGCTAGCACCTTGGCCTCTTCTCTGGCGCGGAGACGGTCCGCCAGCGAGACATCACCGACCGTCATGCCAGCGTCGATCTCGCTGGCATAATCCCACATCCAGTCCTGCCAGGTGCCGGTCTGGGCCTTGGCCAGCTCCGCCGCCGCCCTGGACGCCGCGTCGGCTACGCCGTCCAGGGACCCCGCCAAAGCATTGTTGGCCCCGACCGCCATGTTGGCAGCCTCGGCCTGCGCCTGTGTGCGCAGGTCAGTCTGCCAGAGTTCGCGGCCGGCCTCCCAAGCCGCGCGGTTGATATTGCGCAGCCCCTGGGAGTAGGTGGCAAACGAGATCGCGCCTGACCAGGCCGCCTTTTCGAGGGCCTCCTGGGCAACGCGCTGGGCGTTGTACTGCACAGTGGTGATCTTGCCCTGCTCGTACAACTCGCGGAGGGCCTGCTGATAGGCGTTGCTGAACGCAATGACCTGCGCTTGCCGGCCCTCGCCTCGATCCATACTCTCGTTCAGCCCGTCGACCGCTTGCGCAAGTGCCTCGATGAGCTTAGGAAGCCCCAGTGTTTGACTGAGCAGTATGCCGAGGGTTTCCTTGAAGTTGCTGATAGCAGCGTTCATCCGCTCCCAGGCCGAAGCCTCATCCGGGATGAACTTCTGCCCCTTGCTCTGATCCAAGACCATCTGTACGAGGGCTTGCTTCTTCTCATGATCGGTAAGGGCGCTGGTCGCCTTGCCAATCGACTTGGCGTAGTTGTCGTAGACGGCTTGCCCACCCGTGACGATGCCCAGGTTATCGAGAATCAGTGGCGAGGCGCGCCCGATGCCCGTCATCAAGTCGTGGAACGCCTGCTGCGTAGAAAGGCCCATCGCCTGGCCGCGGATCGCCGCCACTTCCAGGAGACGGGCCATTTCTTCGGCATTCGTGGTGACGCCGAGCATCATTGCGCGGTTGGCACTCAGAATCAGCTCGGAGTCGGCGATGGTGCCGCGAGCAGCGGCGCGCAGTCGCTCTAGCATCCTGTCGGCACCAGAACCGGCCAGGTTGCGGAATGACGTCTCTAGACGTTCGGCAACGGTACCCATCTGGCCCAGCTGCCACACGCCGCGCGCGCCCAGAGCAATGCCCAGTCCAGTGGCTACGTCGGCCGCGACCTCCTTGAGCTTATCAAGGGAGACCTGAGTGCCGTCCAGTACTCTCGCTGCGTCGTTCCGCGCCTTGATGATGATGTCGAGCGTTTCCGAGGCCATCCACTAGCTCCTCAAACAGCCTATCGTCCACCGCCTCATCAAGTGCCGCATTGGAAATCTTGCCGGTCTTCCACGCCTCCACTATCTGCTGCGCCTGCCAGATGCGTTCCGCTTCCAGCGCTCGCAGCAATCGCGGCCAGTCTGCGTTGTCCAGCTCCTCAAGCGGGCGCTTGAACGTGTGTAGCCACCAGGCGTCAACCATCGCGGGAGGCGGGCTGGCGCGAGTGCCGCACAGGTACTCGATCACCGCCCGCCGATCACGTTTCCCAACGTCGCCTGTGCATCACGGGCCCGCCACGGCAGCCAGGCCAGGAACTCCAGCACCGCCGGATGCAAGTTGTCCAGCACCTCGGTCGTGATGTCCTGCCAGTCCGTGTATTCGTGGCCGTCAACGTCCGTGACCCGGCAGCCCGTCACGACGTCGTCGATCTGGCGCAACGCATCAGCAGCCTCTTGGATGCGCGCGTCAGCAAGCTCCTTGAGTCGCTTGCGCGTCCATACGATGTCATCGCGCACCTCAACCCAGTGCTCAGTCTCGCCTAGAGCGTAGGTCAATCGCATGGGCTACTCCTTACGTCGACACCGTAGAGCGGGCGTAGTTGTTGATGTATCCAGACACTTCGCACACAGCGAAGCGACCCTTGGTGAACGTCGGCGAGATCGACGTGATCCCCGCCGTGCCGCCCCACTTCTCCTTGCCAACGGTTTCGCCCTCGGGGAAGATTGCCAGCGCCACCTCGGTGCCGTCCGCTGCGGCTTTCTCGGCCACGTCAGACAGCGAGTTCGCCGTCTTGTCGTAGTAGCCGCGGATGCGGAACGTCACTCTCATCGCCCCGGCGCCCGTCTCCACATAGTCGCTGCCAAACGGCTCGCACTCGTCGGTGGGCCGGGTGATCTCGACGGAGCATTCATTCGAGTTCCCCGACACATCCTTCGAGTTCAGCTTGATCACCGCATTCTTGATCAACACGTGACTCGTCGCCATTTCGCTAGTCCTCCTCAGCAGTCGTCGTTACCACGATGCCACGGTACTCGTGCCCCGCTACCTCCAAGAGCGCCGCCTGCAACCTCCACGTCAACCGATAGGCCACCGTGGCATCTAGCGCCCGCAGCGCCGCGTCCAGGCTGTCCATCATCGCCGTCATGGCGGGGTAGTAGGATGCCAGCGTACCGGCCCCCGAGGCCCTGATCGGTACCCACAGATCGAGCGTTCG
>JAKJGY010000273.1 GCA_022704145.1 Verrucomicrobiota bacterium
ACCCCGCGGCGCTGGAGGCGCTCCGTCGCCGCCACAGCCTGCCGCAGCGCTTCCTGCTGTTTGTGGGCGACCTGACCCGCCGCAAGAATGTGTCGGGGCTGATCGACGGTTTCGCGTCCCTCGCACGGCCCTACCCGGCTCTCGGCCTGGTCCTGGCGGGCCATGCGGACGCGCCCTCCGCCGCACGCCTCGACGCCCATGTCCAGGAGGCGGGCCTGTCGGGCCGCGTCAGCCGCATCGGGTACGTGCCGGACGCCGAGCTTCCCGCCCTCTATTCCCTGGCCGAAGCGTTCGTGTTCCCCTCCCACGACGAGGGGTTCGGCCTGCCCCCGCTCGAGGCCATGGCCTGCGGCTGCCCGGTGGTCTGCTCCGGCGGCGCCGCGCCCGAGAACTGCGGCGCGGCCGCGCTCACTTGCGACCCGTGTGACCCCGCCTCGATCGCCCGCGCCATCAGCCTCCTGCTCGACCGGCCGGAGGAGCGGACGTCGCGCGTGGCCGCCGGCCTGCGCCGCGCCGCCGACTTCTCCTGGCGCCGCGCCGCACAGGCCACCGAGGCCGTCTACCGGGCCGTCCTCGCCCGCACCCCCCTTCCCGTTAACGAAGGCGTTTAAGGAAACGGACCATGACGTCAAAGAGCCTCGCCCTCCTGTCCCTCTTGCTGCTCGGCGCGTGCGCCACCGCTCCCCGAAACGAGGCCCGGACGCCCCCTGACCCCCGCGCGCGCTACGCTGACGCGCTGATGGCGCTTATCCCCGCCGAAACGCTGGTGTGGCAGCTCTCGCTGCCCCACGCCGCAGCCTTCGGCCCGCATCAGCGCCAGGCCACGGCGCATGACGCCTTCATGCGCAACGTCGACATGGAGGCCGTCGAGGCTGTGCTTCGAGAAGCGCTCCTACGCCACTTCACGGAAGACGAGCTGCGCGCCCTCCTGTCCTTCTGCAGCACCCCCGAGGGACGAGCCTGCCTGGCCAAGACCGCACCCTTCGTCGTCCAGGTCGTGCCCGGCTGCGCGCGCGAGGCGGCCAAGGCCTGGGGCCGCACCGCGACCGAGCGCGGCGCAGGCGGCGGCTGGCGTCCCTGACGCGGCCGCCCGCTCACCACTCCACACCCGCCTGCGCGGGCCACCCGCCCGTGAGCCCGTGCCTGACCTCCGTGACCCGGCTCACCGTATCGGCCCGGCCCACCAGCTCGTCGCAGGCGTCACGGCCGGTCATGACCACCACCTTGCCCGGCGCAGCCGCATCAAGCGCCTCAGCCACAGCTTGCGCCTCAAGCAGGCCCAGGGCGACCGCCCCGCAGACCTCATCCAGCACCACCATCCCGCAGGCCGGATCGCGCAACGCCGCCGCCGCCTTCTGCAGGCCGGCGCGCGCCGCCGCCGCATGCGTTGAGCCCACCCCGCCCTGGCCCGGCCTCACAAAGCCCAGACCGCAGACATGCACCTCGACCCCCGGAAGATAGGCCAGGCCGCGCACCTCGCCCGTATCCTTGCGCCCTTTCACAAACTGGATCACGCTCACGCGCAGCCCGTGCCCCACCGCCCGCAGCACCATGCCGAGCGCCGAAGTCGTCTTGCCCTTTCCGTCTCCCGTCAGCAGCAACGTCCGGTTGCCGCTCCTACGCCCCTTCTCCATCCTCACCTCGCCTCTTGGATTCGCCGCACCGATCTGATAAAGTAATCCACGGTTGCGCACCCTTGTGAGGCGTACAACCGTTCGCCATGCCCTCATCGGATAGGATAACAGTACCCGTTCAGGCGCGTTTCGTCACGCGCGGATTTCTGTTCGCCTGCATGCTCGCGCCGCTTGCCGTCAGCAGTCGCGCCGAACCCTCCCCCCCGTATGAGGACACCCTGCGCGGCACCAACCTCTATCGCCATGCGGGCCTCACCGTGCACTGTCTCAACGTGGGCCCGCTCGCGGCGAACTGTTACCTGGTCGCCGGCAGCGACAACCAGGCGGTCCTGATCGATCCCGGCGCAGCCCCCGAAAGCCTCCTCCGTTATGTGAAGGGGACGGGCGTCCGCCTGCGCGCCTATCTCCTGACCCACAGTCACCTGGACCACCTGTCGGCGCTCGACGAACTCGCCGCCGCGCTTCCCGCCGATGTCGCGATGCACCCCGAGGAGGACGACTGGGCCTTCTGCGAAAAGAACGCCTGGCTTCCGGCCTACCCGAGGACCGCCCCGGTCACGGTGAACCGCCCGCTCGCGCATCTCCAGCGCCACACCTATGGCGAGTTGTCGTTCACGGTCATCCACACCCCGGGGCACTCGCCGGGAAGCGTCTGTTTCTGGTTCCCCGCCTCCGGGATCGTGTTCAGCGGCGACACGCTCTTCGCGGGCAGTGTCGGCCGCACCGACCTCCATCGCAGCAGCCAGTTCGCCCTCGTCCGCTCGCTCGGCGTGTTCCTGATGATGCCGCCCGACACCGTCCTCTACGCAGGCCACGGCCTGCCGTCCACCCTGGCGGTCGAGCACGCCACCAACCCCTTCCTCCGTGACGCCCCCGGCACCGCCCGTGAGGGACAGAAGGAGGCGCCGTGAACGCCTCCCCCTGTAAGATCCTGTTTGACGCCCGTACCGCCTCCCCCTCGTATCCGGGCGTCAGCCGCTATATCCGCTCGCTGCTTGGCGCGATGACCCCCTTGCTGGAGACCGACGAGCGGCTGCACCTGATCGTCGGGCCTGACAGCGACCTGCCCTCCGATATCGCCCCCCACATCACCCGCCACACCACACAGGCCCCCTTCGGCTCCTTCAAGAGCCACCTGCAGGCCTTCCGCCTCGCCAACACCGTCAGGCCCCAGCTCTTCCACGCGCCCCACATCCTGACGCCGATCCGCGTGCCCGGCAAGATGATCCTCACCGTCCACGACGTCATCCCGCTCTCCCACCCGCAGTACAGCACGCTCCTGACCCGCCTGTTCTGGCGCCTCACCGGCCGCCGCGCCATCTGGCACAGCCGCAAGATCATCGGGGTCTCGCAGGACGCCCTCAAGACCTGCGAGCGCTATTTCGGCTCTCACGCCTCACGACGCAGCACCGTCATCTACCATGGCGTGGAGCCGGCCTTCCGCCCGCCGACGCCCGCCGCGCTCGCCGACGTCCGCGAGGCTTACGGCCTGCCGGAGAAATTCCTGCTCTATGTCGGCTCGGACCGCCCCCATAAGAACCTCACCACCCTGCTGCATGCGCTCGCGCTGATGGATCCGACCGCCACCGTCCCGCTCGCCCTCGCCGGCTTCGACGGCCCGCCGAGCGCCCTTTACCGCGAGGCCGAGCAGCTCGGCCTGGGCAACCGGATCCTCTGGCTCAACCGCGTGCCGGAGGCGCACCTGCCCGCCCTCTACGGCGCCGCACACGCGTTCCTCTTCCCCAGCCTGGCCGAGGGTTTCGGCTTCCCCGTGATCGAGGCGATGGCCTGCGGCGCGCCCGTCATCTGCTCCGCGCTGAACGTGCTCAAGGAAATCACCGGCGGCGCCGCCAAGCTCGTACACCCCACCGACAAGCAGGAGTGGCGCCGCGCGATCCACGCCGCGCTCGTCTCGCTCGACTGGCGCGACACCTATCGCGACAAGGGCCTCGCGCGCGCCGCGCGCTTCTCCTGGGAGGAGTCGGCGCGCGCGACCCTCGCCGTCTACCGCCAGCTCCGCGGCCGCACCGCGGCCCCCCGGCCACTTGTGTGCTCGACAGCGCCGGTCCAGAACCGCTAAACTGCCTTTAATCAATCCGGAGAACCAAGATGGCGAAAGCATGTGATCTCAAAAAAGGGAACCTGATCGGAATCAACGGGCTGCCGCATGTGGTGGAGGATCTCAAGGTCTCGACGCCGAGCGCGCGCGGCGCGGCCTCCATCTACCGTTTCCGCTTCCGTAACCTGGTGAGCAAGGCGAAACAGGACGTCTCCTGCAAGGGCGACGAGTCTTTCGCGGATATCGATTTCGAGCGCCGCCCCGTCCAGTACCTGTACAAGGAGAGCGATCTCTACACCTTTATGGACGCCGAGGACTTCTCGCAGTTCTCGCTGCCCGCCGAAGCCATCGAGAGCCAACTGCCCTACCTCGTCGAGGATATGGAGGGGCTCTTCGCCCTGATGTCGGACGGCAAAGTGCTGACCGTCGAGGTGCCCCAGAAGGTGGAGCTTAAGGTCGTGGCGTGCGACCCGGTCATGAAGGGCGCGACCGTCACGGCCCGCAGCAAGCCCGCGACCTGCCAGACCGGCCTGATCGTCCAGGTGCCGGAGTACCTCGAGGCGGGCGAGACCATCACCG
>JAKJGY010000274.1 GCA_022704145.1 Verrucomicrobiota bacterium
AGGCGGTCGTCCTCGGGCGTGTTGCCGTAGAGGCCGCCAGGCCCCGTGATCTCGGTGAACTTGTTGGTCTCGACCACCGACCACCGCTCGCCGTCCCAGGCCGCCAGCACCCCGCCTGTGCCGTTGTTGGAGTAGAGCAGCCGGCCCTGCGAGCTGTAAAGCCCTTTGCCGTGGTTACCGGGCAGCGACGCCGCACGCAGCGCGCCGGTCACCGCCGTGTTCATGTCATGATACAGCTCGGTGACGGCCAGCGAGCGCACATCGACCTCGTATAGCCCCTCCTCCATCGTCGCCAGGTAGATCTTGTCGGCCGGCGCCGTGAGATGGCGCGCCGCACCGGTCAGCCGCCCGCGCACCTGCGCCGGCGGCAGCACGCGCACGCCCCCCGTCGCGTCGATCAGGTAGTGCCCGATGTTGAGCTGCTGCGTCTCGCGATGCACCAGCCGGTTGGCGTCGGTACACCCCACGCTACCCGCAAAGGCCGAGAGCGTCAGGTCGCCCGCCACCGTCCAGAGCTTGTCCGCGCTGCCGGCCGGCTGGTGCGGCGGGTAGGTCACAAACCAGAGCCGCCCGGCCCACGGCATCACCGCGCCGATGCCGATCTCGCCGTCGGCGCTATAGACCGTGAGGTGCGGGTAGACGCCGCTGATGTTGACCACCGCGTCGCGCGGGGCGAGCACCTCCGCCCGCACGTTGTCGACCTGGAACCCCGGCGCGGAGCCCCAGTCCGTGGTCAGATCGAAGAACCGCGCCTGCGCCTGCGTCGCCGAGACGCTCTGGTAGACCGTCAGGTTCGTCGCGGACGCCCGCGTATAGGCCGTGCCGCCCGGCTCGCTCAGCTCGACCCCGTAGCGCGCCGCGGCCGTGCCCCAGCCCCAGCCGCTCAGCCGCAGGCGGTACCACTGCCCGGTGAAGCAGGAGCCGAGCCCGGAAACCGCCTGCCAGGACGTGCCGTAGACCGCCCAGGCACCCCCCTCGCAGCGCAGGTTCACGCCAGGCGCACCGCTCCCCGGCGCGCCGGTCGCCGTGGACACGTGCAGGTTGAACTGGCGGTTGGCGCTGTTCGTGAAGCGTAGGTCTAGCTCCACCGTGAAATCACGGGCGCCGCCGCTGGCCACATCGGTGAACCGCGCGCCCAGGTTGCATGCCGGGCCGAGCGCCGCATAGCGTTCCGAGCCCGCCGCGCCGCCGCCTTCCGAGCGCACCGCCACCGCCGCGCTCGCCGTATCCCAGTCGGCCGAGAGCCCGCCGCTCTCGAAGCCGTCCGCGAGCGCCGTCTGGCCGCGCGCGCCACACGCGCACGCTCCCACACATAGCCCCGCCAACGCCGCCCGCACAAGCGCGGACAGCCGCGTTCCCACGGACGTCCGTCCGCCCATCCGACACCCCCTTAGTGCCTTACAAACCAACAACAGCAATCAAAAACAGGTTGTTTTGGCATGATGGAATGTTGGAAGATCACTTTGGCAGCTTCGGTCTCAACCCCATCATTCCACCATTCCATCATTCCAGTTTTCCAGTCTTCCCATTTGGGTTGCGGGCGGAGCCCGCGTTAGAGGCTTGCAAACTTACAACATCGATAAAACAGTTTCCGGATTGGTGGAATATTGCATCACCGGCGGAAGAGGCGCTCACTCCGGCCGTCAGCGGGTCCGCTGCCAGGCGCCTACAGACCGCCGACGAGCAGGCTGGCGAACGCGCTGATCGGCGTGGTG
Source organism: Verrucomicrobiota bacterium (assembly GCA_022704145.1). Taxonomy (GTDB): domain Bacteria; phylum Verrucomicrobiota; class Kiritimatiellia; order RFP12; family UBA1067; genus JAKJGY01. The sequence continues at coordinate 1,716 of JAKJGY010000274.1, forward strand.
TCCCGGAAGTTGTCCACGGTCTGCCGCACGTCCTTGATCAGGCCGTGCACGTCCTCGTAGAGCTTGTCGTCCGCCGACAGCTTGCCGAGCGTGCCCTCGCCCTTCACGAGCCGGTCGGTGACCTCCTTCAGGTTCGCGACCGTCGCGTCGAGGTCGTTGTAGATCTTGTTGTCGTCCTTGATCAGCTTGCCGAGCGTGCCCTCGCCCTTCTCCAGGCTCGCGGCCACATTCTTCAGGCTGGCCACCGCGTCCGACACGTCGCGGTAGACCGTGTCGTCCGAAGAGAGCAGCTTGCCGAGCGTGCCCTCGCCCTTCTCCAGGCGGTCGGAGATCGACTTGAGGTTCGCCACCGTGGCGCTGAGGTTGGTGTAGACATTGCCGTCGTCATTCAGCAGGCGCCCGAGGGAGTTCTCGCCCACGTCGATCTTCTGCGAGACCGACTTGATATTGGCCACCGCCGCCGCCAGGTCGTCGTAAAGCGTCATGTCCTCGGAGAAGAGCTTGCCGAGCGTGCCCTTGCCCTCCTCGACGCGCCCGACCGCCGCCTTGATCGACACCACGGCGGCGTCCAGGTTGGTGATGATGTTCCGCAGGTGGTCTCCGGCCGTGGCCTCCTTCAGGCTCGCGACGATCTCGCCCAGGTCGCGCATCCAGTTGTTCGGCGTCGTGCCGACCAGCTCCGCACCGCGCGCCAGCTCGCCGCCCTTGCCCTCCTCAAGCAGCAGATAGTTGCCGCCCAGCAGCGACCCGGCGCACACCGAGATCCGGTACCCCTCGCGGAACGCCACGTCGCGCTGGATCAGCAAGGTCGCCCGCACGCCGCCGTTCTCCAGCCGCATCTCGCTGACCGACCCCACCACCATGCCGCGCAGCACCACCGAGTCGCGCACCTTAAGCCCGCCCACATCCTCGAACCGCACCGTCACCGGCACCTTGCTCTTGCCGTTGAACACCTCGACACCCGAGATGATGATCGTGAAATAGACCAGCAGGCCCAGGACCGCCACCATGAACACGCCCACGATCAGCTCGGAAAACAGCTCTTTGTTTTGTTTCAGACCCATCGCAAACCTCCCCTCACATACCCTCGATCCCGCCGCGACCGATAAACTGCGCGTCGAGAAACGCCCGCACATCCCTCTGCTCGCTCGCCACAAACGCCTTCGGCGCGCTGATCTCCACGAAACGCCCGCCTGTCAGCATGGCGATCCGGTCGGCAGACAGCAGCGCGCCCTGAAGATCATGCGTCACCACCACGCTGGTGATGCCCAGCTCCTCGTTCAGCCGCCGGATCAGCCGGTCGATCGTCCGCGACGTCACCGGGTCGAGGCCCGAGGTCGGCTCGTCATAGAGCACGATCTCCGGACGCCGCACGATCGCCCGCGCCAGGCCCGCCCGCTTCTGCATCCCGCCGGAAATCTCACTCGGAAACTTCTCGCCGTCGCCCTCCAGGCCCACCATACGCAGCGCCTCGGCCACGCGCGCCTCGATCTCCTCCTCGCCCAGCCGGGTCTTCTCACGCAACGGCAGCGCGATATTCTCGCGCACGGTCATCCACCCCAGCAGCGCCCCCCCCTGGAAAAGGTAGCCGAAACGCTCGCGCGCCGTATCCAGCGCGCGCCCCGTCACCGCGCTGATCTCCACCCCGTCAACCCACACGGCGCCGCGGGTGGGCGTCAGCAGCCGCACCATGTGCTTGAGCGTCACGCTCTTGCCCGTGCCGGAAGGGCCCACGATCGCGAAGATCTCGCCCTTGCGGATCTCGAACGTGAGGTCGTCCAGCACGTTCCGCCCGCCTAAATGCTTCGTCACCTGTTCAAAGCGGATCATAGGTCGTAGAAGAATCGCGTGATGATGTAACCGGACACCAGGATCAGCAGGATCGAGGTGATCACCGAACGGCGCGTGGCCTGGCCCACCCCCACCGCGCCCTGCGTCGTCGTGAACCCCTCAAAGCACGAGACCCCCGTGATGATGATCCCGAACACCTGCGCCTTGAGCAGGCCCACATAGAGGTCGCGCATGCGCGCGAAATCCATCGCCATCGACATGTACTGGTCCCACGGCACGTTGAGCTGCGTCAGCCCGATGATCCCGCCGCCGATGACCCCCAGCACGCAGGTGTAGAACGAGAGCACCGGCGTCATCAGCACCATCGCGGCCATGCGCGGCGCCATCAGGAAGCGGACCGGGTCGATCGACATGATCTCCAGCGCCGCGACCTCGTCGTTGACCGTCATCGTGCCGAGCTGCGCCGCCATCGACGAGCCGACGCACGCCGCCAGGATGATGCCGGTCATGAACGGCCCCATCTCGCGCAGCAGCGCCACCATCACCCCCGAGCCGATGTAGAACTCCTGGTTGAACCGCCGCAGCTCCAGGCCGATCTGGAGCCCGAGGATCATCCCCGTGAACATCCCGACGATCGTGATCAGCGCCAGGCTCTTGATGCCCGTCACGAACATCTGCCGCACGACCTCCCCCCGCGCGCGCCGCGCGCCGAAGAGCAGCAGCGGACAAAGCATCAGCGAGCGCACCGTCATGCTACCC
>JAKJGY010000275.1 GCA_022704145.1 Verrucomicrobiota bacterium
CCTGCCGCAGACGCTCGACGCCGCGCGCGCCTGCTGCGCGCCGGCCGCCGCCGCACCGGGGCCGGGGGCGCCCCCGGCCCCGGACGAGCGCGCGCTCGCCGAGCAGGCCCTGCTGCGCGCCGCCCTCGACGCCGTGCGCGCGCTGCTCGACCCGCAGGGCCGACCGCCGCTGGCCCATCTCTCCGTGATGCTCCAGACCCTCTTCGCCGCGCGCACGCTGGAGGAGCGCGCGCCCGGCGACCGCGAGCTGGCCGCCGCTGCGGGCGCCGCCCTGGCGGTGTTCGAGGCGCTCGACTCCGACGCGCTCTCCGACGCGCTCGACGAGCCGCAGCGCGCGCTCCTCTTCGAGTCGCTGCTCGCCACCGCCACCTACCCGCTCGAGCCCGAAAGCCCCGGCACGCTGCTCACCGAAGGCTGGCTCGAGCTGCCGTGGAGCCCCGCGCCCGACCTGGTCGTCACCGGCTTCAACGAGGGCTCGGTGCCCGACGCCGTGGTCGGCCACGCCTTCCTGCCCGACCGCCTCCGTCAGGGGCTCGGGCTCACCAGCAACGAGCGCCGCGCCGCGCGCGACACCTACCTGCTGCAGGCGCTGCTCGCCTCGCGCCCGGCCGGCGCGGTGCGCCTCCTGCTCGAGCGGGTCTCCAGCCGCCACGACGTCCGCAAGCCCTCGCGCCTGCTCTTCCTGTGCGACGAGCCGACGCTCATCACGCGCGCCAAGCGCCTGTATAGCGACGCCGAGAACGCCGCCGCCGGCCACCCGCGCTCGCTGCCCGAGGCCTGGCGCCTCTCGCTGCCGCCCCCCGGCCCGCCGCCCGAGCGGCTCAGCGCCACAGCCTTCAAGAGCTACCTCGCCTGCCCCTTCACCTTCTACCTGAACCACATCCTCGAGATGGAGGCGTGCGACGACCGCGCCGTCGAGCTGGACCCGCCCGCCTTCGGCACGCTCTGCCACAACGCGCTCGAAGCCTTCGCCCGCTCCGACCTCCGCGACTCCTCAACCGCGGCCGAGATCGCCGCGTTCCTGCACACCGAGATCTGGCGCGTCATGCGCCGCACCTACGGCGAAGCGCTCCCCGCCGTGCTCCACCTGCAAGCCTCCGCAGCCTGCAAGCGGCTCGGTTTCTTCGCCTCCTGCCAGGCGCGGCTGCGCGCCGACGGCTGGCGCATCGTCATGCCCGAACACACGTTTGAGATGACCGAGCGCGGCATGCGCATCCGCGGCCGCGTCGACCGCATCGACCGCCACGAGGGCAACGGCAAGTGGCGTATCCTCGACTACAAGACGTGGGACCGCCTCGGCAAGGAGGAGGGCCTCGACCGCTTCACCTCCGCCGCCAAGGCCGACCTCGCGGACGCCGCCGCACGGGGACTTCCCGCTTTCACCCTCGCAGGCAAGACGCGCGTCTGGACCGACCTGCAGCTCCCGCTCTACCTGCTGTTGACTCAGGCGGACACGCGCGTCACGTCCGGCGCTCCGGCCGAGTGCGGCTACCTCACGCTCGGCGAGACCGAGGCCGAGACCGTGTGCCGCACCTGGGACTTCAGCGCCTGCCGCGACGAGGCCGTCGCGGCGGTGCGCCACGTGATCGACCGCGTGCGGGCCGGTGTCTTCTGGCCGCCCTCCCCGAAGCGCGAATGGGCGCGCGACTACGCCTCGCTCTTCCTCGACTCGCCCGAGAAAAGCGTCAGCGCCGAGTGGCTCGCGGACCAGAGGCGACGTCTGGGAGGGCTGTCATGAACAACAGCCTGATCAAGGCCTCGGCCGGAACCGGCAAGACCTACGCGCTCGCCACGCGCATGGTCCGCCTGCTGCTGCTGGGCGTGGAGCCGAACCACATCGTGGCGCTGACCTTCTCGCGAGCCGCTGCGGGGGAGATCTTCAACCGCATCGCGAGCCGCCTGGCCGAGGCCGCCGCCTCGGACGGACAGGCGCAAACCGAGTCGGGCCGCCTGTACGACGGACTGGAGCCTGCCCTCGCCGAGGCGTTGCGCGCACGCGCCGGCGCGCCGGTGCCGCGCGCCGCGTTCGCCGCGCTGCTCCGCAAACTGATCGCCACACAGCACGCCAGCCTGATCGGCACCATCGACAGCTTCATGACGCGCATGGTGCAGGCCTTCCCGCTCGAGCTAGGCCTGCAAGGCGCGCTTGCCATCATGGAGGAGTACCGGATCGCGCGCGAGAAACGCGCCGCCATAGCGCAGCTCCTGAACCACGTCTCCGCCGTCCCGGAGGCCGAGCTGTTCTGCGAGGCGTTCCGCCAGGCCACGTTCGGGCGCGAGGGCAAGTCCTTCAGCGAGAAGCTCGCGGACTTCGTCGACACCTGGCACGGCATCCTGCAAGACCACCCCGACCCGCGCGCCTGGGGCCAGCCGGACACCATCTGGCCCGCCGGCGCGCCGTTCGCGCCTCACGGCACACTGGACGACCTCGCCGACCGCCTCGCCGACGAGCTGCGCGGCGACTGGGCGGCAGCCGGACGCGAAAAGACCTGGGACGAGTTCTGCGCCTACGTGCGCGCGTTCAACACCACCTTCCCGGCCAAAGCCGCCATCCAGAACGTCCTCGACGCCTACCGGCCGGACGAGCCGGCCATCGAGATCAGCTACAACCGCAGGGCCCTCTGCTTCACCGGCGCGAAAGCGGCGCTCCTGCGGCAGACGGTCGAGACGCTCTACGCCCTCGTGCTGCGCGCGCGCTGCCAGACCACCCAGGGCATCCGCGGCCTGATGCAGCAGATCGAGGCCGCCTACGCGCAGAACACGCGCCAGCGCGGGCTGCTCACCTTCGACGACATCCCGCGCCTGATCGCCAGCCTCGACGAGACGGTGCGCCAGAATATCGAGTACCGCTTCGACGGCCGCTTCAGCCACTGGGCGCTGGATGAGTTTCAGGACACCTCCGGCACGCAGTGGGCGGCGATCCGCAATCTGGTCGACGAGGTCATCCAGTCCGCAGGCGACGAGCGCTCGCTCTTCATCGTAGGCGATATGAAGCAGGCGATCTACGGCTGGCGCGGCGGCGACGTGTCGATCTTCGAGCGCGAGGCCGCCTCAGGCTGCTATGCGCTGGCCGACCTCAACACAAGCTACCGCTACTGCCCGCAGATCGCGGAGTTCGTGAACCGCGTGTTCGACGGCGCGCGGGTCGCGGGGCTGCTCGCTGACGCCGCGCCCGGCGCGGGCGCGCGCTGGCAGCGGCTGTGGCAGCCGCACGCCTCCGAGCAGGCCGACGGCTTCGTGCGCGTCACGCGCGTGGACGCGCCCGACAAGGAGGCGGACGAGACCGCCCTGGACCCCTACCTGCGCGCCGCCTGCGAGCACTTCCTTCAGATCCGCCCCTGGGAGCGCGGCCTCAGCGCGGCGGTGCTCGTGCGCACCAACGAGCAGGGCAGGCGCTTCGCCGACGCGCTGCGGCGCGGCGGCGTGCCTGCGGTGTGGGAAGGTGAGAGCGCCATCGGCGACACGCCGGTCGTGACCGCCCTGCTGCACCTGCTCCGCGTCGCCGAACACCCCGGCGACACCCTCGCGTGGCGGCATGTCTGCGCCACGCCGCTCGCCCGCACAGCCTTTCGCGACGCCTGCGCCCTGGCGGATGCGGCGGGCGCCGCCGCGCTCTCGCGCCGCGTGCTGGACGACGTCTCGCGCCTCGGCCTGCCGCGCGCGCTGCGCGGCTATCTCGACGCGCTCGAGCCCGCCGGGCTCGACCCCTTCACGCGGGCGCGCCTCGACGCGCTGCTGCGCGCGGCCGCGCAGTTCGCGGCCGACGCGGACGCCGAAACGACCCTCACCGATTTCACGGCCTTTGTGGAGGCCTTCAAGACGCGTGACGTGGCCGACACCTCGACGGTCAAGATCCTGACGGTCCACCGCAGCAAGGGTCTCGGCTTCGACCTCGTGCTGCTGCCGCTCATCGAAAAGAACGGCCTCGACGCGGCGCGCGCCGCCGAGGTGCTGTTTGCGCCGGACGGCTCCTGGCTACTGGCCAACCCCGGCAGACAGGTGACTGAGGCCGACGCCACACTGGCCGCCGCACGCGCACACACCGCCGACGACGCGGTCTTCGAGGCGCTCTGCGTGCAGTACGTGGCCATGACCCGCGCCAAACGCGCGCTGCTGGTGCTGCTGCGGCCCGAGCCCGAACGCGCCTCAGAGGCCTGTTACTTCGGGGAACATGTGGCGAGCGCTCTGGCAGGCGGACTTCCCTGGTGCTCCGGCGACCCTCGCTGGTTCGAGCGCACGCCCGCCCCTCCCCCCCC
>JAKJGY010000066.1 GCA_022704145.1 Verrucomicrobiota bacterium
GGGCGGCACCCTGCGCCTGACGCTCGGACTGCCGGTCACGGCGGGCCTCGTCTACCGGCTCGACGCGACGGACACCGCGAAGCTGACGTTCGTGAACGGCACCAACGTGAGCGCTTGGGCGGACTCGACCACCAACGGCTACACCTTCACCCAGGGCACGGTCAGCCAGCAGCCGGTCTATGTGACCAACTCGATCTTCGGGCTGCCGGCCGTGCGCTTCGGGTATGGCGGCAGCAAGCGGCTTTCCGCCAACAAGCTCGCTACGGCGAGGACGCTGTTCATCGTCTCGCGGGTCGTCGCCCAGCAGAGTCTCGCAGGCATCTGGGGGCAGGATTTGCAGGATAGGGGTGTCCGTCAGCATGAGCTCACGATGACCTGGCGCCACACCGGGAACGGCTCAGACGGCAACGATTTTTCAAACTTGGGCGAGATGTACATCGACGGCGTCTACGGGTTTTCGTTCGCGGCCAACCCGCTCCACGTCGTGTCGGCGGTCAGCACGCAGGACAAAGTCTGGACGAACGCGGTCGGCGACTACTGGGCGAGCACGAAGTACAACCGGTACTTCAAGGGCGACATCGGCGAGATCCTGGTCTACAACCGGGTCCTGAGCACCAACGAGCGGCAGAATGTCGAGGCCTTCCTGAAGTCGAAGTGGTACGGCGGCGCGTCCTTGCCGGCCGACCGGTCGCTTACGGTGGCGCCGGGCGCGACGCTGGCCGTGCAGGCGGTCCCCAGCCTGACGCTCAAGACCCTCGCGGGCGCCGGGACGCTGGTCTCGGAGAGCGGCAGCACGGTCGTGCTGACGGGCTACAACACCTTCACCGGGGCGGTCGCGGGCGCCGGAGCGGTCGCCGTGCGCGACGCCTCCGCGGCCGATCTGCCGTTTGTGCCGCAGAGCCTGGCCGTCACGCTGCGTAACGACGCGACGCAGGCCAAGGTGATCCGTGTCGGCACCACTGACACGCGGCTGTTCTTCGGTTCGGTGCAGGACGGGTCGAACGCGTTCGGGATCGTCCACTCCGGTCCAGGAACGACCTTCTTCGGCGGCACCAACAGCACGTATACGGGAGACACGACGGTCGAGAACGGCAGGGCCATCGTGGGCGGTGCGGTCTCGACCCGCTACGTCCGTTTCTCGCCGCAGATGACGCGCACGTCCGGCGCGCATATCAATACAGGGTACCAGCTCTCCGAGTTCCAGCTCCTGCTGAACGGCACGCAGGTCGCGTATCCGGTCGGCACGGCCGCCACCTCGGAGGGCAAAGGCGCCGGCGCCGAGGGACCTGAGAAGGCGATCGACGGGCAGACGAGCACCAAGTTCTACACGAATCTCATGAGCCCGTTGCGTCCGCTGGTTCTCGCGATGCCGGAGGCGGTGGTCTTCGACGCGTACCGCTGGTACACCGCCAATGACGCCGAGGGCCGCGACCCGGTGTCCTGGACGGTCGAGACGAGCGCCGACGGCGTCACCTGGAGCCTCGTCGACGCGAAGGACTATTCGGCCAACCAGTCCGCGATCACGCTGACGCGCTTCGCGCTGGCGGGCGTCTGGTCGCTGAGCGACGTGGCGGCGATGAACGTCTTCTCCGACGTGTCGGCCATGACCGTGGCGGCGCCCGGCACGCTGGGCGTGTGGGTGACGAGCGAGACGGTCGGCGCGCTGAGCGGCGACGGCTCGATCCTTCTGGCCGGCGGCGGCACGCTGGGCATCAACGCGTTTGAGGACGCGGCCTTCAGCGGCGGCATCACCGGTACGGGCACGGTCGTGAAGGTCGGCTCGGCGAAGCAGTCGCTCTCCGGCGCGCTGTCGTTCACGGGTGCGATCATCGTCGACGAGGGCGTGCTCGATCTTGACGGCGCGGTGCTGACCGGCGTGACGAACATCATCATCCGCGCGGGCGGCGAACTGACAGGCAGCGCGACGGTCAACGGCGACCTGACGGTGACCTTCGAAGGTGGCGTCTACAGCGGGTCGCTGGCGGTCACGGGGGCGCTGACGGTCGAAGGGACGGTCAGCCTGAAGGTGCCGCAGGACGCGACCTACCCGTACGCCGCGACGCTGTTCAGTTACGCGTCGGCGGCGCAGGCGACGCGCGACGCCCTGGCGGCGGCGGTCAAGCCCGCGCCGGTGCCGCAAGGGTTCGCGGCCACGCTGCGCGTGACCGAGACCTATGCGCGGCTGACGGTCGCGCCGGTCGGCACGCTGATCAAGGTCCGGTAAGGCGTACAGCCGGTGAGCGCGCAGGTCCGGACGCGTGTCCGGGCCTGCGCCTGTTTTTCGAGACCGGGGCTGAGTGAGAGAGGGAAGAGCGGAATATGGTGACCTACAAGCTCGTGATGCCCGAGCACCTCAACCAGTATGGCGTGCTGTTCGGCGGCAACATGCTGAAATGGGTGGACGAGACCGCGTGGATGGCGGTCAGCCTGGATTACGCGGGCGCGCGCTTCGTGACGATCGCGATGGACCGCGTCGAGTTCCGGAAGGGCGTCACGGGCGGTTCGGTCCTGCGCTTCGAGGTGGTGCGCCTGCGGGTGGGGCGCACCTCGGTCACATACCGGGTGGAGGTGTTCCGCAACGAGCTGCAGCGGCAGGGGGAGGCTTCGGTGTTCACGACCGACATCACGTTTGTGCGCGTGGACGAGGCGGGCGAGAAATGCGAGATCGCTCAAGAGCCGGTGACGGCTCCGGATTTATGATTTGCGCACGCGGGAGCGGTGCGGCTAAGATACGGGAAATGGCCGTCGGTGTGCCTGTGTCGGGTTGTGGCGGCCTGTGGTTTAAGGGAGGTGTGAGATGGCGCTTTATTTGGGGATCGACAGCAGCACGCAGAGTCTGAAGGGTCTGGTCATCGATCCGGAGGCCGGGGCGGTGGTGGCGAGCGCCAGCGTAAACTTTGGGGCCGACCTGCCGCAGTACAGCTGTCCGGAGGGGTTTCTGGCGCATGCCGACCCGCTGGTGAAGCATGCCGACCCGCTGCTTTGGCTGGCGGCGCTGGACCTGATGCTGTCGCGGCTGCAGGCCTCGGGTGTGCCGATGGGGCGGATTGCGGCGGTCGGCGGCGACGGCCAGCAGCACGGCTCGGTCTATCTGAACGCGCGTCTGGGCGAGGTGCTGGCGGGGTTACGCGCCGAGGCGGGGCTGCCGGAGCAGGTGGCGCCCGCGCTGGCGCGGCCCACGAGCCCGATCTGGATGGACAGCTCGACCTCGGACGAGTGCCGCGAGTTCGGCGCGCGGTTTGGCGCGCGGCTGCAGGCCGACACCGGCTCGCCCGCGATCGCGCGTTTCACGGGGCCGCAGATCCGGCGCTTCGCCAAGCGCGAGCCGGAGCGTTACGCGGCCACGGCGCGGGTGCATCTGGTGAGTTCGTTCCTCTGTTCGGTCCTCAGCGGGCGCGAGGCGCCGATCGATCCGGGTGACGGCGCCGGGATGAACCTGCTCAACCTCCGCACGTTGGCCTGGGACGCGGAGGTCGCCGAGTTCACGGCGCCCGGGCTGCTGGCGAAGCTGCCGGAGGTGCGCGGCGGCGTGGCGGGCGGCCTGCACCCCTATTTCGCCAAGTTCGGGCTGCGGCCCGGCATCCCGGTCGCGGTCTGGACCGGCGACAACCCGGCGAGCCTGGTCGGGACCGGCGCGTGGGCGGCGGGTGTGGCGGTGGTGAGCCTGGGCACCAGCGACACCTTCTTCGCGGCGCTGGACACCTTCCGGACCGACCCTGAGGGGTGCGGCCACGTGTTCGGCAACCCGGCGGGGGGCTTCATGAGCCTGGCCTGTTTCAAGAACGGCTCGCTGGCGCGCGACCGCGTGCGGCGGGAGGCGGGCGCCGAATGGGCGTTCTTTGATCGCGAGGCGTTCGAGCGCACCGAGCCCGGGAACGGCGGCCGTCTGGCCTTGCCCTGGTTCGAGCCGGAGATCACGCCGCCCGTGCTGACGCCCGGACTGCGGGCGAACTTCGCTTTCGCCGCGGCCGCGCCCGAGGTGCGGGTGCGGGCGGTGGTGGAGGGGCAGGCCTTGGCGCTGCGGCGTCACGCCGCCTGGATCGGCCGTTTCGGCCGGCTGCGCGTGACCGGCGGCGCCTCGCGCAGCCCCGGTATCCGGCAGACCCTGGCGGACGTGTTCCAGGCGCGTGTGGAGAGCATCGCCGTGGCGGACTCGGCGGCGCTGGGCGGCGCGATGTTGGCGGCGCGGGCTGACGGGGTGGCGCTGGAGCGTATGGCCGAGGCGTTCTCGCCGGTGACGGCGGTGTGCGAGCCGCGCGCGGCCTGCGCCCCGGTGTACGACGCGCTGCTGACGGCGGTGCGCGAGCTGGAGCGCGCCGCGCCTGCGGGAGAGTAGTCAGCGCGCGCGGCCGGACGACCGCGGGGCGGTCGTCCGGTCAGTGCGGCGCGAGCAGCGTCAGCGGCCAGACCGGCAGGTTGCGCAGGAGCCAGTAGGCGAGCAGCGTGGCGGCGGCGATGCGCGCGACGTCCGGGCGGCGGGCCCAGGCGGGCCTGACCACGAGTGCCGCGAGCGCCGGAAGCGAGGCGACCAGCAGCGGGTTGTAGGCGAAGGCCGCTGCGAGGCGCCCGTGCAGCAGCGCATGGGTCGCCCGCAGCGCGCCGCAGCCCGCGCAGTAGAGCCCGGTGAGGCGGAGGAACGGGCAGGGCGGGAAGAAAACAGAAACCTGCGGGTCTACGAGATACAGAATAACTGTTCCCGTAGCACCCGCCAGGGCTGCCGTTCCGAATAACAATACCCTTCGGAGGCGTTTGTCCTTATGTAGCATCAGGAGTCGGCGATAATGCCAATCAGCATAAGACCGGCATAACCAATGAGAGTGACCAGCCCGAGGCCGAAAGAGATCCAACACCACATCTTGGCTTTATTTGATGCGTCAAGCGCGCCTGCAATGTTGCCGGAAGCTGCCAAACCATTGACTTTGGCTGCCAGCACGATGGCGGGGATGCCGAATGGCCAGCAGCAGAACAGCGTGACCAGGATTGACTGAACCAGGTAATTCGGAATCACAGCGGGGGGCGGGGTGTTCGAGGTGGTGGGGGCGGGGGGGCGCTGTAAGGCCTCGCCGCAGGAGGCGCAGCTCCAGGCGCCGTCGGGGTTCTGGTTGCCGCATTTGGTGCAGTACATGTCCGTGTGTCCTTTCGGGTTCTAGTTTGCCATGATTCCCATGACAGTGAAGAGGATGGCCAGCGCGATCTGTCCGATGGCGCAGGTGAGGCCCGCGATGATACCGACCCAGGCGTGTGTCACGCCTCTGGATTCCGGATGGGCCTTGGCGAACGCCAGACCCTTGCGGCCGAGGACGGTCGCGACGATGCCCATGGGGATGCCGATGAGCGGGAGTAGCGAGAAGATACCGATGTAATACGACGCCAGGGCCGCGCCGTTCCGGTAGGGGATCATAGTTTCCAGTCCCGAATCGACCGGCGCGGGCGCGGGTCGGGCAGCGGGCGGGTGCTGGAGGGGCGCGCCGCAGCCGGGGCAGGCGTGTGCGGCCGCCGGATGGCGTGTGCCGCAGCGGGCGCAGAAGCGGAAGGCGGGGGGCGGGGGCGGCGCAAGGCGTTCCCGGAGGCAGGAGGGCACGCCGTCCTGGCTGAGGCGGATGGCCTGGTTACAATGGGGGCAGTAGGCGGTCTGACCGCAGGCGCTCTGCGGCACCTTCAGCATCTTCGCGCAACCCGGACAGGCGACGACAATCGAAGTTTCCACCGCTTCCTCACTTCCCGTCTGCGGCAACTTGCAGGCGTGTCCGCACACGCACGTACAAAATGACATGCGTTTATGGAGTTATCTTAAACGTATGGAGCGTGCCGCGTCAAGATGACTTGTGAACGTGCTCTGACCCGGTCACATTTTGTCTCGCTTCGGTTATGCGGCGGTTGTTACACTGCGGCGCATGAAGCTTGGGCGGGGTCTGGCACTGGGCCGGGCGAGGGAAGGGGGAGGACGGGATGAGGGCATGGTCGGTCGGGGTGGCGGTTGCGGGAGTGGCGTGGGGTGCCTGTGCGGAGGTCCGGCTGACGGTTTCGGCCGCGGCCGCGGCGGGCGGTGACGGCTCGCGCCGCGCGCCGTATCAGACGCTGGAGCAGGCGCGGGACGGCATCCGTGCGGCGCGTCAGGCGGGCGTGATCCGTGCGGGCGAGGCGGTGACGGTGACGGTCGAGCCGGGCGAGTACCGGCTGGAGCGGACGTTCGAGCTGAAGGCCGAGGACGGCGGCACACCTGGCGCGCCGGTGGTCTACCGCGCCGCGGTGCGCGGCAAGGCGCGGTTCCAGGGCGGTCTGACGCTCGCGCCGGAGGCGTTTGCGCCGCTTGAGGACGCGCGTGTGCTGGGGCGGCTCGATCCGGCGGCGCGGGGCAAGGTACGGGTGTGCGACGTGTCCGCGGCGGCGGGCGCGGGCGGTTTCGCGGCCTTTAAGACCGCGTATCAGGGCGTGCCTGCCGACCCGTGGCTCTATATCGACCGGCAGCCGATGACGCTGGCGCGCTGGCCGAACGCCGACGCGCCGGAGGAGGGGTGGGCGGGCTTCAGCCAGGCGGTCGACACGGGGCTGCCCAAGGCCGACGCGGCCGATCCTGCGCAGCGCAAGCTGCGGCCCGGCGCCTTTGTCTTCGACGACCCGCGGCCCGCGCGCTGGAACCTGGAGGAGGGCGTCTGGCTGCTGGGGTATTGGACGCACGACTGGTGCGACGAGGTGATCCGGGTGGCGTCGTACGACGCGGCGAAGCGGGTGGTGGCGCTGGCCGCGCCGCACGGCTACGGCATCAACGGCGGCACCTGGGGCAAGTCCAAGCGCCGGTTCTTCGCGCTGAACGCGCTGGAGGAGCTGGACGCGCCGGGCGAGTGGTACCTCGACCGTGCGGCGAAGCGGCTCTACCTGTATCCGGAGGGCGGCCTGTCCGGCGCGCGCATCGTGCTGGCCACGCTGACCCAGCCGCTGGTGCGGGTGAGCGGGGCGCGCGAGGTGCGGTTCGTCGAGCTGGTGTTCGAGTACGGCCACGGCGAGGGCATCGCCGTCTCTAACGGCGAGGGGGTGGAGGTGGCGGGCTGCGTGGTGGCGAACTGCGCGGCGGGCGGGATATCGGTGAACGGCTCGCGGAATACGGTCCGCTCCTGCGATGTCTTCAACATCGGGCGGGCGGGCGTCACCGTGAGCGGCGGCGACCGCAAGACGCTCACGCCCGGCAGCAACCGGGTCGAGAACTGCCACATCCATCATTACGGGCTGTTCCAGCGGACGTACGCGCCCGGCGTTGGCGTGCAGGGCTGCGGCCAGGTCGTGCGGAACAACCGGATCCATGACGCGCCGCACAATGCGGTGCTGTACGGGGGCAACGAGCACCTCTTCGAGCTGAACGAGGTGTACCGTGTGGTGATGGAGACCGGCGACGCGGGCGCGTTTTATACCGGGCGCGACTGGACGAGCCAGGGCAACGTGCTACGGCACAACTTCATCCACCACCTGGGCGGCGGGGACGACAAGCACGTGAACACGATGGGCGTTTACCTCGATGACTGCGACAGCGGCGACACGATCGAGGGCAACGTCTTCTTCCGGGCGGGCCGCGCGATCATGATCGGTGGCGGGCGCGACAACCCGGTCCTGAACAACCTGGTTGTGGAGTGTCCGATCGGGCTGCATATCGATGCGCGTGGCATGACGTGGAAGCAGTGGAACAACCCTTCGGACACGAGCTGGTGCCTGGAGGAGAAGGCCAAGCGGCTCGACTACACCCGTCCGCCGTGGAGCGTGCGCTACCCGCGGCTGGCGGCGATCATGGGGGACCGGCCGCGCGAGCCGCTCTACAACCCGATCCGGCGCAACGTGTTCGTGGACTGCACGAAGAAGGTCTGCGACTTCGACGGCAACGTGCGCAAGCTGCTTGACGCGTTCGAGATCGCGGATAACCTGACGGTCAACACCACAGGCGCGACCAACGGGATCGCGGCGGCGAAGGAGCTCAAGGGGTTCGCCTGTCTGGAGGGGACGGCGGCTGCGCCGGTGGATCTCGGTTTCGCCGAGCGCTCCGCAGGGGATTTCGCGCTGGGGCGGCGCGCGCGCCTGTTCAAGGAACTGCCCGCGTTCGAGCCGATCCCGTTCGAGCGGATCGGCCTCTATCGCGACGAGTACCGGCGCAAGGTCGCTCCGGCGCGGTAGGGGGGGCGCGCCCCGTGCCGGGGGGGCGCGCGCGCACCCGGCATCAGATCAGCTCACACTTGCCGCCAGCGCAGGCGACGGTCTGGCTGACCGTAGTATTGTCGTGGCGCTCGATCAGCAGGGTGTAGTCGACCGGCGAGTAGGTCCGGGTCAGGTCCTCCCACTGCTTGCAGGCGTTCACACGCTTGAGGCAGCGGGTGAGCTTGAGGGTGTCGTTATCGAAGTAATGCAGGGCGAACTTCTTGGCGCGGCGCACCCAGTCGAGCTTGGCGAAGCGGACCTGCTCGATGGCTTCGTAGACGCGCTTCGGGTAGATCTTGGGCGTGGGCTCGTCGAGTTTCTCGCCGCGCCCGAGGGCGCAGTCGCAGGCGGCCCAGAGGTTGTCGTCGAAGGCGTGTAGGCCGTCGACGATCAGGCCCGAGGCGAGCAGCGCGCCGACGCCGTAGGTTTCGACGATTTCGGCGGCGGTGAGCACCTCGCAGAACGGGGCCTGGGGGTAGTCGAGGTCGCCGCCGTCGGGCAGCAGCGAGACGCCGGCGAAGGCGTGGCGGTGCTCGAAGATGAAGGCTTCGACCTTGCCCCACTCGTCATCCTTGACGGAGATGGTGTTGGAGACGTTATGGCTCAGCCAGGGCTGGGCGCAGCGGTCGAGGCGTTTGCCGGTGTCGATCCAGTTCTCCTTGGTCAGCTTGACCTTGCGCAGCAGCTCGACGGCGTCGACGTCCCGCTTGGTGAGCGAGTCCGGGCTGGCCTCGACACAGAAGGTCAGCACGACGTCGGTGCCGTTGGGGTTCCAGACCGACTTCTCGACCGCCTTGGGGTTCTGCGCCTTGAAGAAGTCCACGAGCAGCTCGTCCTCGTTGGCCTGGGCGCGCCGGAAGTAGCGCTTGGCGTGGTGGGGGTGGATGCCCGAGGAGGTGCCCAGGATGCTGCTGGTGGTGCCGGCGGGCTTGACGCAGGTGGCGCGGGCGCAGGGGCTCACGCCGATCCGCGCGGCGACCTCCTCGTTGATCTGGAGGATAAAGCGGGCCATCTCGCGCTGGAGCGCGGGGTCGAAGGAGACGGCCGGATGCTCCATCATGCCGGTCATGGAGATGCCCAGCAGGGCCTCGCGGCGGGCGATGCGCGTGCTGACCTCGCCCAGGTAGCCGAAGTCGGTGTAGTCGGCCTGCAGGGTGCCGAGGATCGCGGCGGCGAGGCAGGCCTCGCGGAACTTCTCCGCGCTGTCAACGATCCCCATGTTGATCTCGCAGAGGTTGCAGAAGGCAAAGCCCGACTGGCCGTCGATCTGCGGATAGAGGCCGATCTCGCCGCAGGGGTTGAAGGTCATGTCGAGATCGTCGGTCCAGACGAAGCCGGGCTCGCCGAACTCCTTGACCGAGCGCATGAGCTTGCTGAACTGCTGGAGGGTGGTCTGGTTGCGCAGCAGGATGGCGGAGTTGTTGGAGCGGGCGCGCTGCGGGTTCTCGGTGAACCAGTTGCCGGTCTTGGCGGTGGCCATGAGGTCGTCGTCAGGCGAGAACAGGCAGATCGTGGCGCTGCGGCGCACGCCGCCGGAGAGCACGGCGTCGGAGGCGTGCATCAGGATGTCGTAGGCGTCGACCGAGCGCAGGCGCGTATGGCCCTCGGCGAGGCGCGTGTCGAGCAGGCCGCGGATCTTCTCCAGGCTTCGGCGGAGCGGCTCCGGCCCGGGCGCGCGGCCCATGCCCGAGGAGATCGGACGGCCTTTGGGACGGATCAGGTCGTAGCCGAACTCGACCGCGGCCCCGGCGTATTCAGGGAAGGGCTGGTCGCTGACCAGGTAGCTGGAGAGCAGCACGCCTAGGGCGTCGGCCCAGCCCTCGATGGTGTCGGGGATCTCGAAACGTGCGCTGGGGCCGCCGGGCCTGGCGATGTCGGGAAGCTTGGTGATGTGGTGGGTCTGGACCGAGAAGCCGACGCCGCAGCCGCAGAGCAGCAGCCAGAGCGCCTCCTGGAAGAAACGCGGCCGGTCGCAGTAGGAGGTGGTGCAGTTGTAGATGCGGGCGTGCTTGCGCAGGATCGGGTCGCCGCCGAACTGCATGGCGCGCTGGCTGCCCAGCACCAGGCGCCGCTTCATCGCGTCCTCACAGACCTTCAGCAGGTCCTCGACCGCGATCCCCTTGGTGGCGAAGTGGCGGCGGTGCATGTCGATGACGCGCTCCACGGCCTCCTCGAAGGTCTCGCGGCGCATCTTCTCGGGAATGTAGCGGCTGTATTTCGACGTGAAGACATAGTTCTTGAGGGACTCGATGCTCATGGGGGATCCTGAAAAGAGAGGTGACGGGGATAGACGTACGGCCGGGCGACTGACAGAGCGCCCACAAACGTCGCTATATATAGTATCTCGCCATGGAGAAGTCCACAATATTTTGTGGTCTTCTGTAACTTGTTGGCGGGCAATGAAATCGGGAGCCGCTTTTCGCGCTTGCTTCCTTCCTGAGGACCGATAAGATGGTCGGCCGATGTGCGAAGGGGCTCAAATCGGGGTGCCGGGGGGCAGGGTACGCGGCAGGCTGGCGCCGAGCCCGACGGGCGCTTTGCATCTGGGGAACGCCCGGACTTTCCTGATCGCCTGGCTGCGCGTGCGGAGCTGTGGCGGGACCCTGGTGCTGCGCATGGAGGATCTGGACCATCCCAAGAACAAGCCCGGCGCGGCGGGCGAGGCGCTGGAGGATCTGCGCTGGCTGGGCCTCGACTGGGACGAGGGGCCGGATGTGGGGGGCGCGTGCGGGCCGTACGTGCAGACGGAGCGCCGGGAGCGCTATGCGGCGGCGCTGGAGCGTCTGAGGGCGTGCGGTCTGGCCTACCCCTGCGTCTGCTCGCGCCGCGACGTTGAGGCGGGCCAGTCCGCGCCGCACACGGAGGACGGGCTCTACTATCCCGGGACCTGTCGCGGGCGGTACGACGATTACGGCGCGGCCTGCCGGGCGTTGCCTGCGGGCCGCCTGCCGGCGTGGCGTTTCCGTGTTCCGGACGGCGAGGTCGTGCGGTTCGACGACGGTTTCCGCGGGGCGTACGGGCAGGAGGTGTCGGCCGAGAGCGGCGACTTCGTGCTGGCGCGAGACCCGCAGGGGGCGGGCTACATGCTGGCGGTGGTGGCGGACGACGCCGCGATGGGCGTGACCGAGGTGGTGCGCGGCGACGACCTGCTGCCGGCGACGCCGCGGCAACTGCTGCTGTACCGCGCGCTCGGGCTGGCCCCGCCGGCCTTTCTGCACGTGCCGCTGGTCGTGAGCGAGGAGGGGCGGCGGCTGGCCAAGCGGCACGGCGACACCCGGCTGCGCGCACTGCGCGAGAGCGGTGTGGAGGCGGAGCGGGTGGTCGGTCTGCTGGCCTGGTGGTGCGGCTGGGCCGCCTGGGGCGAGCGGCTGGCGCCGCGCGACCTGCTGCCACGCTTCGACCTGGGCCTGCTGCCGCGTGCGCCGGCTGTGCTCACGCCGCAGGTCATGGCGTATCTGGGCGTGCGGAAACCCCCTCTTCCAACCGGGGCGGCGTCTGTGCTATAGTGTGCCGACCTTTACGGGGTCTTGGGCGCGCGCGCGCCCTCGGACGGAAGTGCCGTCAACCAAGGAGAAGTGAATGATGAACGGATTCCATATTGTCGTGTGCGGGAGCCTCGTGCCTGATCCGCTGCAGACACTCGAGCCCGTGACGACCCCGCAGGGGCCGGGCCTGAAGAATGAGACGATGCTGCCTTCGGTGCTCGACCCCTGGTCGGCGCACGCGCTGTACGAGGCGGACCATCTGGCCAAGCAGGTCGCGGGAAGCAAGGTCTACCTGGTGAGCCTGGGCCCTAAGGCCAAGCTGCAGCAGCTCATGATGACGGTCGCGCAGAAGGTGCCTTTTGAGCTGGTGGCGATCGACGGCAGCGCAAGCGGGTTCACCGACGCCCACCTGGTGGCCGCAGCCCTGGCCGAGGCGATCACGGCGATTCCCGGCCTCGACAAGTCGCGCCTGCTGGTCTTCGGCGGGTGCGCCTCGGCCTCGCGCGACGCGGGCGTGACCATGCAGCTTGTCTGCGAGCGCCTCGGGATCCGCGACTTCTTCTCCGGGGTGGACGAGCTGAAGGTCGCCCCTGACGGCTCGTTCTCCGTGCTGGAGCGGGTCGAGGGCGGCCAGTACCTCGCCTCGACCTGCCAGGGCGCGCCTGCGGTGCTGGCCTGGGCTACCGGCAACCTGCCCGAGCCGCGCAACAACCCGCAGGTCGGTATGGCCAACATGCGCGGCGTGATGCCCGCGCTGATGAAGGCCAAGCCCGCTGCGGTGGGGGTCGGCGCGCTGTCTTATGCGAAGACCGAGATCCCCGCTCAGAAACGCGCGACACGTGTCGTCAAGGACGTCGGCGCCGACGAGATCGCCCGCGAGATCGTGGCGTGGATCAAGGGCTGAGGCGACAACCGCCGGCGGGATCGAAGGAAGCGAGGGCTTCGATTCAGGCGATTCGGACGATTCATTCGACGCTTTCGAGAAAGGAACGTTTTTCCATGAAGATTCTGGCATTGTTGCACACGCAGGACGATGGCGCGCTGCCCAAGGCGGCGCTGGAGGTGGTGACGGCGGCGGCGGGGCTGGCCGCGCAGGCGGGCGGCACGTTCGCGGTGGCTGTTCTGGGCGCGGGCGCTACGGCGGCCGCGGACGCGGTCGCCGCTTGCGGGGCCTCGGCCTTTTACGCTGTCGAGGGTGATGCGGTGGCCCAGCCGCGCTACGCCACGGATACGGCCGCGGCGGCGGCGCTGATGCAGGCGGCGGGTGCGGAGGTCGTGCTGGCCCCGGGCACCTCGCGCTTCGCGCGCTGCCTGCCGGGCGCGGCCTACCGCACCGGCGCGCAGGTCGACACGCATGTGGCCGCGGTGAGCGTCGAAGCCGGCGCGGTCCAGGCCCAGCGCTGGTTCTACCGCCAGCGCATCCTGGGCGCGTTCAGCCGTGCGGCGCGTCCGTGGGTGCTGCTGGTCGACAGCGGCGTCTACGCGCCCTGGTCGGGCGCGGCCGGCGCCGCCCAGGCCCAGCCGGTGGCGGTCGCGTTCGGGGCCGAGGACTCGCGTACGGCGGCCCAGGGCCTGCAGGCGCCTGCGGCGGACGCGCAGACGATCCGGCCCGACGCGCCGATCCTCCTTGTGGCGGGCGCGGGCTGGACCAAGAAGCAGAAGGACGGCCAGTACCACATCGGCGAGGCGGGCGCCCTGATCCAGGGCTTCCTGCAGAAGGCCCAGGCCTCGCTCGGCAGCAGCAAGTCGCTCGTCGACCTCAAGAGCGACGGCCAGGAGACGCTGAACTTCATGTCGCACATGAACCAGGTCGGCCAGACCGGGTCCACGCCGCGGCACCCCAAGGGGCTCTCCACCTGCTGCCACGGCGAGGAGCCGCACGCGGTGGGCTGGCGTTTCATCAACGAGCGCCGGGCCATCAACCTCGACGCGAACTGCGGGTGGGCGCAGGGCAAGGCCGACGTGGTCTACGTGGGCGACGCCTTTGAGATCATGGCCAAGGTCAACGCGCTGCTCGGGTAAAGTCCGGGGCAGGCCGGCGCGGGCCGGCCGGAAAAGGGGGGGCGATGGCGGCAGGGTCGGCCATTAAAGTCCTGACGGCGCTGGCGGCCGCGGCCGCCAGCGCGGGCGGCTTCCCCTCCTTCTCGGCCCCCCGCGCGGTCACCGCCGGGCCGCGCGAGCATCTGTTCGCCAGCTACTACGCGGTCAACGCGTGGAGCGCCGACGGCCGTTACGCCACGGTGCTCGAGACCGACATCAGGAGCGGCCTGCCGGGAGAGGACGACGTCGCGACCGTGGGCGTGGTGGACGCGCGCGACGGCAACCGCTTCGTGCCTCTGACCGAGACGCGCTGCTGGAACTTCCAGGAGGCCGCCATGGCCCACTGGCTCGGCGGCGCGCCCGACACCCAGTTCGTCTTCAACGACCGGGTGGACGGGCGTTTCTCGGCCGTGGTCTTCGACCTCCCGAGCCGCACCCGGCGCGTGGTGCCGCATCCGGTCAGCGCGGTCTCGCCCGACGGCCGCTGGGCCGTGAGCATCAATTACGCGCGGCTGCGGCTGGCGCGCCCGGACTACGGGTATGGCGGCGCCGGACAGGACGCGCGCGCAGGGGTCACCTGGCCGGAGGATGACGGGCTGTGGCTGGTGGACCTCGCCAGCGGGAAGGCCCGGCTGATCGTGTCGATCGCCGCGGTGCGCGACCGTATGCCGGGCGTCACCGACCCCCGGGCGCTGGCCTATTTCTGCCACACGGTCTTCAGCCGGGACGGCAAGAAGATCTTCTGGCTCGCCCGGACGGTGGAGAATCTCGCGGGCCAGAAGGTCGTGCGTAAGTGGGAGACGACCGCGTTCGTCTGCGCGGCGGACGGCAGCGGCGTGACGCGCTGCTTCCCGGACGGCTGGGGCGGCTCGCATTTCAACTGGCTCGACGGCGAGCGGCTGCTCGTCACCGCGCAATATCAGGCGAAGGTCTGGAGCCACGTGCTGTTCACGCCCGGACGCGACGATTACATGCGGCTCGGGCGCGGCCTGCTGGATTTCGACGGCCATGGCGTGTTTTCGGACGATGGCCGCTGGATGGCCACCGACACCTACCCGGATAAGCTGGGCGAGCGCAAGCTGATGGTGATGCGCCTCACGGACCAGGCCGTGCTGCCGCTCGGCGCCTTCGCCGTCCCCGAACTCTACCGCGAGCAGTACTCGCGCTGCGACCTCCACCCGCGGTGGCGGCCGGACGGGCGCATGCTGGCCTTCAACTCCGTGCATGAAGGCACGCGCCAGGTGTATGTGATGGACGTCTCGGCGCCCTGACGGACCGGCCCGCTGGCGCGTTGTCATCCGCTGCCGGAACGGCTATACTTCCGCCCATGTCAGGAGAGGTGGCAGAGTCTGGCGCCAACGCGTTGCAGCGGTGGCAGCTCGCGCGTTTGCCGGAGCTGCGCGCGCTGGGTGTGGCGCAGCCGCAGGTCGCGGGCGTCACGGCCTTGGCCTACCATTTCTGGGACGACGCGCGCTTCGACGCGCAGTTCGACTTTCTCGAGGCCGCGCTGCGCGAGACGTGGCGGCACTGCGGCGGGCTGCCGACCGTGCTGGTGGTCAACCGCGTCACGCCGCGGCTGGAGGCGTTCGCCGCGGCTGCGGGCGGGCGCGTCGCGCTCGACCTGTGCGAGGGTCTAATCCCCGGCGACCTGTACTCGATGAGCGTGGACTGTAACGCCCGCCTGCACCGCCGCTTCGCGACCGACCATGTGCTGGTGGTGCAGAACGACGGTTTTCCGCTGCGGCCGGGTCTGGAGGCGTTCGTGGGCCGCTATGACTTCATCGGCGCGCCGTATGTGCGCGACACGTGGCTGAACCGTCTGGTCTGCGGCGCCCTGAACTGCCGGGTGAGCAACGGCGGCTTCTCGTTGCGGTCGCGCCGGATCTGCGAGCTGGCGTCGCACTACTGGACGCGCGGCGGCTACGGCCGCTGGCCGAAAGGGCGGCGCGTGTCGGAGGACATCTTCTATACCGAGACCCTGCCTTTGCGCGAGCGCGCGTACCGGCGTGCGGTGACGATCGCGGACTTCTCCCGGGCCGCGGCCTTCTCGTATGACGCCGCCTTTCCGTACGCGGGCGCCTGCCCGCCGTTCGGGTTCCACGGCGTGAAGGCGTTCGAGTGGCTCTGCGGGCGCGGGTGGGTCGACGGGGCCGCGGCGGGGTGCGCGCCATGACGGCCGATCTGACGGCATGGCAGCAGGAGCGGATCGGCGGGCTGCGCGAGACGCCGGTCGCGCCGCCGCGCTTTCCGAGCGTCACGCTGCTGGCCTACCACTTCTGGGACGAGGCGCGCCAGGACGCCCAGTTCGAACGCGTGGAGGGTGCGGTGCTCGAATCGTGGCGGCACTGCGGGCGCCTCAGGACCTGCCTGGTGCTCAACCGCGTGACGCGGCACATCGAGCGTTTCGCCGAGCGGCACAGCCCGTGGGTCACGCTGCGCGAGAGCCCCTGCCTGGTGCCGGGCGACGTGCCGTCGATGAGCGTGGACTGCAACGCCAACCTGCACCGCTATTTCGATACCGAGCACGTCCTCGTGATCCAGAACGACGGCTTCCCGCTGCGGCCGGGCCTGGAGGCGTTTCTCGGCACCTGCGACTATGTCGGCGCGCCCTTCGTGCGCCGGACCACGGGCAACCGCCTGCTCGGGCTCTGGCCCCGGTTCGCGGTGGGCAACGGCGGTTTCTCCCTGCGTACCCGGCGCATCTGCGAGCAGGCGGCCTACTACTGGGGGCGCCGCTACTGCCGCCTGCTGCGGCACGACAGCCGCTTCGCGCGCGAGGACGCCTACTACTGCTTTGTCCTGCCGCTGCTCGAGCGGGCCTACCGCCGCTCGATGCGTTTCGCGCCATGGGAAGAGGCGGCGCGCTTCTCGTATGACAGCCTTTACGGCGGCGACGTCGCGGCGCTCCCGTTCGGGTTCCACGGCCAGGGCGCCTTCCGCACATTCGTCGAAAGGGGGTTGCTGACGTGAACGGGGCCTCTGTCACAGCCGCGGGGGCGGCGGGCCAGGATGCGGTCGGGAACGGCTGCGGGTTCGCGGTGTTCGTCAGCTCCTCCGATGCCTACGCGGACATCTGGGACGTCTTCTTCGATCATTTCGTCAAGTTCTGGCCGGGCTACCGGGGGCCGGTGTACCTCAACACCGAGAGCGCCACCTACCGGCGCGAAGGGCTGGAGGTGGTCTGCACCGGCGTGGGGCGTCACCGGCATTTCGGCGCGGCGCTGCATGCGGGGCTCGACCGCGTCCCGCATGAGGCGGTGCTGCTCCTGATGATCGACTACGTGTTCATGGCCCCGGTCGACGAGGCCAAGCTGGCGCGCTGTTACCGGGCTTTCCGCGAGGAGGCGCTGGACACCTGCTGCCTCTGCCCGCAGGCCTACCGGCGGATGAGCGCCTCACGCCAGGCGGGGCTTTTCAGCGTGCGTCCCCTCTCGAACCACATGTTCTCGTTCCAGGCCGGCTTCTGGCGCAAGGAGGTGCTGCGTCGGATGGTCGCGCCGCATGAGACGCCCTGGACCGCGGAGTTTTACGGGACGTGGCGCGCCAACCTGCTGCCGCTCCGGATGTCTGTGACGGATGCGGCCACGGCGCCGATCCGCTATCTGCCGGAGGGCGCGCTGCGCACGGGACGGTGGGTCCGGCCGATGGTGGACTTCCTGGAGGCCGAGGGCGCGGCGGTCGACTTCGCGCGGCGCGGGCTGTTCCGCGAGGAGGCGCGGCCCGGCCTGTGGCGGCGGGTCTGGAACAAGATCCTCTGGTCGCGCGGCAGCCTGCGGTCGGTCGCCGGGATCTTGCCGCTGCTGCTGCGCAAAGGCGCGCCGCGCCGTTGAGCGCGGGGCGCCGCGCTCAGACCGGCTCGGCGGCCAGCGCGCGGATCGCGGTCCGGTTGTGCAGGTGCGTCACCGCCAGCGCGAGGGCGTCGGCCGCGTCATTCTGCGGCTCCTCGGAGAGTCCGAGCAGGGTCTTGACCATTTTCTGGACCTGCGCCTTCTCGGCGCCGCCGTGGCCGACGACCGCGAGCTTCACGCGGCGGGGCTCGTACTCGTAGACCGGCAGCCCGAGGCGCGCGCACTGGGCGATGATGGCGCCGCGCGCATGCGAGAGGATCAGCATGGTCTTGACGTTCTTGGCGTAGAAGACGCCTTCGATCGCGACGGCCTGTGGCCCGTGCTCACGGATCAGTTTGTCGATCTCGTCCTGAAGGTGTACGAGGCAGGCCGAGAGCGGGCGTGCGGGCGGGTTCTTGACCGTCCCGTAATAGACCGGCGTCAGGCGCGAGCCTGCGCTATCCAGCACGCCTACGCCGGTGGAACGCAGCGAGGTGTCGATACCCATGACGCGGAGGGGAACGGACGGTGTGCGAAGGATCATTTCGAGTCACTCCGACAATCAGCGGTTTAAGTGGATATCTGTTCGGCTAGGGGAGCCCGTGAGCCAGTAACCCCTGTTGCACGGGCTACTGGCTGGCGGGCTTGGTTCAATAGCTTGCCCTTGAAGTCCGGGGATGAGGCGGCGGCCGCCAGCTCTTTGAGGCTGGCTTCAACATCAGCTTCCGCAACGTGCCGTTGGGAGCTTCGACTTGTGCCACGCCACATTGTGGTTCCTTATACCAATACTGCTTGATACCTGTCAAATGCGCAGTACGGAGATCGTGCGCCAGGGTCGCATCCCCTTTTCGGTGCTTGACCCGAATTCTAAGCGAATCAGGGAATCGGCGTCCAAAAGATCTCTGTTGGCGGTCATGGTTATCTCTCGGGGTCGGGGTCGGTATCGGCATCGGGGTCGATCTGCCTCGTCCGGTACTCTTACGTAGCCACGTGCTCCAGGGCCGCGCGATAGACGTCCGGTTTCTCGTGGCCAAATGCCATACCCATCCCCTTTCGACCCCGATAGCGATACCGACCCCGACCCCGATGTTAGCCGCTTCCTTCTCACCTTCTCTTTGCGCCAACGTTACTTATTGATGAGGTAACGATATGACGGCCGAATAATGACAGACCTTTCGTCTGACGGTCACGTCCTTGCCCACGGCAGGGAGGGCCTCCCGGCCGTGGTCCACAAGGGGGCTTGATAGGGTCATCGACAGGCGACA
>JAKJGY010000067.1 GCA_022704145.1 Verrucomicrobiota bacterium
GCGGGGTGTCGTCTGAGGGCGGCTGGGGGGTGCCGCCGCCTGCGAGGTAGGCCTCGGGACGGAGGAGCCGGTCGGTGGTCGTGCCGAGGATGCTGGCGAGGCGGACGAGCACCTGGGCCGAGGGGAGGTTCTTGCCCTGTTCGAGGTTGCAGACGGGGCCCTGCCGCATGCCGAGACGGCGGGCCAGTTCGCCTTGGGAGAGGTGGGCGCGGCGGCGGAGGTCGCGGATGGCGGAGCCGACGGCGTGGGGGTCAGGGGCGGTTGACGCGAAGTTCATGTAAAAATGAAATCATAAGTCAGAAACGCCGTCAACTGATTTCATTAAAAAATGAAAGCTGCGGGCAAAGGCGAACCTTCGGCTTGTGGGGGCGGCGGATGCCAGCGGAGGCGGCGTGACTTAAGGGAGGTCGGCCTTAAGGCGGAAGAAGCCGCGCACGTCCGCGTCGGGCGCGGGGCTGCGGAAGCGGAGCGCGCCTGCGGGCGAGGGTGCGACAGGCGTGGCGTTGGTCCAGTCGGGCGGGGTGTCGGCGGTGAGGCCGGTGGCCTCCACCCAGAGGGAGATGTTACCGACGGACTCCTGCTGTTGCGGCGGGGTCTCGGCGACGAGCAGCCCGCCCTCGGTCCGGCGTATGGCGAGCACGGAGCCGTCGATGCGGTTGGTGCCGAAGGCGTAGGCGAAGGCGTTGGGTATGCCGTCGCCGTTGTGGTCGAGGGCGAACTGTCCGGCGGCGTCGATCGGCAGCGCGTTACGGTGGAGCCACTGTTCGAAGCCGAGGTAGTCGATGATGGCGGGGTCATGCTCGTAGGCACCCATCTCGACGGCGGCGCCCTGCACGCGGGTGTTACCTGCGAGGTCGGCGCCGGAGGGGGCGGACGGGCTGTGCCCCGTGTTGACGCAGGGGGAGTGTGAGAGCAGCGAGTAGTTATCCGCGTCGGGGTCGCGGAAGCGCGGGTAGGCGATGATGTTGCCGGTGCCGGGCGCGAGCGGTACGGCGCGGCTGTAGGCGAGGGTGGCGGAGGGGTCGTAGTCGGCGCCGGAGGGCGCGGTGTTGTTGTAGAGGATCGTGTTCGCCGCGGCGGAGCCGAAGAGGCCGCCGCCTGCGGTCGCGGCGGAGTTGGCGAGGAGGGTGCAGTTGGTGAGGCCGCCGAGGTAGAGGCCGCCGCCGCTCTGTCCGGCGGTGTTGGCGGCCAGCAGCGAGCTGGCGAGGGCGGTACGGAAGGCGCCGCCGCCGTAGAGGGCTGAGTTGCGGCGGAGGGTGCAGCGTGTGGCGGAGCCGAGGTAGAGTCCGCCGCCCTGTCCGGAGGCGGTGTTGTCGGTGAGGGTGCAGGCTTCGAGCGCGGCGTAGGCGGAGGCGCCGCCGTCGGTGGCGTTGTTTGCGGTGAAGGTGCAGCGCAGGTAGGAGCCGCGGGCTGCGCCGCCGCCCTGGGTTCCGGCGGCGTTACGGGCAAGGACGCACTCTTCGGCAGAGAGGGAGGCGTCGGCGCTCGACATGCAGAAGAGTCCGCCGCCCTGGCCGGAGGCGAGGTTGTTGGAGACGGCGCAGTGGCGGAGGAGCACGTCGCCCGCATGGACGAGCAGGGCGCCGCCGTTGCCTGCTGTGTTGCCGTGGCGTAGGGAGAGGCGCTCGAAGATGACGGGCAGCTCGACGGCGTACTCGGGCGGGATGTCGACGGTGGCGACGCGCGAGGCCGCGGCGCCCGGGGTGGTGGCGGGCTGGAGGAAGGTCGAGGCCGCGTCGGCGCCCTGCAGGGTGACGGCCCACTGGATCAGCAGCTCGGGCTCGGTGTAGGCGCCGGGGGCGAGCACGAGCGTCTGGCCGTCGGCTTCGAGGGCCGCGAGCGCGGCGCTGAGGGTCGTGTGGACCGCATGCGTGGTGGTATTGGAGACGCTGTTGGCGGCGAGGCTGGGCAGGGCCAGCGCGAGGGCGAGGGCGGCGCGGAGCAAGATTGCATTCTGTTGCATGGTCGTTCTCCCTTCTTACGGAAAAGTACGGTCAACGGAGGATTACGGTTCGGATGGGGATCTCGAGGGTGCGGCACAAGGGGTGGTCGGTGGTGAGGCGGACCAGGGCGTTGTCGGGGCGCGGGGCGAGCGGCGCCGAGGTGACGCTGACGGTGACGTGGCGGTCTGAGCGTGCGGCGGTTGTGACGGAGATGCGCGGGTCGGTGCAGGCGGCGGCCAGGATGCGGAAGGGCTGGCCGTATGGCGAGGAGACGGTGAGGCGCGCCTGGAGCGGCTGCGCGTCGCCGGGCGGCGCGAGCACGTTCGGGCGCGCCTCCAGATAGGGGGCGACGCGGCCGCCGTACTGGATGGGGACGGTGGGGGCCTCGGGCAGGTCTGTGGCGGCGACGGCCAGGCCGGCGAAGGGCCCGCAGGAGGGCGGTGCCGGAATCAGCAGGCGGACCTCCTGGTTGGTGGCGGTCTGGTGGGCGGTGAACTCGGCGCGGGCATCGGTGTCGTGCAGGGCCACGGCGTTTAACGCGAAGGGGCCGCAGCGCCCGGAGACCAGCGAGAGCGTGCCGGTGGCGACGCTGCCGGGCGGCACGACGCCGAGGTCGAGGCGGTTGGGCAGGCGGATGACCGGGGGCAGGATGGCACCCCGGAGGGTGAGTGTGCAGACGGCGGCCGGGGATTCCGGAGGCGCGCCGGCCGGGCGCGGGTTCTGGTCCAGGTCACACGTCGGCATGTTTCCGTAGGCGCTGCCCCCGTCGATACAGAGCGAGGCGACGGTCAGGCGCAAGTCCGCCCAGCCGTTCGTGTCCGCGAAGCGGGGCTCGGCGTCGATGATGCTCGAGCCTTCCCACTGGGGCGCGGGCCACGTGCAGCATGCGCTCAGGTTCCACGCCCCGTCATAGTTGGGCTGGACCGGAGCCTCGTTGTAATACAGGATGGTGTTGTTGCAGTTCCCGTACCAGCGCACGCCGCCCGAACTCTCGGTCGCGCGGTTTCCGGCCAGCGTACAGTTATAATACTGACCGTAGACACCGCCTCCGCCGCTTCTAGCCTGATTGGCTACGATCAGACTGTTGTAGGTGGTGCACTCATAGAGGCCGCCGCCGAACTCCAGCGCCCGGTTGTTACGGATGTGGCAACCGATGAGCGTGCCGTTCGCCGCACCTCCTCCGAACATCGCCACGTTGCCGACCATCACGCAGTTCGTGAGGGTGACGGCACCGGAAGAAAAGGCGCCGCCCCCCATGCCCTTCTGTTCCCAGTCGCCGACATCCGTGAACCCGTTGGTCAGGGTGAAACCCTCGATGACAACGGGTATCTCGGAACTGGATGCGTAGAGGCATCGGGTAGCCGCCGGCCCCAGGCCATCTGTTGCGGAGCCGTCGGGGGCTCCCACGATGAAGGTCACAGCCGGCCCGCTCGAGGCCCGTAACAGCAGTGATTTCTCGATACAGACACGGTTGGACGTGGTGTTCGCGTTACCCTCTCCGGCCGTTGCAGGGCGGCCTCCCTCGGCATAGGAGCCGGGCGCGGCCAGGACCTCATCCCCGCCCTCGGCCAAGTCGACGGCCGCCTGAAGCGTGCGCAAGGGCGTCCCCACAGTCAGGCCATCGTTGGCGTCGGATCCGGAGGCCGCATCCACATACACCGTTTTTGCTGAGACCGCAGGCGCCCATGCACAAGCAAACACACAGGCCGACAACAGCGCGAGGATCGACTTCATATACACCTCCGGGATGGTCTCAAAGCGGTATAGGACAAACGCATGCGTTTTGAACGGATACGATTTATTTCTATTTCAATATAAGTATACCAAAGATGGCCTTGATCTGCAAGTGTGCAGCCAGTCTTTTAGTGGGCGCTCCGTGTCGGGGGTCGATCGACAAAGAAGGTGCGCCCTGTGGCGTGGGAAGGGCGCGGTAAGTCGGCCGGGGGGAGGGGGGGGTCAGCGGTTTGTGGGCGCGCTGACGCACGGTGCCGCAAGGCGGCGCTCCTCGAAGAGGGTGACAGTCCCGAGCAGGCCGGAGGCGTGCAGGGGCGTATCATGTGCGACCTGCTTGCGGTTGACCAGCGTGACGCGTCGGGGTTCGGGCCGCGGGGTGCCCTGACGTGCCCAGGACGGCCAGGCGCTGAGACCGCCCTTCGTGTCCGCGCCGGTGTCGTCGGGGAACCGCTCGTCACCGATGAGTGCGTTGAACCAGGTGTTGGCCACACGAATTTCCAGCGCGTTGTCGCCCGTACGGAGCGTGCCGGTGAGGTCTATCCGGAACGGGCGCTTCCAGACCACGCCGAGATCCCTGCCGTTGAGCGTGACGCGGGCGATATGGCGCACGTCGCCGAGGTCGAGCCACACGCGTGTCTCCTCAGAGGGGGCTGTCGCCGTGAAGGTCGTCGCATAGACGGCGGCCCCGCTGAAGTAACGGACGCGCGGGTCGGCGTGGTCCTTCCAGTCCTGAAGCTGTTCGAAGGGCAGCGCGAACGCTTTTCCAGCGCCGGCCTGGAAGGTCACTGTCCAAGGCCGGTCGAGCGTTCGTTGAGCCGGAGGTTGGGCGACGGACCAGGTACGCGTCGAGCCGTCCGCGAGCTGCGCCGTGTATGGGCCGGGCGCACAGGCGGCGAGCGTGAGCGTGCCGTCAGCGGGTGAGAAGAAGGCGCGGGCGAGGGGCAAGTCCCGGGCGGGGCCGGAGGCCTGCCGGGTGAGAGACGCGATGTCCGCCTCCGTACACACACCGGCGCGGCTCACAAGCGCATCGCAGGTTCCGGCGAAGCTGCCGTCGCCGCCGGCGGAAGGGTGCGGGAGCTGGCCGCTGCTCAGGCCCTCACAGACTTTCGCGCCGTCCACAAAGAGTGCGGGCTTGCCGTCGGTATAGACGAGCGCGACATGTACCGGGCGCGTGAGCGGTGCGGGGGCCCGCCAGACGAGGACGGGGGCGATGTTCTGATGCCAGTGCTCGAAAGCGGCGATACCGTTCCGTCCCACGGAGAGTCCGGCCCCGGAGTGACCTTCCCCCCAGGTGTTGCCGTGTGTCGGGAAGACGACGAAGTTCTGATCCTTGTGGGCGACCCCGCGGGGGCTCTGCTGCGGCAGGGGGATGTCACGGCCCGGGGTTACCCGAGCGGCGAGCACGAAAGACCCCCCGCGCGGCTCGGCGGCGGGCTGCTCGGCGGTGGCGCACGTCGAGGCGATGGTCACGCCGTCGCGGCAGAGGGTCTGGAGCGGCACGCGTCCGGGGGAGAGAGGCTTTCGGAAAATGACAAAGGCAGAACCGGCGGGATCGAGATGGAGCGGCACGCGCGTGGCGTTCGGCAGAGGTGCGAATAACGCGGGCTCATACCTGTCTCCGGAGACGGGACACCAGATCTCAGGCTGCCGTCCGGTGACGCGGAATTCAGGGGAGACGTCCAGCGGCTGCTCCGTCTGATTGCTGACGAAATAGAGGTCGAACTCAGGTGTGGTGCGGTGGGTCCAGAGCAACGTCTTGGGCGCGGCCGCGACATCCGGAAGCATGTCAAGCTTGGCGAAGACTTGCTCCAGTGAATGGCCGCGAAATACGCGGCCTTTACGGACGGCGCGGTCGACGACCGGCGCGGCGGTGTCTCCCCAGAGGGCCTGGGCATGTTTCCGGACAGCGGCGTCGCAGCCGGGGTAGCCGGCGAGGCTGGGCGAGCGCAGAGGGGGGGCGCCGACCAGGACGAGGCCGTCGCGGACGAAGGATTCGATGCGAGCGAGCAGGCGCGGGGTCATCGTCTCGCTGGGCGGAAGAACCAGGATACGGTAGGATTGCCCGTTAGGGAGGACGAGACGGCCGCGTCGGCAGGAGGCGCGGTCGAGGAGGACTTCGGCGTTGATGTAGTCGTAATCGAAACCGGAGGGGATCTCGGGATCGCGGCGTCCGTTCATACAAGGGGTGTCCTCGCCGAAGAAGTAGGCGACGTCAGCGGCATGCGTGCCCTCTTGGAGGAGGGCGCAGCAGCGGCGCAGGTAATCCGTCCAACCTTTACCGTAATCCTTGAACCAGGTTGAATGGCGGTTGAAGTCGGCGCCGAACCAGGGAACGATACCCGGTGCTACGTCGAACGGCTGGTGGGTATAGACGTGGAGCACGAAATGGTTGATACCCTGGGTCATGCACCAGTCGCCGCGGGTCTTCATATTGGCGGGCGTCTGGACGAAATTCTTGCCCGAGGTGAAGGCCTCGGCCGAGACGACTCGCTTACCGTAGACGTGGGCGCAGGAGGAGGCCAGGCGGCACTCGACATCGCCGAGGGAACTCCAGAGCCAGTACTCGCCGCCGATATCGTCAGAGGCGCCGCCGTATTGCAGCGATTCTCCGGGGAACCCCCAGTGGCCGTAGTTCTCGAGCCAGGTCTTGAGCCCGTGACGGTTGGCGGCGGCCTTGAGCCCGCCGACATAATTCCGGGCCACAAGGTCTGCGACGAGTCGGCGCCAATCCCAGAGGAAACGGTCGGTCTGTTCGCGCGAGCCGACCACGCGCCCACCGAGACAGGCGAGCCAGGGTGTGGCGTCATAACCGTAGGTCTTGCGAAAGGTTTCGGCCATGCCGTCCGTCCAGTTCTGCGGGCCGACCTCATAGCTGTCCAGGGTGATGTGCTGGAAACCCTTGCGCCGGTCCGCCGGAATGCGACGCAGGAATTCTCCGATCATGCCGTCGAAGTGTGCCTCGACGGCCTCACGGCTCATCTTATCACATTCCAGACCCTGGGCCTGTGGGGGGGTGGGTCCGCACATCACGCCGGTGGAGGCCATGCCGATGCGAGCGATGATCCAGTCGCCCCCGGAAGGGGCCTGCCAGGAGAGCGTTCCGTCTTTGGCGCTTTTGCCGGTGAGGTCGAGGATACGTGACGCGTCGATGGCGGTGCCTGGGGCCGTCTCGGGCTGGGACGGCCAGATGAACGCGTCGGGCGGAGGCACCGGCTCAGGGTACATGCGGCCGAGTTGCTTCTCGACGGCGAAATCGATGCGAGCGTCTGAGGAGAAAACGATCTCGCGCGCGACCGGCTTGCCAGAGAGCTGCGAGAGCGTCAGGCGCAGGTGGGCCGTCTCGGTAGGGGCGAACGCGAAGGTGAAGGGCGCGGTGACGAGCGGCCCCATGGCGGTGCTGAGATTGGTTCGGAAAAGGGCGATGTCGCGCAATTTCGTGGGCGCGCCGTCACGAACGGCCTCGATCTTGCCGGACAGGCGCACCGGCGAGTCCCCGAAGTCGAGCGTGAGTGTCTGGAACCGTACGGGACGCTCAAAGAAAAGGTCAAGGGTGAGAGGCGCGGCAGGCAGCGTGACGGCGGTGACGCCGCCTTTCGTGAGGAGGGTCTCCAGACTGGCGACCGGCGCACTGCAGGTGACGCGCACCGGCCGCACGGCCGCACCCTCGAGGGCCGGTACGGGGTAGGCGATGACGGCCACGTCTTGGATCGCCTTCGCGTGTGGGGCGGGCACGCCCTGGAACGCGGTGCCGCCCGCGACACGGGTCTCGCTGCTGACCAGGTAGCGCATGCTCTGCTCGGGCTTCATCCACGGGCCGCCTGACTGGCTCCAGCCAGGGCCGTTGAACATGCCGACGCGCACGCCGATACGGTCGCCCTCACTCACGGCGAAGGAGACAAGCCGCCACCACTCGGGGCTGAGGATGGGGACATCGCCCTCAGGAATGCCGTCGCTGATGACATGGCCGATGAAGACCTCGCCGATACCGGCCGCCTTCATGGCCGTGAGGTCGGCGGTGATGCCTGCCGCGCTGACATTGTTGTTAAGCCAATACCAGTACATATAGGGTTCGGTACGGGCGGAGGGTGTGCGGAAGGCGGTCTCAAGCGCATCCGCGGCATGGCTCATGGAGCTGGCGAGCACGAGAGAGAGCGCGAGCGGGACTAACTTCATGGGAGACTCCTGTCTGCGGGTGATCAGGTCGGCGAAGGCGCTGACCAGAGAAAACCGGTCAGCGGTGAAGAGGCGTCGGCTGTGGCTCGTGGAGGGCGAGGTCCGGCGGCGAGGCCCTCTTCGGCGGAGCGGACGGCTAGGGCGAAGGCCGAGGCCATGCGCACGGGATCGGCGGCGGCGGCGATCGCGGTGTTGACGAGCACGCAGTCCGCGCCGAGTTCGATCGCGGCGGCGGCGTGCGAGGGGAGGCCGAGGCCTGCATCCACGACCACAGGGACACAGGCGTTGGCGACGATGATCTCCAACATGTCGCGCGTGCGCAGCCCGAGGTTGGTGCCGATGGGCGCCGCGAGCGGCATGACGGCGGCCGTGCCGGCCTCCTCAAGCCGCTTGGCGAGCACCGGATCGGCGTTGATATATGGCAGGACGATGAAACCCTCCTTGACCAGCGTTTCGGCGGCCTTGAGCGTCTCGATCGGATCCGGCAGGAGGTGGTGCAGGTTGGGGGTGAGTTCGAGCTTGACCCAATCGAAGCCGCCTGCGGCACGGGCCAGGCGTGCAATCCGCACGGCCTCCTCTGCGGTGCGGGCTCCGCTGGTGTTGGGCACGATCACCACCTTCTCGGGATCGAGGCGTGAGAGCAGGGGGTCGCCGTCCGGGTTCCGGTCCAAGTCCACTCGGCGCAGGGCCACGGTCACCAGCTCACATCCGGAAGTTTGCACGGCCTCGCACATGAGATCGTGTGAGCCGAACTTGCCGGTACCGATAAAGAGCCGGGAGCGGAAGGCGCGTCCGGCGATCACAAGGGGTTTCATAGGTCCTTTCTTAGCCGCCACCGACGAACTGAATGATCTCGATGGTGTCGCCAGGGGCGACAGGTGTGGTCTCGTAAGCGGAAGCGGGCACGATCTCGCCATTACGCTCGACCGCCATCTTCACGGCGGAGACGCCGAGCGCGCGCAAGAGCTGGGCGAGGGTTTGGGCGTCACCCAGCGGGCGAAGCGTTCCATTGATCTGGAGGTTGGCGCTGGTCATGGCAGCCTTTTCGTGTGGCCTGGGCCGGAACCAACGGGCCTGCCCAGGTTTGCAAGTCGGCCGCGGACGCAGATGGCGCAGGCGGCGCCGTCCTCGTCGACACACGGCTTGTTCGGGTAGAGCTGGTAGTTGCGCCGGAACTTGCCGGGAGTGACATTCGGCATGAAGACATTGGCCCCTCGCTGGAGCACGAGATTCCGGCCGTCCGGGTCGAGCGCGTCAAAGGCCGTCGTGGCCGGAATATGCGCGTCCGGATTTAAAAGCCGGAGCAGGGCGATCGTTTTGTAGTAGATTTCGCGGTCGGCGAGCAGGGGCTTCTCGGCCAAGGGAGTGTCGGGGTGGGACAGGAAGGGCCCGCAGCCGATCATGTCCAGGCTGAGGCGGGTCGCGAACAGGATGTCGTGGGCGATCATTTCCGGTGTCGAGCCCGGCAGTCCGATCATAAAGCCGCTGCCGACCTGATAGCCGAGTTCACGCAGGTCGGTCAGACAACGGACGCGGTTCTCGAACGGCTCGTCCGGGTGAATGGCGCTGAACAACGCGTTGGAGGTGGTCTCAAAGCGGAGCAGGTAGCGGTCGCAACCCGCCTCCTTTAGGCGGGACAGCTCGTCGCGGGAACGGACTCCCACCGATAACGTCACGGCCAGGCCGGTCTCCTCCTTGATCCTGCGCAGGATGTCGCCGAGCCGTCCGGCTGTGTAAAAAGGATCCTCGCCCGACTGAAGCACGACGGTGCCGCAACCCCAGCGCTGGGCATTGCGGGCGGTCTCGATAATTTCCTCATCGGTCATGCGGTAACGCGTGACCGAGGTGTTGTCGCAGCGGATGCCGCAGTACCAACAGTTGTTTTTGCAGATATTGGAGAACTCGATAATGCCGCGCAGGAAGACCTCATCTCCCATACGCCGGGAGCGCAGACCGTCCGCCGTGGCGTAGATCAGCTCACAGGCCTTGCCCTGTGCTTTAAGCAACAGGGCAAGCTCGGCGGCCGTGACCGGTTGGTTGGCGAGCAGGCGGCTCAACAGTTCCTGGGTGACGTTCATCGTAGGGCGTCCTTCATGAGTGAACCATGTTAGCGGATTTGAACGGCGGCGTGAAGCACGGCTGTTGATCAAAATGACAGTCAACGGCAATGACCGGTGTCGGCATCAGGTGCCCTGGCCGTCCTCGCGGTCGCTTGTCCGGCTAGGGCCAGCCAGTCCCGAGCGATATGCGAGGGGCGTGACGCCTGTGTGCCGCTTAAATAGACTGGCGAAATGCTGAGACGAGCAGAAGCCGAGCCGGAGCGCGATCTCCGTTATGGGACAGTCCGCCTCCCGCAGCAGGCGGCGGGCCGCCTGCATGCGGCAGTCGAGCAGGAACTGACGGGGAGGGAGACCGGTCAGAAGCCGGAAGCGGGTGATGAAGTGGTTCGGTGCGAGGCCTGCACGCCGGGCCAGGTCATCGACGGGATGGGGCTGCTCAGGATGGTTCCGTATCAGGTCAAGGAGGCTTTCAAGCCGGGACTGGTCGGCCGGCACCTGATGCTCGCGCGCAGCGGATAGGGTCTCCAATAGAAGTTCGAGGGTGGCGGTTCGAAGACGTAGCGCACGCAGGGGCGTGGCGGGCTCATCCGCCAGCATGTGGAGCGACTGAAACAGCCGCTTGATCGTCGCGGTGCCGCGGAATAGCCGGTGCGGGATGTGAAGCAGGGCCTGACGAAGTGCGGCGGCCTCCTCGGGCGGTTGCCGCAGAAAGGGCTCCTGCTCCATTCGCACGATCAGCCAGTAGAGGATCAGACCTTTGGGGTGCGCGCTGACGGTGTGGTGCTCGCCCGGAAGGCTCACAAATACGTCTCCGGGTCCGAGGCGGTAGAGTCGGTGGTTAAAGCCGAAAGTGAGCGCGTTGCGCACACCATAGTGGATTTCGATACAACCGGGATGCCAGTGCAAGGGCACGTCGGGTCGTGGGTTGCGGTACTGGCAATAGCCGAGCATGGGGATCTCCGGCAGACCGGCTGGCTCCAGATTCAGAACTCGCCGCTCCGAGGTGTTCATATAGGCGAAGTTCAGGTTAGAGATCGGGCTCTTGCTCATATGCGTAATCCTACGATATTAGGATTGTGGACGCAAGAGGATCGCATAAATTGCTACGCTGTATCAGGAACAGTTCAAGCGAGGAGGCCGACATGTTGGATACGGGTTTGCAGACCAAGGTGATATTGAAACGCGATTTTCGTCCGCCGGTCACGGTGCTGCAGGAGCTGAGAAGGGCGGCCCGCCCGGGCGGGAAGGTGCTCGCCATCGCCTGGGAACGTGAGAACGGCTTCGTCTCGCGTTACGACCTCCCTTTGCCTGCCAAGGCCGAGGACGCCCCAGAAGTGGCGCTTCTGGCAGAACGTGTGGTCAAGTTTCTGCTCTGGTCCTGTGGCGGTTGGCGGCTGACGCTCTCAGGGCCGCGTAAGTTGTGCCAGGCGATCAAGCAGCAGTATGCAAAGAACGGCGCACGCGCTTTCGACGCCTCCTTTATGGAAGGCGTTTACGGCCGTCCCATGACGGTCGAGATCCGGGCGCTGGCGGATATGCCCCAGGCTTACGAACGAGAGCTGCTGATGGATAATCGCTCGGGAGGGTGCCGACTCGGTTTCGACCTCGGGGCGAGCGACTTTAAGATCAGCGCGGTCAAGCGGGGTAAGGTGGTGTTTAGCGAGGAGTTCCCGTGGGATCCCCGCAACCAAGCTGATCCCGAGTATCACTATAGCAGGCTCAATGCGGGACTGAAACAGGCTGCCGCCTGTCTGCCGCGTGTGGACGCGATCGGCGGCAGCACCGCAGGCGTGGTGGTCGACAACCGCATCCAGGTGGCCTCGCTCTTTAGGGCTGTCCCAGTGGAACGCTACGCGGAGGCGCAGAATATGTTTCAGCGCCTTGCCAAGGAATGGCAGGTGCCGGTCGAGGTGGCGAACGATGGCGACGTGACCGCCCTTGCCGGCCTGATGTCGCTCGGCAAGAAGGGCATCCTCGGCGTGGCGATGGGTTCGAGCGAGGCTGGCGGCTTTGTCGATAGGAAGGGTTGTCTGACAGGACGACTCTCGGAACTGGCGTTCGCGCCGGTCGACCTGCACCCCGCCGCGCCCGCTGATGAGTGGTCAGGCGATATCGGTGTGGGCGCGATGTACTTCTCGCAGCAGGCGGTCAACCATCTCGCGATGAAGAGGGGTATGCGTTTTCCTGCCAAGATGCCTTTGCCCGAACGCCTCAAGCGGGTTCAGGAACGCATGCTCGACGGCGATGTCACAGCGCTCACGATCTTTCAGAAGATTGGTCTCTACCTCGGCTATTCGGTGCCTTGGTATCGTGAGTTTTACGGTTTCGACAGCATGATGATCCTTGGCCGCGTGACCTCGGGGCCAGGCGGTGTAATGATCCTGGAGACCGCACGGCTGATATTGGCGGACCAGTTCCCTGAGCTGGCCGAACAGGTTGAGGTTTTCATGCCGGACGAGAAGGCGCGGCGCGTGGGACAGTCCGTTGCGGCGGCCTCGCTGCCGTTGATCTGAAGTGCGTCAAGGGTGGAAGGCGGGAGAAGATCATATGAGACTGACGAAAGAGACGGCTGACGTATTCGTGCCGGACGGCACAGGTCTAGAGGCGGCACTCGCGCGCACGACGCATCTGGGCGTAGGCGCGCATCAGGACGACCTTGAGTTCATGGCGGTGCATGGTGTCCTGGCCTGTTTCGGTCGGCCCGATAAGGCTTTTTGCGGTGTCACCTGTACCGACGGTGCGGGCAGTTCCCGGACGGGCGTGTATGCCGATTATTCGGACGAACAGATGAAGGCGGTCCGCCGCAGCGAGCAGCGAACGGCGGCCCTCGTCGGCCGCTACGGAGCGATGCTGCAGCTCGATTTCACCAGCAGAGAGGTGAAGGGACGCGATCATGAGGGGCTTGTGAACGACTTGACGGAGGTGCTGCGGGCGACGAAGCCGCAGGTCGTCTATACGCATGCGCCCTCTGATAAGCACGACACGCACGTCGGAGTCGTCCGCGCGGTCATCGCTGCGATCCGCCGTCTGTCCGCTGATACACGCCCCTTACACGTGTACGGCTGCGAGATCTGGCGCGACCTCGACTGGCTGCCGGACGCGCGTAAGGTCGTGCTCGATGTCAGCGAACGTGCCAATATATCCGCCGCGCTTTCCGGTGTGTTCGACTCCCAGATATCTGGAGGCAAGCGCTACGACGACGCCGTGATGGGGCGCCGGAGGGCGCACGCGACCTTTTTCGAGTCTCACGCGGTGGATGCGGCCACGTTGCTGACCTTCGCCATGGATCTGACACCCCTGGTTTCGGATGACAGGCTGTCGCTCGCGGACTACACGGCGAGCCTGATCGACGAGCTGAAAGCTGATGTTCTCAGACGGATCACCGGGTGAGGCGTGCGACGCTTCGGATTTGTTCTGCTTGCACGAAGCAAGCAGACTATTCATCATGCTCATGTCACGTAAGGAGACGCATGGAACGGACACAGTTTAGCTCGGAGCAGTTGAGGCAGGTCGTTAACGGTTTTCAAGCTTGGGGCGACTTTATTGACGCTCGCCCGTACGGTTCAGGCCATATCAACGACACCTATCAGGTGACGGCGCGCCTGGCAGGGACTCCGGTCCGCTATCTGCTGCAACGGATTAACCATGCGATCTTCAAGCAGCCCGACCGGGTGATGGATAACATCCTGCGTGTGACCGAGCATATCCGCGGTAAGCTTGCGGGTACGGCTGACGCGTCGCGACAGACGCTGACAGTGATCCCTTCGCGTGAGGGCCGGCCTTGCGTGCGTGACGGCCAGGGCAACTGGTGGCGTATGTACCTCTTCATCGAGCAGGCTCAGACCTATGATATCATTGAGAACGAGCGGCAGGCCTTTGAGGCCGCGCGGGCCTTCGCGCGCTTTCAGAATCAGCTTGCCGACCTGCCTGCACCGCGCCTGCATGAGACGATACCCGCTTTTCATAACACCGTCTCACGCTTGGCGGCGTTGGATGCCGCCAGTTCCGCAGACGTGTGCGGACGCCGGTCTGAGGTATCGGCTGAACTGGACTTTGTGGAGGCCCGGCGCGAGCGTTGCGGCCACCTGTTGAAGCGCTGTGAACGCGGCGAGATACCCGAACGCATCACCCATAACGACACCAAGATCAACAATGTGATGCTCGATGATGCGACAGGCAAGGGCGTCTGTGTGATCGACCTCGACACGGTGATGCCCGGGCTCGCCCTTTACGATTTTGGTGATATGGTAAGGTCCGCAACCGCCTCTGCGAAAGAAGACGAGCGCGACCTGAGTAAGGTGGGAAGCCGGATCGGTATGTTCGAGGCGTTGGCGCGCGGATATCTATCCGAGGCCGCCTTCCTGTTGCCTGAGGAGATCGGAGAGTTGGTGTTTTCAGGTCAGTTGATCACGCTCACGATCGGCATCCGGTTTTTGACAGACTACCTTGCCGGTGACGTTTACTTCCGTACGCATCGCCCCGGCCAGAACCTCGACCGCTGTCGCACTCAGTTTCAAATGGTGCGCAGTCTTGAGGCCCAAGCGGATGCGATGCAGGCCATTGTCGCCACGAGCCTGCCTCATCCGCGTGGTTAGGTGCTGAAACGACGTAAGGCGACACCTCAGGTGTGGCCTGCTCGCGAGGCGGCGGCCGCTACGGGTGATGGATGGCAGGGTCAGTAGGCAGGCTTGGTGGCGCTCCCCTCTCGGAACTGGCCCATCGTCATGCCGAAACGCGCGCGGAATATGCGGCCGAGAT
This sequence comes from Verrucomicrobiota bacterium, assembly GCA_022704145.1. Taxonomy (GTDB): domain Bacteria; phylum Verrucomicrobiota; class Kiritimatiellia; order RFP12; family UBA1067; genus JAKJGY01. Next base: position 14,669 of record JAKJGY010000067.1, read on the forward strand.
GCGTCGGACTGCCGAACCCGCAGCGCGCGGCGAGGTCGCCGATGCGCTCGTCAGATTCAGTCAACAGCGCACGTAGTCGCTCTAGGCGCACATGCTCAACCTCCTCGCGCGCGGTACGTCCTGTCGCCTTCCGAAAGCGGATCTCGATAGCACGGCGCGACAGTCCGACCGCACGCGCAAGCTCTGCCACCCGCAGGTGCGGGTTCGTGGCGTTGAGCCTGATGTAGCTTAACGCACGCGCCACGCGCTGATCTGCGATCGCCGTCCACTCGGTCGACTGCCGTGTCACCACGCGGGTCGGCTCGACCCCGTACTCAACCTTCTTAAGGCGCTCTCCGCGCATCATCCGGTCGAGTTGTGCCGCTATCGCGTAGCCAACAGGGCGAGGGTTACACTGGATGCTTGAGAGCGTCGGTAACGAGGCTTCGCAGATCCACTCGTCGTTGTCCACGCCGAGCACAGCGACCTCGTCGGGCACGGAGACGCCCGCATCCAGACAGGCGTCGAGCACCTGTTTCCCTCGCCGGTCGTTCGGAGCGAAGAGTGCAACCGGCTTGGGCAGCGCCTTCAGCCACGCCTCCATGCGCGGCCGCTCCACAGCCCAGTCATGACATTCGGCCTCCGAGCAAGGGGCGTACACATGGTAGGCACGGTGGCCCGCTGCACGCAGAGCGTTGCGGAAACTGCGTTCGCGGTCGCGTGACCAGTAAGTGTCGGGATGCGTGTCGCCCACGAAAGCGAACCGTGTGTAATGCCGCTCAAGAAAGTACTCAGCGGCCATGCGACCAATGGCGGCCGAGTTCCATACCGCGCAGGGGTATCGGAAGAGGGGGTGGGCGGCCTGCCGCATCGGGTGCGGCTGAAGCAGGACAACTGTCGGGATGCCAAGCGCGGTGATTTGCCGGGCCTCCTCGGCCGCATGGTAATCTGCCGCGACAATGCCGTGACAGCCCCATTGTTTCAGGTCCTGAAGTCGGTAAGCCCAGGGGCGATTCTCCTGCTGGTAAATACGCCACGGCCCGTGCTCCTGAGCGTACTGCAAAACCCCCTGAAGCATTTCATGAAGGCCTTTGACGATGGTTGACGTCAGGATGACAACGTGGGGAAACTGATGTTTGCTGTCTGCGCCAAACATGCGAAGACTATACAGACACGCCGGGTTGTGGCGCAAGCTTAACTTCGCAAAGCATCGTAAATTGATACGCAGACCCTCTATCGACACCACAACTTCATCCTGACTATACTGATCAGCATCAAATGTGTGACCGTTAGTGTCAGAATGAGAGGGGGGAGGCGTGAGGCGTATCGATCTGATGCTCTGGGCACTTGTCGCTTCAGTTGTCTGCGCTGAGACCCGTTGCGTGGAGTTGAAGGGCGGCGTGCTGACTGCTGACACGCGGGCGGGGCGTGACTTCGCTTCCGGCATCGTGGTTGCGGCGACGGCGCCCTGGCTGACCGCCACGCAAGGCCTGGTCGACGTCGATTGCCAGATGCCTGCCGACTGGCCCTCCGGCGGCGAGGACGCCGCCCTCTTCCACGCCCAGTCGCGGGCGCATGTCCACGCGACGCTCTTCTTCCGCGGCGGCTCGCTCTGGGCCGTCTACAAGGGCGGCGAGGACTTCTTCGCCTCCGTGAACTTCCCCGAGAGCGCGAAGTGGGCCGCCGGCTCGCGGCACCGCATCCGGTTCGGCTGGCGCCCGGCGGTGGACGACCACGGTGCGCCGGTGACCAACGAGGTGACCTTCACGCTGCTGGCCGACGGCCAACTGGCGGGCGAAGGCGTCGGCCGCGTGATGGACCCGTGGCCCGACGTCTGCGAGCTGGGCGGCAAGAACGGGTCGGCCCTCTGGCGAGGGAGGGTACGCCTTTTCTCGCTCTCGTCCCTGCCGCTGCTGCTCGCCGACGCGCTGCCGGAACTGAAGCCGGGAGAGCGGAGCGTCACCGTGCGCGCCGACCGCGCGCTCGGCCCCTGCTACCCCTTCTGGACCGTGGCCAACTGCAACGGGCCGCACCGCTTCCTGCAGCCGGGATACGCCGAGGGCCTTAGGCGGGGCCAGCCTTTCATCACGCAGATCAACGCGGTCTACCTGCTGGGCGGCCGCTATCGCGACCAGAACGTCTGGTACCGCGGGCTGCGGCCGGACGGCCGGCTCGACGTCGATTTCACGGGGCTGGTCGCGCAGCTCCAGGCTATGCTCGACGGCGGCTACACGCCGTGGATCGTGCTGGACAACACGCCGTATGCCATGGCCGCTGCGCCACAGGAGAACACCTACGGCAACACCGCGCCGCCGGACGACGAGCGCCTCTGGGCGCGCTACGTGGAAGCCGCCGTGCAGGCGCTGATCGACGCCTTCGGTCGGGAGCAGGTCGCGCGGTGGTGGTTCCGCGTCGGCACCGAGCCGGACCTCTATCCCGGGCACTGGACCGGCACGCGCGAGCAGTACTTCGCCCACTACGACCACACCGTCGCGGCGGTCACCCGCCTGCTGCCCGAGGCGCGCGTCGGCCCCGGCAACATCCTGAACCCACGTGACGGCCAGTTCGGCACGCGGACACGCGGCCTGTGGGGCCTCGACATCATCGACCACGCGGCGTGCGGCACCAACGCCGTCACGCGCGGCGTCGGCACGCGTCTGGACTGGTTCTCCTACTCCTGGTACGCGCGCGTCGGCCGGCCGCTCTCGGACTTCGACGAGGCCGCGAGCCTGGCGCGCGAGCGGCTGGGGCGCTATCCGCAGCTCCGCGACACGCCGCTGGTCATCGGCGAGTTCGCGGTGCTGCACGACGAGAGCGGCCGCCGCCTGTGGGCCGGCGACACCACCGAGTGGGCCGCCAGCTTCTACGCCGGCCTCGCCGACCGCGTCTACCGCCAGGGGATCAGGCAGGTCTACGAGTGGGCGCAGACCACCGACGGCATCCTCCATCCCCGCGCGCAGGTGATCGCCCTGCTGGACCGCATGGCCGGCGGCCAGCGCGTGGACGTCAAGGTCCGCGCGGAATCAGCGGCCGAGTGCGGGGCGGTCGCCTGCCGCAAGGGCGACGACCTCTACGTGCTGCTCTACAACCACCGCGCGCGTCGGCGGCCCTCGGTGCCGGAAAAGGTCCGGCTGGTCGTGCGCGACGCGCGCATGAGACGCGGCGACACCTGGCGGCTTTCCGAGAGCCTCGTCGACGCGGAGCACGGCACCTGGGCCTACGCCTTCGCGGCCGACTGCCGCGCCGCCGGCGTGCGTCCGCTGCCGCAGGCCGGCCGTTACGAAGGGAGCGTGTCGCTGCTGTACGGGAAGCCCGGCGTGGAGGTCTTCCGCAAGAACCGCGAGACCTACGCGCGTCTCGCGCAAGTGAGTGAAGCCACCGCGCCGGTCACGGTCAGATCGGGACGCTTCGAGCGCGACCTCGAGCTGGCCGGTCACAGCGTCCGGCTGCTTAAGCTGAGCCCGCCTGTGTCAGCAGCAGACCCAGCGCAAAGGCGGTCCCTATGGGACTCGTTGAGGGGCCTGTTCTGATGTTACGAACGGCGGGCTGACAGTGACGTGAGCAACCGCAGCGTCGGTCGAGGGGGCGACTAGCGAGAAGCGGGAGTCGGGGACTGCCGGGCGGCGGTCCGGGCCTTCAGCTGCGCCCCGCATCAGACTGCCACGCTCCGTCCACCAACCGATCATCGTGGGCACACCCGCGCAGATTTGCTAGGGCACCCCCGCGCCGTCAAAATTAAAGTCTGACTAATCTGCAATAGCGTTGCGAATTTAGCGTGCGCCTGGGGGTCGTATACCGACATCGAGACATGAGCTGCCCTCTCATTTTGTCATGCAGTGTCGTACGCATCGCTTCACCCCCTGCCACTGACCTCGCGACCGCTTTGTGCCCGCATGTACGTTCTGCATCGTTGTGCAGGACAGACTGCCTCGCCTGTCGCCTCTCCTCCTTGCGGCTTAGCGCCCTTGCGTTAAATGGGGTTCGCCATCGATGTGCTGATCGCAGGGACCGGCGGCTCGCGAGGACGCTCGCCCTTGTCTCTCCGAAAAGTGGTATTGTACATCTGTCTTTACGGGCGACAGTGCCCGTAAAGGGCCCCGCCGAGGAGG
>JAKJGY010000276.1 GCA_022704145.1 Verrucomicrobiota bacterium
CATGGCCAAGCTATTCATCCAACACGAAGAAGGCGACCAGCTCCTCACCGAACTCGCGCCCGACCAGGCCTACCTGATCGGCCGTAACGAGGAGTGCTCCATCCACATCCCCAATGACGCCATCTCCGGCCGGCACGCCCAGCTCACGCCCACCGCCGACGGCTGGGTGCTCGAGGACCTCGGCAGCTCCAACGGTACCGCCGTCAACGGCCAGGCCGTCACCCAGGTGCTCCTGACCGACGGCTGCCAGCTCCTGCTCGGCGCGGAGGTCGCGCTGCTCTTCACCGACGAGGACGCGCCCGCCGCCGCACCTGAGCCCGAAGCCGAGGCCGAGGAGGCCGCCCCCGCACCCGCACCCAAACGCTCCCTCAAGGTGCAGGGCGCCTCGGAGGAGGATCTGCGCCTCGTCAAGGCCATGTCCGTCCGCTCCCAGAAGATCCGCCACGAGATCGGCAAGGTCATCATCGGCCAGGTCGAGGTCATCGACCAGGTCATGATGGTGATCATCGCGGGCGGCCACGGCCTCCTCGTCGGCATGCCCGGCATGGCCAAGACCACCCTCTGCTCCACCATCGCCAAAGTCCTCGACATGGAGTTCAAGCGCGTGCAGTTCACGCCCGACCTCATGCCGACCGACATCACCGGCACCGAGATCCTCGAGCACGACCCCGTCACCGACAAGAAGAGCTTCCGCTTCATCAAGGGGCCGATCTTCACCAACATGCTGCTCGCCGACGAGATCAACCGCACCCCGCCCAAGACCCAGGCCTCGCTGCTCGAGGCCATGCAGGAGAAGTGCGTCACCGTCGGCAACCAGACCTACAAGCTCGACGCCCCGTTCTTCGTGCTCGCCACCCAGAACCCCATCGAGCAGGAGGGCACCTACCCCCTGCCCGAAGCCCAGCAGGACCGCTTCATGTTCAACCTCTGGGTCGACTACCCCAAGGAGGACGAGGAGGAGACCGTCGTCAAGGCGACCACCGTCGCCAAGGCCGAGACCCCGCAGAAGATCATCTCCAAGGAGGAGCTGCTCCAGCTCCAGGCCGTGGTCCGTAAGATCCCCGTCTCCGACCACGTCATCAAGTACGCCGTGCGCCTCGTCCGCGCCACGCGCCCGCACGACGAGAAGAGCCCGGACTTCATCAAGAAGTACGTCTCCAACGGGGCCGGCCCGCGCGCGGGCCAGTTCCTCGTGCTCGCCGCCAAGGCCCGCGCCGTGCTCGAAGGCCGCATCCATGTGAGCTGCAACGACGTCGTGCGCGCCGCCGTACCGGTGCTGCGCCACCGTATCCTCGCCAACTTCGCCGCGGACTCGGAGGGCATCAGCACCACCGCCCTGGTCGAGCGCCTGCTCAAGGCCATCGAACAGCCGGACGACAAGGACTACGCCTGAGCCGCACCGGGGCCGGCCGCCACGGCCGGCCCCGCGCGCCGCGCCGCCGCCGCACGGCCGGCGCGGTACTCCGGCACATAGACCGCCGCGTCGCGCACCACGCACCCCGCGCGGCCGATCCCGTCCTTCATGATCTGCGAGCACATCGAGCACGCCACGCAGCACTTGCCCGGCTCCATGCCGCCGCGCTCCAGGATATCCCGCGGCGCGTCGGGATACGCGAACGCCGAGCGGCCGAACCCGGCCAGGTCGCACCAGCCCTCGCGGATCAGCCCCGCCGCCACCTGCGGTGCGAACTGCCGCAGCCAGGAGAGCGCCGCCGTCACCACCGGCGCGCCGCCCGCCGCCCGCCGCACCGCGCGCACCGCCTCCTGGAACCGCACCACCCCGCGCAGCGGCGCCTCCGGCGCGGGCGCCGCGCCCGCCAGCGGCCGGTCATACGGCCGGTTGAGGTGCGGCTGGAAGCGCGGGTAGCCCATCGACACGTTGTGCAGCGGCACGCCCGCCGCCGTCAGCTCGCCCACCAGCCGCAACGGCTCGGACAGGTCCGCCTCCCACGCCCCCTCGCGCTCCGCCACCCCCCAGCCGTACGGGTAGGCCGAAGGCTCCAGGACCGTCAGCCTGCTCGCGACCCACGTCGTCCGCGCGAGGCGCTGCCGCATCCCCGCGATGCAGTTCCGCAGGAACCGCGTGCGGTTCTCGTAGCTCCCGCCGTAACGCCCCTCGCGCAGCCGCGCGCCGAGCAGCTCAGCCACCAGGTAGCCGTGTACGGCCTTCATGTCCACCCCGTCGAAGCCCGCCCGCTCGGCACGCTCGGCCGCGCCCACGAACGCCGCCTCCAGACGCTCCAGCGCGTCGTCCGTCGCCGGCTCCGCCAGCGGCATCTCGGGCAGCGCCCGCTCCAGCTCCGGAATCCGCTGCGCCACCACCGGCGCCGCGCGCCCCTCCGGCCGGCTGTAGCGCCCGCTGTGCGTGAGCTGCAGCAGCAGCGTCACCTCGCCGCAGCCCTCAGCCGCCGCCGCCCGCCGCGTCTCCTCCACCAGCCGCCGCCAGACGTCCAGGTTGCCCTCCGTGAGCATCAGTTGGCGCGGTCCTGAACGCCCCTCCGGCACCACGGCGGCCGACTCGAACCAGACCAGCCCGCTCCCGCCCGCCGCATACCGCCGGTAGCGCCGGAACGTCAGCTCTCCCGGCGCGCCGCCGCCGTCCGCCGCGTCCACGCCCTCCATCGGCTGCACCACGAAACGGTTCGCCAGCCGCCGCCCGCCCACCGCCAGCGGCGCGCCCAAGGCCGACACCTCGTCAGACAGCGGCAGCCGCGACCCGAGGCCCGCCAGCGCCTCCACCAGCCCCGCCACACTCATCAGCTCAAACCTGGCCATCCCGTCCCCCCTGGTTACGCCTGATCACGCCCCCACTATAGCCGATGCGCGGTCGCCTGTCACCCCGCCCCCTTCCGCAGCCGCAGGTCAGACCGGCCCCTTGCCGGAGGTCCGGTAGAGGAGCGCCCGCATACCGCCCCACAGGCCGCGCGCGACCACGAGCGCGGCCAGGGTCAGGCACGCGACGCCGATCAGGGTGGGGTTGCACGGCAGGTCGGCGCGGTAGGCCACCACCAGACCCGCCCCGGTCGTCGCCACCCCCAGCGCCATGGCCGTGAGCAGCGCGGGCCAGAGGCGCCGCGTCAGCAGCAGCGCCGCCGCAGGCACCACCACTAGGTCGCAGAAGACCAGCAGCGCGCCGCCGCTCTTCGCCGCGCCGGAGACGACCGTGCCCAGCAGCACGAAGAACAGCCACTCCCAGAACCAGCAGCGTATGCCCATGACCTGTGCCGCCTCGCGATCGAAGAACGCCAGGAAGGTCGGCCGCAGGAAGAGCAGCAGCGCCGCCAGCGCGGGAAGCCCCGTCAGCACCAGCGCCTGACGGTCCTGCCTGCCGCAGACCACCAGATCGCCGTACAGCATGGCCTTGACCTCCTCCAGACCGAAGCCGCTCTGCGACACCAGCAGCACGCTCGCGCTCGAGGCCAGCAGGAAGATCGCGCCCAGCAGCACGTCCTGCGGCAGCCGAGACCGCCTGCTGGAAAGCGCGAGGAGCACCACGACGGCCGCACTGACCAGCGCCGAACCCGCCAGCGGCGGGAAGTGCCGGACCAGGGCCCAGGCCAGGCCGAGGGTCGCCGCCTCTGAGAGCGCGATGCTGACGAACACGATGCGCCGCAGCACCACGAGCACGCCGAAAGCGGCGCACACGACCGCCATCACCAGCCCGCAGACCGTGGCCTCGGGAAAGAGCCGCACAAACTCCAACGCGTCCTGCAAGAGGCTCATGCGACCTCCCCTCCCGCCGGACGCACCGCCACGCCGTGCGCGTCAACCCAGCACACCTGCCGCGCGAGCGCGGCGCACTGCTCCAGCCGGTGGTGCGCCCACAGGATCGTGACCCCGTCGCGCGCGTGCAGCTCGCGGATCAGCGCCAGCAGGTCCGCCTCCGAAGCCGCGTCGAGCCCGGCGGTGGGCTCATCCAGCACCAGCACCTCGGAGCGGCCGACCACGGCCCGGGCCAGCAGCGCCTTCTGGCGCATGCCGCCCGAAAGCTCGCCGAACCGCTTGCGCCGGTGCTCCGCAAGCCCGAACCGCCCCAGCACCTCGTCCAGGCGCTCGCGCTGCGCCCGGTCGGGCCGCCGCCACCAGCCGAGTTCCGGATACAGGCCCATCCCCACCAGATCGTCCAGCGAGACCGGATAGAGCGGGTCGAGCTGCTTCTGCTGCGGCACATAGGCGGCCGGCCGCGCGCCGAACGCGCACACGATCTCGCCCCCCTG
>JAKJGY010000277.1 GCA_022704145.1 Verrucomicrobiota bacterium
ACGGCGGCTTCGACCCGGCCACGAATAAGACGGCCGACCAGAAACGCCTGATCAACTTCTGGGACCTTGAAAAGGCCGGTTACGACCAGATCCCGTGCGGCACGAACTGGGTCGGCTGGAAACGCAAGCAGGTCAACGCCGGCGCGGAGGATGTGATCGGCAAGCTCGTGAAGGTCGGCCGACAGGTCGTGGCGCCCGAGCGCCTGCTGGGCTTCCTGATGGCGCCGTGGGCCTCCACGGACGACGACGCGAACACCGCGTTCAACATCCGCGGCATCGATCTCTTCGCCGAGGCCCTGCACCAGCCCCGCGGGTGAGCGCCGTTTTTCGTACGAGAGGAGCCGCGAGGCGAGAAGGAGTCGGATATGCGTCGAACTCATCTGCGTCAGTTATTCATCGCCTGTTTTTTGGGCAGCATCACCGCCGTTCTTGCAGCCGACGGGGTTGTGCCTCATGACGGTCATGTGAAGGTTGTCCGCGTCTTTGGAGACGGCCATGCCGACACCAACGCGGCCGCCCTAGCTGTCAGCGGCAGCACCGCTTCGCTGAAGATCCCGGCAGTCCAGATCGGCGAGGGGTGCGTGCGGGTTGAGCTGTGGCCAGACTTCGCGGTGGCGAAGAAAGGTGACGCGGGATACTTCCTGCTGCCGGACGGGCGTCTGGGCACGTTTCGCGAAAAGAGCGGAAAAGTGGCCGCCGTTGAGAGCCGGAACTACATGCCGTTCTACGGGATGAAGACGCCGTCCTGCGTCTTCGCCGCCGTCGCGAAGTCCATGCAGTGGCGGTACTCGACGCATGTGGAGGCCTTGGGCGGCATCTACCGGATGTATACGGTCTACCATCTGAAAGGCGACGCGCCGTACGAGGACTTCGAGATCGCGTTCACGTTTCTGCCCGCGGATGCGGAGTATCCGCAGATGGCGCGCGTGTACCGTGACTGGCAGTTGTCCCGCGGCGCCTGCAAGCCGATTCTTGAGCGGATAAAGTCCCAGCCCGAGCTTGCGCTGGCCGCCACCAACATCGAGGTGCGCGTGCGTCAGGCGTGGAAGCCGGTCCCGTCGCCCGTGCCGTACCAGACCCGCTTCAACGAGCCGCCCGTCCATCCCGCCGTCACGTTCGACCGTTGCGGCGACATCCTCCGCGAGTTCAAGCGCCAGGGGGTCGACCATGCGGAAATGTGCCTTGTGGGATGGAACAAGGGCGGACACGACGGCGCCTATCCGCAGCTCTTCCCGGTGGAGCCGTCTCTGGGCGGCGAGGCGAGGATGCGCACGCTGATTGCGGACGCCAGCGCGCTGGGATTTCAGATCGTCTGTCATACCTGCTTCTATAGCGCCTACACGATTGCCGACGATTTCGACGAGGAGTATCTGCTCAAGGAGAAGGACGGCTCGCTGCAGCCGAGCCATACGTACTGGGGCGGCGGACGGGCTTTCCGGATCTGTCCGCAGCGCGCCTATGAGCGTTACGCCCGCAAGAACATGCAGATGATGAAGGATCTCGGCTTCCGCGGGCTTCACTACCACGACGTGTATTCCATTCTCGAGCCGCGGATCTGCTACGATCCGCGCCATCCCTGCAATCCGCGCCAGAGCCTGGACTGGTACGTGAAGCAGATGGAGGTGACGCGAGACGCCGTAGGCGGCACGCAGAGCGAGGGCCCGTTTGACGGCTTTGCGGGCAATCTCGACTATTGCATGTACGTCTACTTCTTTCCGCTGGAGCCGAATGACTACGCGAAGACGCCTCTCGTCGACCGCCATGTGCCGCTCTTCCAACTGGTCTACCACGGCATCATCCTGTCGAATCCCTTCACCGGCACGCTCAACTATCCCGTCAAGGCCCCGCACAAGCGGCTCAAGTTCATCGAGTTCGGCGGACGTCCGCTCTTCGTGTGGTATGCGAACTTCCTCACCGGGAAGTCAAACTGGATGGGCAAGGAAGATCTGACCTGCGCGACGGACGAAGAACTCCAGGCCGGCGTCGCCGCCATCAAGAAAGGGTACGACGAGTTCGAAAAACTCGCCGACCTCCAGTTCGCGTTGATGGACGACCATCGCCTGCTGACGCCGACGGTTTCGCTGACAGCCTATTCCCAGGGAACACGCGTAGTCGTCAATCACGGCTCATCCCCCTACGTCTTTGAGGGAGTCGAGGTGCCTGCGGGGGACTGGCGGCGCTTTGAACGTTGATCAACGAGCGCTGCTGAATGAGAAAAAGGAATCGGCAAGGGAAGGTAAAAGATGAAGAAGACTCTGTTTGGACTGATGGCGGGGCTGACGCTGTCGGCGGTCGGTGACACGTTGTCGGTTCTGGGCGGCTATGCCGGTTCGCTTGAGTTTCCCGACGCATCGCTCTACTTCCAGCCCTGCGTGTTCGCACAGGGCTGGAACCGTCGGCCGGCGACGGAGCCGGACTTCGCCGTGCCGAAGTCCGCTCACCTCTTCCACGTCAACCTCGACCCGAAGGGGACCGGCGAATCCATCGACGGACGGGCGGCGTTCACGCCGGCGGACGGCGCTGTCGAGGCCGTTTGGAGCCTGCCGACAAATGGCGTGCCGAAGTCCGCCGGACGGGCGGCCGTGCGCACCACGTTTCCGCAGGCACTCTACGCCGGAGGCAGCGTGACGGTCGACGGCAAGACGGTCGCGCTCGACGCGGGACGTCCCGGCCGCGACGTGCTGCGCAGCGACCGGGCGACGTCGTTCGCGCTGCGGGACGCGTCCGGCGCGCTGCGCCTTAAGGTCGACTTCCACAATCCCGCGGAGGTCCTCGTGCGCGAGATTCGCGACTGGGGGCTCGTCGTCTACGAGCTCCAGTTCGGCTTCCGCGGCGAACTCGCCGCGCGTTTCTCAGGCGAGCGCCCGTTCGCGTTCCGCGAGGTCGGGCCGGTTCGCCTGGCGGCCGGGACGGACTGGGTGCCGCTCGCGGCAGAGAACGAGGTCGAGCCGGGATCCGCCCTCGACTTTTCCGGCATGGTCGGCTCGGACGCCCCCGCCGGGAAGCACGGCTGGCTGGTAGCGAAGGGCGGCCACTTCGAGTTCGAGAAACTGCCCGGCGTGCCCCAGCGGTTCTACGGCGTAAACGTCTGCGGCGACGCCAACGCCCCTGACCCCGAGACGGCCCGCCGCTTCGCCCGCAACCTGCGCCGGATCGGGTACAACGTCCTGCGTTTCCACCACCACGAGTCTGACCTCGTGCGGGGCTCGCCCGCCGGCTCCACGGAGCTGAACGCGAAGGCGATGGACCGCTTCGACGCGCTGGTGGCCGCCTGCGTGGAGAACGGCATCTACATGACGACCGACCTGTTCGTCTCCCGCCGTCCGATCTCCTGGAAGTCGATCGGCTTCGACCGGCCGGGCGACGTAGAGATGGCCGAGTTCAAGGGACTTGTCCTCTACAACGAGAACGCCTTCTCGAACTACCTCGCCTACGCGCGAGCGTTCCTCGGCCACGTCAACCGGTACACGGGGCGCCGTCTCGCGGACGAGCCTGCGCTGGCGCTGATCTCGTTCGTGAACGAGGGCAACCTCAACGGCGTCTGGTGGACCCTGAAGCGGCTCGGCATCGTCAACCAGTACGACGCGAAGGCGTTCGCCGAGGTCGAGACACGCTTCGCGCGGCGCGTGACGAAGTTCCTGCGCGAGGAGATGAAGTGCAGGGCGCTCACGACGAACATGAACAACTACTTCTGGGACGACAACGCGGCGGAGCAGCTCGTCCGCGCACGGGAGTTCGACTACGCCGACGACCACTTTTACGTCGACCATCCGCGCTTCCTCGATCGCGACTGGCGTCTGCCGACGTCCTGCCCGAACACTAACCCGCTGCTCGGCCCCGACCAAGGCACGCAACGCCTCGCGGTGACGCGTATTCTCGACCGCCCGTTCACGATCTCGGAGTACAACTTCGCCGCGCCGGGCCGCTTCCGCGGCGTCGGCGGCATCCTCACGGGGGCGCTCGGCGCGCGGCAGGACTGGAGCGGCCTGATCCGCTTCGCCTGGTCGCACGGCAACGACGGTCTCGGCCGCGTGAAATCGCTTGGCTCCTTCGATATGTCCGGCGATCCGCTCGGCCTCGCTGCGGAACGCGCGTCGATCTGCCTCTTTCTGCGGCGTGACCTCGCCGTGGCAGACCGTACCTGCGCGTTCGTGCTGCCGCCTGCGAAACTGGCGGACCCGGCTAGCCACAAGGGCAGCTATGC
>JAKJGY010000278.1 GCA_022704145.1 Verrucomicrobiota bacterium
GAGTCGGCGAGTACCACATGAACTCGATCCCGCAACGCGCCGCCTCGGCCTGCGCTTCGAGCACCCGCGGGCCGATCTCTTCATAGCGCAGATTGAGGCCGCCCAACTCGCGGCCGGGGCGTCCGCACGGGATCACCATGTTCAGCGAGAACCGCTCGAGGCCCAAGGACTTGACGAAGGCGGGCAGCCGGGCGAGCAGGTGCAGGTTCAGCCGGTTGGCGGTCGTGTTCGTGTGCACGCGGATGCCGGCCTCACGCAGACGGGTGACGCCGGCCAGGCTCTGGGCGTGGGATCCGGCCACCTGGGTGAGCGCATCGTGCACGCCCGCGTCGGGCGCTTCGACGCTCACCTGCGCGCTGTGCAGGCCGGCCTGCCGCAGTGCGGCGACCAGCGCGGCGGTCAGCCGCGTCCCGTTGGTGATCAGGTTCACCCGCAGCCCGAGCTCGTCGCGGGCGTACCGGACCAGCTCCGGAAGGTCGGGGCGCAGGGTCGGTTCCCCGCCGGTGAAGCTCACGCTCGGAACCTGGGCCTCGCGCCGGATCGTGTGCAGGACACGCTTCACCTCGGCCGTGTCCATCTCCGCCCCCGCCCCGGCGGCGCCGTCTTCGAGGTAGCAGAACTGGCAGCGCAGGTTGCAGCGCGCGGTCAATGCCACCTCGCTGAGCACCGGCAGCGTCGAGAACCCGAGCGTGAACGGTTGTGTCACCACCCCCGGCGGCAGGCGGCTCTCGTCGAGGCAGCCGGCAAGGGTCTGCTTGAGCCCGACCGCGAAGTCGTAGAGGTCGCGCCGCACCGCCTCGGTGGCGCCGTGCGCGCGCCAGACATCGAGCGCACTCTCGCCGTCCAGCAGCCGCCGCAGCACCCGCACCCCGGACGGATTCAGCTTGTATGCCTCGTTCGGAACCTTGATCAGCAGCGAGTCGCACTCGCGCACCACGATCACCCCGCGCAGCCTGGCGATGTAGGCGTCAATCCACTCCAGCGGCCAGCGCGAGGCCGCGTCGCCCCCGCCGCCGGCGTGCGCCGCGGGCGGACGGCCCGCCGGCTCGGCCTGTCGAGCCGCCCCCATCAGTGCGACCCTCCGCTCACGCACGCCGAGTGACACGCCGAATGGCACGCCGAATGACAGGCGGAGTGACAGGCCGAATGACACGCCGAATGGCAGGCGTCATGACAGGCCGAATGCGTGAAACAGCCCTCGAAACAGTGCGCGGAACTCAGGAACTGCGAGTAGTTGAGTTCGCGGACCTCGCTGCGGAATGCCTCACGGTAGCGGTCCGGGCGCCCATGCCAGAACCAGCCGCCGTACCGGTAGCTGAACGGCACCTCAGCCTGCCCCGCCGCCTGGGGCCGGCGCTCGGCCAGCACGTTGTCAACCACCTCCTGGTAGCGCTTCCGCGTGGCCTCAAGGTCGCAGTTCCAGGCCTTGCGCTGCAGGTTGTCGCAGAGGAGGCGGAAGATGCGGTCCATCTCGTGCTCGTCGAGCGAACCGTCGTCGCGCACCAGCTGCAAGAAGCTGCGCTCGTACTCGTTGGTCAGGTCCTGCCCGCCGGTGACGCGGCAGCGGAACGGGGCGTTGCCGGTCACCTGGATGACGCCGGCGGATTCGAGGTAGCTTGCCATGACGCTGAGCACCGTGCAGAACGGCGCCTCGCACAGGAGGAGCGCCTCGTACACGTCCAGCTCCGCCACCAGCCCCGGCCGCCGGAAACTGCCCACTTCGAGCCGCGGCGGTGTCCAGTCCTCCCGCGCCCAGCGGATCGCGTCCAGCCCGTCGCGCGCCCGCAGCATGGACTTGTGTTTCGCCCCGGCGCAGGCAAGGACGAGGAGGAGCAGGGCAAGCCCCACCCCGGCCAGGATCCAGCGTGGCGGGATGCCCGCGCGTGCGTCGTGTCCAGCCTCGGGCGCGACCGGCGGGGCCGGATCCGGGTCGGGGTCGGGGGCTTCGAGAACCGCAGGCAGGGCGGTGCCTTGCGAGAAGCGGCCGGCGTCAATGTACTGCTGGATGCGCAGCTGCCCCTTGGCCGGAACCTGGTCCTTGTGGATGCGGACCGCGAGCCAGTGCCGGCCCCCGTGCGCCTGCCCGAAGTACGAAAGCAGGTAGTCACGGTTCATGAACGGCTCGGTCTTGAACAGCAGCTTGTCCATGTCCGCCATCGTCAGCTCGCCGGCCCCGACCTCGATCGGATAGTAGACGCGCACCGTGGCGTGTTCGAGCGGCTCCTCCCACTGCACCGGACTCCAGTTGAAGTACACCAGGTCGCCGAACTCGGAGGCGGTGCGCCCCAGGTGCCCGGCCTGCCCGAGGTCGGCGGCGTAGGTGAACGTGTAGATCACGTCGCCGCGGTCAATGGCGCGGCCGCGGGCCAGGACGATGTCCCACGTGCGCGCATCCACGGCCTTGATTTCGAGGGGCAGGCTGCGCGTGTTCCCGTCATACCAGGCGACCGCCGAGGCGGTGTCGAAGACGGGGCCCTCGGTCGCGCCCTGAAAGTAGAACCCGTGCAGGTTGCCCGTCGAACGCAGGCAGACCCGGTAGGTGATCGCCGCCTTGTAGTCCGGCCGCAGCGAAACGTCGGTCTCGACCCAGCGGAACGTGCCCGCCGCGCCCGCCCGCCCCCCGCCCGCCGCGACGAGGGCCAGGCCGACCGCCAGTGCCAACCAGCGCATGCGCGCCATGGATTCCTCCTTGACCCGCCGGCCGCCCGACGCCCGACCCGCCGCGGCGACCGACACGGCCGCAATCTACATCCTCGGCGCCCGCCGGCAACCTGCGGAATCCGCGAAACGGCGCTACGTTACCAACCGTCTCGAAGTAGTCCAGACCTTTCCCCTGGAGCCGGCGGACTCCGCCGGTAGGTCTTCAAGTTCAGACAATTGAAAGACGATCAGTACATCTCCGCCCAGGAGGCGATCCGTTGAACCGTGCCGAACACTACAAAGTCGTCGAACTTGCCGTCCCGGCCCTGCCCGCCGCCTCGCGCGCCTTCTGGCAACCGTGGCTGCCGGAGATCGTCTCCACCTGCGAGCTGCCGGACGTTGTCGCCATCCCCCTGCTGAACGGCGAGGACGGCCCTTGGCGGCATTACTTCCCCGAGGAGACGCCCCTGCACAGTTTCGAGAAGGTCGGCGCCTCGGCCAGGGCGCACTTCTTCGACGTGCGTTTCTCCATCGAATGCATCATGAGCCGGATGGCCGGCGGCGACCTGCCCGAGGCCTGCCACTTCCTCGGCGTGCTCTCCCACTACCTCGGCGACTACGGCGAACCCGCGCACTACTACGAACGCGACATCACCCTCCTGCTGCCGCCCCCGCCGGACCGCCTCAACTGCAACCCGCACCGCCTGATCGAGGACGTCCCCAGCACGGTCACCCGCCTCGACTACTCGCCGCGCGTGCTCGGAGACTCGACGGACACCATCGTGCTGCGCCTCGAAGGACGCCTGCGCGATCTCTACGAAACCGTCCTGGCCACCATCATCCCCATCCTCAACGCCCTCTATCGCCGTGACATGCCGGCCGCCAGCCGCCAGACCGACCGCGCCGTCGCCGCCACCGCTGAGGTCATGGCGGACGTCCTCCACACCCTGGCCTGCCTCCATCTCCGCCAGTGGACGCCAGACGAGCGGCACGCCCTCGCCCAATGCCGCCTGGACGAACTGGAGCCGGCCGCCTGTGATGTCGAGTTCAACTTCGGCTGCCGCCCCCTGCGCGGCGCCGTCACCCTGGACAAGACAGGGCGCGCCCAGCCGCTTCAGCTGCGCATCCCCGAGGGAACGGCCGCCGCCATCCGCCCCGCCGAAGGGCTGTGTGTCGTCCCCCACGCGCTGCCCATCCGCGGCACACGCTATCTCGCCGCCCTCGAATACGACCTCCCGCCGGACGCCTTCACGCGCCTGACCGCCACGGCCGGCCTGCTCGCCGGCGTCACCCCCCAGGCCGAGTGCATCTTCGCCGTGGAGACGGACGGCACGGAACGCTTCCGCACACGCGCCCTGCGCGAGGCCGACCCCGCCCAGCCGCTCAGCGTGGACATCACCGGCTGCCGCCGGCTGCGCCTGGTCGTCTACACCGACGGCAGCACCGACAAACTCGCCTTCCCCATCTGGGCCTGGCCAACCGTAAGCCGCCTCCCCCGGACGGAGGGATGAAGGCGGCGGCACCGCGCGCCTTCGCCAAGCGATCCCCCCCCCCC
>JAKJGY010000279.1 GCA_022704145.1 Verrucomicrobiota bacterium
GAGGTTGGAGAGCAGGTTGGCGTGGCTGAGGAGGACGCCCTTCGGCGTGCCGGTCGAGCCGGAGGAGAAGATCACGCAGGCGGGGTCGGCGGGGCGCTGCGGGCGGCCTGCGGCGAGCGTGGCGGCCGAGGAGAGGCAGGCGCGTGCGAGGGCGGCGGCCCTCTCGCGCAGGGTGAGGCCGGCGAGGGCCTCCTCGAGGGGGATCAGGCGGGCGCCGGTTTGCGGCAGGGCGAGGGCGTCGAGGAAGCGGCGCGAGGTCAGGATGTGGCGTAGGCCGGCCTGCTCGACGGCCGAGCGGAAGGCGTCGGCCGAGACGGTCCAGTTGAGGTTGACGACGGTCTTGCCCTGGAGGGTGAGGGCGACGTTGGCGAGGAGGCCGGCGACGGAAGGCGGCAGCAGCACGCCCACGGCGCGGGCGTCCGCCAGGGGGGCGGCGAGGCGGGCGTTGAGGGCGGCGGCGGCGGTGAGCAGGCTGCCGTAGGTGGCGGAGTGTCCGAGCGTGTCGGTCGCGACGCGGCGGAACCAGTGGCGGCGGGCCTGGCGCAGGAGGCGGCGGGCCAGCGTGTTGTCCGGGCGGGCGGCGTTCTCGGCGGCGGTGGCGGCGCCGAGTTCGGCGACGGCCAGGCGCACGTCCTCGGCGGTGGCGTCGGCGGGCAGGGGCTGGCCGATGCGCAGGGTGACGCGTAGGGGCAGGCGGCGCGGCCAGCGCAGCCCCGGGGCGCCGTGGCGGAAGCTGAAGATGCTGCCCCAGAGGTTGTCGAGGTGGAGGGGGATGATCGGCCGGCCGGTGCCGCGGGCGATGCGCTCGAAGCCTTTACGGAAGGGTTGGAGCGCGCCGGAGCGGGTCAGCTCGCCTTCGGGGAAGATGCCTACCAGCCAGCCCTCCTGCAGCGCCTCGCGGGCGCTGGCGAGCGAGCGGGCGAGGGCGCGGGGGCCGTCGTCGGCGTGCAGGGGGATGGCGCGGGTGAGGCGGAAGAGGGGGCGGCACCAGGCCCAGCTCTTGAAGATCTCGCGCGACATCACGTAGCGGACCGGGCGCTGGGTGGCGGACTGGATGATGGTGGCGTCGGAGTAGGCGATATGGTTCGACACCAGCAGGGCGCCGCCCTCGCGGGGGATGTTCTCGAGGCCGCGGGCCTCCACCCGGTAGAGCAGGCGGGTGAGGCGCGAGAGGAGGAGGCGGGCCACGTGGTCCGGGAGGCGGAAGAGGGTCCAGGCGGCGCAGGCGAAGCCGAGGGCGCCGGTCACGAGCATGCCGGTGCGGGCGCTGAGGTGCAGCTTTTCGGTGAGCGTGTAGAAGAGGCCGGAGGCCGCGACCATGGCGGCGAAGCTCCAGAACTCGACGGCGCCGAAAAGCCGGCCGCGGTTCGGGGCTGGCGTGTGGGCCTGCAGGTAGGCGGTGAGCGGCACGATGCAGAGGCCGGAGGCGAGACCGGTGAGGACGAGGAGGGCGGCGAGCGCGGCGGGGTGGGCTGCGAGGCCGAGGCCGAGGAGGGCGAGCGAGAGGCCGAGCGCGCCGAGCGGGATGAGTCCGACCTCGAGGGCGTGGGGCGAGAGGCGCCCGGTGAGCCAGGCGCCGCCCGCGATGCCGACGGCCACGAGCAGGAAGAGGGCGCCGCTGGCCTCGACCGGAAGCGCGGCCACGTCGCGGGCGAAGATCACGAGGTTCTGCTGGAAGAGGGCCGCGACGCCCGAGAAGGCGATCGAGCCGTAGGCGGCGCGCCTGAGCCAGACCGCGCCGTCCAGCTCGCGCAGCGCGCGGACCGCGTCCGGCAGGATCCACGGCGAGGCGGCGGTGGCGCGACCGGCGGCGGGCGTGTGCGGCAGGCGGTAGGCGGCGAGGAGCCCGACGGCCGAGCACGCCGTGCAGGCCGTCAGCACGGCCAGCGGGCTGAGGCCCAGGACGGTGATCAGGAGCCAGGGGAGGACGAGGCCGAGGATGATGGCGAGGTAGGTGGCGCCGGTGAGGCGGCCGTTCACGCGGGCGAGGTCCTGCGGGGCGGCCAGCTCAGGGACGATCCCGCGCTTGACGGGGCCGAAGAACGCGCTCTGTGCGGCGAGGAGGAAGAGCGTCGCGAAAACGGGCCAGGCGCGGCCCGAGAGGAGCGCCGGGTAGGCGGCCAGCAGCAGGGCCAGCTCCGCCCACTTGACGGCCACGAAGAGGTCGCGTTTGCTGAAACGGTCGGCCAGCGTGCCGGCCCAGTTGGAGAAGAGCAGGAAGGGGACGACCAGCAGTGTTGAGGCCCAGGCCAGCGTGGCGTCGAGGTCGCGTCCCAACCCGCTGACGAGCACGATGACGGTCAGCATCTTGAAGGCGTTGTCGATGAGAGCGCCGAGGGCCTGCGAGAGGTTCAGCCAGTTCAGGATTCGGGTCATAAGCGTTTCCGGTGTTCGGGGTTATGCTGCGTACGGGTGTTCCTAATGCAGGAGGCGGGCCAAGTGGCGTCGCAATCATTAAGTCGTTGCAGGAGAGAAGTTTAATTTTTAGATACCCGTTAGATCTCGGATCGTATAGACATTCTGTGTATAGTTATGCTACATTCAATGTATGAACAAACGGCTGAAACTCTCAGGCGCGGATCAAGGTTTTCTGGAGGCGGTAAGGCGGTGTGCGTTTACGAACCCGTTCAGTGATGAGCGGTTGGAGGCCGACCTGCGGGCGGTGGGGCTGGCGGCGGGGGAGTGGGAGTCGGTGCTGGGGCGGCTGCTGGAGGAGCTGGACCGGCGTCTGTCGGCGCTTACGGGGCCGGGCGGGAGGCTGTCGCGGCGGGCGTTCGAGGGGGCGGATGAGGAGCGGGTCACGGCGGGCGTGCTGTTCGGCCTGTTCCATCGGCATCTGGCCGGGTTTGACGAGCTGATCCGGCGTCAGAGCGAGGCGGGTGACGAGTCGTGTGAGGCGGGGTGCGCGCAGGCGGCGCACGAGGCGCTGACGGCCTACGGCTTTGAGCGCGAGGAGGCCGAGCGGTACGTGGCGCTGTTCTATCAGCTTAGGCGCGCCTTCTACTTCATCTCCACCGGCCTGGTGGGGGGCAGCCCGTGCATGAAGCGGTTACGGCGGCGGCTCTGGGACAACATCTTCACACACGACATCCGCTGGTATGTGAGCGGGCTATGGAACCGTATGGAGGACTTCTCGACGCTGCTGCTGGGGGAGACGGGGACGGGCAAGGGTGCGGCGGCGTACGCGCTGGGGTGTTCGGGCTTCATCCCGTACCAGTCGTCGCGGCGCCGTTTCGCGGAGAGTTTTACGCGGGCCTTCGTGTCGATCAACCTGTCGCAGTACTCCGAGTCGCTGATCGAGTCCGAGCTGTTCGGGCACCGCAAGGGCGCGTTCACAGGGGCGGTGGAGCGGCATGACGGCGTGTTCGCGCGCTGCAGCCCGCACGGCGCGATCTTGCTTGACGAGATCGGCGACGCGAGCGTGCCGGTCCAGATCAAGCTGCTGCAGGTGCTGCAGCAGCGCACGTTCTCGCCGGTGGGCGGTCACGAGTCGTTGCGTTTCGAGGGGCGGGTGATCGCGGCGACGAACCGCGACCTGGGTGAGCTGCGCCGTGCCGGGCGGTTCCGGGACGACTTCTTCTACCGGCTGTGTTCGGATCAGATCGAGGTGCCGCCGCTGCGGCAGCGGCTGAGCGAGGCGCCTTGCGAGCGGGAGGCGCTGGTGCGGCACATCCTGGCGCGCTTGGGGGGGGCGGCTGACGGGGCGAGCGTGGCGCGCGTCCTGGCGGCGCTGGAGACGGGCGTGGGCGGCGGGTACCGGTGGCCCGGCAATGTGCGCGAGCTGGAGCAGGCGGTGCGCTGCGTGATGCTGACCGGCACGTACCGCGGTGACGGTGAGGCGTACGGGGGAGGTGACGCGTGGCTGGCGGCTTTGGCGCGCGGCGAACTGGGCGCGAAGGAGCTGACGGCCGGGTACTGTCGGCGGCTTTACCGGGCCTCCGGCAGCTTCGGCGAGGTCGCCCGCCGTGTCGGCCTGGACTGGCGGACGGTGAAGCGGTATGTCGAGGATGAGGCGCCTGCTGGCGGAGGCGAGGGGGTTCGCTGAGTCGGAGCGCGATATTATTCTGTTGAAGGTTAGGCGGCCTAGATTCTGGCCCAGACCGGCCAACCATGATTCTGTAATCATGATTCTGTCCGAACCGACCTCGAACGCTGTTGACCGTGACCACTCTGCCGCGAGGCGCGG
>JAKJGY010000068.1 GCA_022704145.1 Verrucomicrobiota bacterium
CTACGGCAACGCGCCCGAGGACGACCGCCTGTGGGCGCTGGGCTGGGACACGCGCTCGGTGATCCTGAGGGCCTACGAGGAGGGTGTGTGGCGGCGTTACCGGCTGCCCAAGGGCAGCTATACGCATGACTCCGACACCGGCTGGTACACCGAGTGGCCGCGCATCCGCGAGGTGGCCGACGGGCTGACGCTGATGCACATGCACGGGCTCTTCTTCCGTTTCCCGAAAGGGTTCTCGGCTTCGGCGGCGGGCGGGCTGCAGCCGCTCTGCACCTTCCTGAAGATGCCGGTCGACTACTGCGTCTGGGAGGGCCGGCTGGTGATGGGGCGCGACGACACCTCCACCACAGGGGGCAACGTCTGGGCGGGGCAGTCGCACTCCGCGCCGTGGTTCGGCCAGCCCGAGGATCTGGAGCGCTGGGGGCCGCCGTCCGGGGCGGGGGGCGTCTGGCTGCGCGACGCGGTGCGCGCGGGCCAGCCGAGCGAGCCGTTCTGGGTGGGCGGGTTCACCCGGCGCGTGCTGCACCTGCGGAACGCGGGCGCGGCGGCCGTGGCGTTCGCGGTGGAGGCCGACGCCGACGGGAGCGGGTCGTGGTCGGCGCACACGAACCTCACGGTGGCGGCGGGCGGGTACGCGTGGTGGGTGCTGCCTGCGGGCGTCCCTGCGGCGTGGTTGCGGCTGGTGCCCGGCGCGGACGCCTCCGGGATCACCGCCTACTTCCATCTGGGCGGCGCGGGGCGTGTGGCCGAGCCCGCGCTGTTCGAGGGTCTGGCGGCGGCGGGGGCGGCGGGGGCGGGCAGCGCCGGGATCGTGCGGCCGCAGGGCGGCGACGCCCGGACCTTGCAGTTCGCGGCCACCCGGTTCGACGCGGCGGGCGAGCGGGTCGAGCAGGCGTATTACGAGATCGACGGCACGCTCCAGTTGCGCCGCGCCTCCAACGCGGTGGCCGAGGCGCTCTTGCGCGGCACGTACGCGCTGACCAACGCGGCGGTGACGGTCGATGCGGCGTCGGTGGTCGTGAGCGAGGGGTCGGCGCGCTTCCGGCTGCCGAAAGGGCATGCGGCTTTCGATACGCCCGGACCGGCAGGGTGGCCGCGGGGCTTCCGTGAGGTTGTGACGGAGCGCCGTCTGCTCAACGTGCACGGCTCATTCTACGAGGTGCCGTATGCCGGCTCGGGCGGCGTGAGGCGCCTGCGTCCGGTCTGCACGCACAACCGGCTGATCAGCGACTTCTGCTCGTGGCGGGGGCTGTTTGTGGCGGCGGGCGTGGCGGCGGGCGCGGCGACCAACGGGCACGTGTTCGCGGCGGCCGACGGCTCGGCGGCGCTCTGGCTCGGCGAGGTTGACGACCTGTGGCGGCTGGGCGCGCCTGCCGGGGCGGGCGGCCCCTGGCGCGGCACGGCGGTGGCGGCGGGCCAGGCCAGCGACCCCTACCTGATGTACGGCTATGACCGCAAGGAGCTGGCGCTCTCTCACGGCAACGCGGGGCCGGTCACGTTCACGGTGGAGGTGGACGTGACGGCGGAAGACGAGTGGTGGGCGTACGGGTCTTGGACGGTGCCGCCGGGCGTGACGGTGCGGCACCTCTTTCCCGAGGGTTATTCGGCGCACTGGGTGCGCGTGCGGGCTGACGTGGCGTGCGAGGCCACGGCCCTCCTCGACTACCGGCCGAGGCGGCCTTCCGCGCTGACGCTCAAATGACGCTGGCGGGGTTTGCGAAATGCCGTGATCCGGGGTTGACAATCGGGCCGCTGGACAACGACAATAACCGGCATCTGACACCCAGAGTCGAGGAGAATACGATGAGCGGACGGGAAGAGCAATTTCTGAAGGGCAAGGGGCTGGACGCGGACGCGGTGGACCGCGCGGGGCTGCTGGCGGCGTTTGACCGCGAGATGGAGGCCGGTCTGGCCGGGCGGCGCTCGTCGCTGCTGATGATCCCCTCCTACATCTCGATCGACCGGCCGGTCCGGACGGGCTGTCCGGTCGCGGTGCTGGATGCGGGCGGCACCAACCTGCGCCGGGCGGTCGTGACGTTCAGCGGCGCGGGCAAGGCCAAGCTCGAGTCGCTGGAGAAGTCGCTGATGCCCGGCACTCAGGGGGAGGTGGACGCCAAGGCCTTCTTCGAGACGTTCGCGCAGTTTGCCGAGCCGGTGGCCGGCCGCTCCGAGACGCTCGGCTTCTGTTTCTCGTATGCGGCGAAGGTCACGCCCGACTGTGACGCGCGCCTGATCCGCTGGAGCAAGCAGATCCAGGCGCCGGAGGTGGAGGGCAAGCTGATCGGCGCGGGCCTCAACCGCCAGTTGGCGCCGCGCGGGCTGCGGCGGCGGATCGTGATCCTGAACGACACGGTGGCCACGCTGCTGGCCGGCAAGAGCGTCGGCGTGCGCCGGCCCTACTCGGCCTATGTCGGCTTCATCCTCGGCACGGGCACGAACACGGCCTACGTCGAGCGCAACGCGCGCATCACGAAAGTCAAGGGTCTGCCCGCGCGCGGCGCGATGGCGATCAACGTCGAGTCCGGCGCGTTCCGCGGCGCGCCGCAGAGCGCGTTCGACCTCGAGCTGGACGCCGCCACGCGCGACCCCGGGCACTACACCTTCGAGAAGATGATTTCGGGCGCATACCTCGGCACGCTGGGGCATGTGGTGCTCAAGGCGGCGGCGGGTGAGGGCCTGCTCTCGCGGCGCGCCGCGCGGGCGGTCTGCGGGTGGGGTGAGCTGACGAATAAGCATCTGGACGACTTCTGCGGCGGCAAGCCCCAGGAGGGCAACCCGTTCCTGCGCGCGGCCTTTAGCGCGGCCGACCGCGAGGCGGTCGTGCGGCTCGCCACGCCGCTTTACGCGCGCGCGGCGGTGCTGACCGCCGTGAACCTGGCCTCGGCGATCCTGCGCACGGGCAAGGGTCAGGAGCCGGAGCGGCCGGTGTGCGTCAACGTCGACGGCTCCACCTATTACCGCACGCTGACGGCGGACTTCCGGCGGCGGGTGCAGCGCGAACTGCGGGCGCTGCTCGCGCCGCGCGGGATCGCGTACGAGCTGATCCGGGTGGACGACTCGCCCGTGATCGGCGCGGCCGTGGCGGCCTTGATGTGAACGCCGGGGAGGGTCGGATGACGCGGATCTCGAGAGCGGTTCTGGCGGCGGCTCTGGCGTTCGCGGCGTGCCGTGGGCGCGCGCAGGCGCTTGACGGCTGGCTGGAGGGCGGGGCGGAGTGGCGCAAGGGCGCCGAGGCGTTCCTGGCCGAGCATCAGCGGCTGGGCTTCGCGTTCGTCGACGGCCGGAAGGTCGCGAAGTCGGCCAGCCCCGAGCTGACCTTCCTCGGCCTGCGCGTGTGGGAGGCGCGTGTCTATTTCGAGGCCGACGCCGTCGGGCGCTGGGAGCTGTCGCTCTACAACAAGGGCGACGCAGGCGAGCTGGACGCGGAGGGCTTCAGGGAGCTGGTCGGCAAGGCCAGCGAGGCGGTCAGCGCGTTCGCGGGCTCGAAAGGGATCACGGGCAAGACCTCGAACGACCGCGCCAACTACTATGTCAGCAGGCGCCAGTGGGTGCGCAAGCCGGTCGGCGTCCAACTGGAGTGGGCCTACGTCAACGCGCACCGCACCGGCGGCCAGCCGGTGCCGTTTCGGGCGGAGTTCGTGAAAGTCCTGATCGTGCCCCAGCGCGGCGACGGGCTCGCGCCGGTGACGGTCGGCGCGCCGACCTGGGCGACGCAGGTGACCGCGCGCTCCATCAAGGCTAACGTGCGCAACACTCCGGAGGGCGACCTGTGGGTGGACAACGTGCCGATGGTCGACCAGGGGCAGAAGGGCTATTGCGCGGCGGCCTCGTCGGAGCGTATCCTGAAATATTATGGTCGGCAGGTCGATCAGCATGAGATCGCGCAGCTCGCCGACACGGCCGCCAAGGGCGGCACCTCGCTGGAGGGGATGGTCGGCGCGCTGGATGCGGTCGGCAAGAAGTACCAGCTCGACCAGAAGGACCTGCTCCGGCCGGACGGCGGCAAGAGTTTCGAGAAGAGCCGGTTTAACGAGATGGTCGAACAGTACAACCGTGTCGCGAAGCAGAAGCGGCGCGAGACGGTCGACGTCATGGCCTATGCGGACCAGGTGGCGCCCAACATGCGCGTGATCGACACCATGCGGATCTACATGGCGCTGGACGCGGACCTGTTGCGCGAGTCGCGCACGCGCCAGACGCAGGCGCTGGAGGCCTTTCGTAAAGATGTGGTGCAGTACGTCTCGCAAGGCGTGCCGCTGGTGTGGGCCTGCATCGTGGGCAAGTATCCGGAGCGCCCCGAGTTGGGTCAGAACGGGGCCTTCGGGCATATCCGGCTGATCGTGGGCTACAATGCCAAGACGCAGGAGGTCCTGTACTCCGACTCGTGGGGGCCGGGCCACGAGCTGAAGCGGCTGCCGCTGGCTGACGCTTGGGCGATGACTTTCGGGCTGACGGTGCTGAAACCGCGCGACGTGCGGTGAGAGAGGTGGGTTGGAATGAAGAGCATCGGGCTGATCGTGAATTTCAAGAAGGCGCAGGCGCTGGAGGCGGTCAGGCGCGTGGCCGAGCTGGCCGCGGAGCTGGGGCTGGAGGTGCTGGCGGACGCTCGCGCCGCGGCGCTCGCGCCCTCGCTCCGCGCCTGCGAGGTGGCGTCGTTCGCCCGGCTGGGGGCTGAGGCGGTGGTGGTGCTCGGCGGCGACGGCACGATGCTTGACGCGGCGCACCAGTTGGCGGGGCAGGACTTGCCGCTGATGGGCCTCAACATCGGCTCGCTCGGCTATCTGACGAGCGTTGAGGAGCGGCAGTTCGACGAGGCGCTGCTGCAGGTGCGCGAAGACCGCTACGCGGTGAGCAGCCGCTCGGCGCTGGCGATCCGCGTGCGGCGCGCGGACGGCGCGTGCGCGACCCTGCCGGACGCGCTCAACGATGTGGTCGCGAACCACGGCGCCACGGCGCACGCGGTCGAGCTGGAGTTGCGGATCGGCGGGGATCCGGTGGCCTGCTTCCTGTGCGACGGGATCATCGTCGCGACGCCGACCGGCAGCACGGCGTATTCGCTCGCGGCGGGCGGGCCGATCCTGCTGCCGGACGCGCAGGCCCTGGTGATCAGCCTGATCTGCCCCCACGCGCTGACCTCCCGTCCGCTGGTGACGCGCGACACGGTGCGGGTGGAGGTCCGCGTGGTGACGTGCGACACGCCGATGATCCTCAGCTCGGACGGGCGCGACGACTTGCCGCTCGGCGAGGGTGATACGGTCGAGGTGACTCGCAGCGGCCGCGACGTGCCGGTGATCGAGCTGCATGGTTACAACCCGTGCGATGTGTTGCGGCGCAAACTGCGCTGGGGCGGAAGGTGAGGCGTACGGATGGCCGTGATTCTGGCGTCGGAGCGGAGGTCGGCTAAGGCGCGGGTGTTCCTCGGCCTGGTCTACGCGATCCTCTCGCTCGGGGGCGTCACGATGGTGTGGCCCTTTCTGGTGATGGTCGCCTCGTCGCTGACCGGCCCCTACGACTATTACCGCTTCTCGCCGCTGGTGCGGGCGGTCTGGGATCGGGACGACCGCTTCCTGCGGGGGCTGTCGGGCTACTTCTCGCGCTTCCCCTCCGACGTCTACCCGGAGGCGCCCGCGCATTGGGGGAGCTGGCTGGCGGTCGCGCGCGACCGTGCCGCAGGCCGTACGTTCGCGCAGGGACAGTTGGCGGGGCTGGGCGAGCCTGAGACCGCCAGCCGCTGGCGGCGCGCGGCGGCGGACTATGCGGCCTTCAACCTGGAGTACGACATCCGCAACAGCGTCTGCTGCTTCGACCCGCGGGACGTCGCGGGGTTCGTGCGCGAGCGCTATGAGGAGCGGGTGCGGATGACCGACCCGGCGGGGTTTCGCGCGCTGTCGCCGCGCGGACGCCGTGAGGCGGCGCTTGAGCGGCTCAACAGCGAATGGCTGATCCGTTACGCGTCGTTCTTCGGCATCCGGATGGTGGCCCAGCAGCGCGCGCCGCTACACCATGTGGGGTGGGACTATCCGGCCGACGACCCCAAGGCCGAGACCTACCAGGCGTTCAAGCAGGCGTACCGCGAGCTGGCCTTTACCGCAGGCTGCCGGAGCTGGGCGGAGGCGGCGGGCAGCGCTACGGCACGCCGCGAGGGCGAGGCTTGGGAACGGTTTAAGGCGTATGTCGGGCAGGAGAGCCCGATGACACGCACGACGCCCTTCCTGTCGCGGCCGCTGTGGCTGGCCTATCTCAGGCGTCCGGATGTGCAGGCGAGCCTGGGCCTGCCGCCGGAGCGCGCACTCACGCCCGCGGATTACGCACGTCTCGCGGGACAACCGTGCGCGTCTTTCGAGCGGCTCCCCTTCCCGCCGCCTGAGGACGCGCCTCCCGGGCTGCGTGAGGCGTGGGGGCGGTTCGTCCGCGAGGCGTATCCGCGGCGGCTGCTGCGCGTGCGCGTGACGCCGGAGCGGGAGCGCGCCTATCAGGCGTACGTGGAGCGTGCATGCCGTACGGTGGAGGCGTATACGCGTCTGACGGGGCGTCCGGCCGCGAGCTTTGGCGACATCCGCTTGCCCGCCTATGACAACAGCCCGCTCTGGCGCAACTTCATACCTTCGCTGCCGGTGGAGGCGTTGGAGGTGCTGAGCGCCGAGGGCGAGTGGCAGGCGTTCCTGCTCGCCCGTTATGGCTCGGTGGAGGGCGTCAACCGTGCCTACGGCTGGTCGCTCGCGACGCTCGCGGAGGCGCGCCTGCCGTTCCGTGAGGCGCTGGCCGTGACCTTTGAGCGGCGTGGCTGGCGTGAGTTCGGGTCGAGCGTGGGCGCGAACTACCGGCTGGTCGGGGAATTTCTCTTCCTGCGCGGGCAGGCGTTCGGGAACACGGTGCTCCTGGTGATCCTCTCGATTCTGGCGACGCTCACCGTCAACCCGCTGGCCGCGTATGCGCTGTCGCGCTTCGGCCTGCGTGCGGCGGAGAAGCTGCTGCTGTTCGTGCTGGCGACCATGGCGTTCCCCACGGCGGTCACGGCGATCCCGGGTTTTCTGCTGATCCGGGATCTCGGGCTGCTCAACACTTTTGCGGCGCTGGTGATGCCGACGATGGCGAGCGGCCTGTCGATCTTCGTGCTCAAGGGCTTCTTCGACAGCCTGCCGCGCGAGCTGTATGAGGCGGCGCAGATCGACGGCGCCAGGGAGTGGCAGATCTTCCTGCGCATCACTCTTCCGATGACCACGCCGATCCTGGCGGTCAACGCGCTCAACGCTTTCGTCCACGCCTATAACAGTTGGGAGTGGGCGCTCCTGGTGTGCCAGCGCCAGAGCCATTGGACGCTCGCGGTCTGGATGTACCAGATGAGCCAGCAGTTGGGCGATCAGCCCTGGGCGGTGATGGCCGGTTTCGTCGTCGTATCGATCCCGACGGCGCTGGTCTTCGTGGTCTGCCAGAAGGTCATCCTGCGCGGGATCGTGCTGCCCAGTATGAAATAGGTGGGGCAGAGTCCCTGGCCGCAGACACACGGGTGGCGGGCCGGGATAATGACCGCAATAATCGTGCGAGTGTCTATTCACTTCTCATGATAAGTGAATTGGAGAAAAGCGAGCGGTGGGCAGTGGGATAAGGGGGGGCTGGAGTCTGAACGGTGCCTTGCCCCACAAGGGACTGCGAAAAATAATTCGTCATATTCACCCGGCTCGCGCTCATTATAAAATAGACGCATATGCAAGGCGGGCAGGTCAGAGCGGTCTCGGCCGCGTTCATACAGGAGCTGACGCGGGCGCAGCTTGAGTTGCGAGTATTTGTGGTGACCTTGATCGGCGACGCTTACGACGCGGCCGATGTGCTGCAGGAGACAAACCTGGACCTCTGGCGCAAGGCCGACACCTACGACCCGGCCCGCCCCTTCCTGCCGTGGGCCAAGACGCTGGCGTGGTATCAGGTGATGCGCTACCGTACCGACCGCAAGCGCGAGCGGGTCGTGTTCAGCGAGGCCGTGCTCGCCGCGCTGACGGAGACGATGCAGGCGCAGGAGAGGGCCTCTGACGAGTGGCTGGAGGCCTTGGAGCGTTGCGTCAGGAAGCTCTCAGACCGTCAGCGGGCCTACCTGAAGGCCAAATACGCGGAACGTAAGAGCGCCGAGGAGATCGCGGCCCTTTTCCGGCATTCGGCTGCGGCGGTCGCAGCGCTGCTGTACCGGATCAGGGGCGTCCTGCACGATTGTGTGGAGCGGTCATTGCGTCTGGAGCGGGTGCACTAGCATGTATGACGCGAAGCGAACAGCATTCGAGGAGCTGATGGCGGCGGCGCTGGAGGGCACGGCGACCGAGGCGGAGCGCGCCGCGTTCGCGCAGGCGCTGGAGTCCGACCCCGGACTTGTGGTCGTATACGCGCGGCAGGCGCGCGTCCACGTCATGCTGGAGGCGTGCGCCGCCGTGCGGGAGGGCGCGCTGGAAACCTGTGGCCGGAAACTGGAGACTGGGGGCCAAAGGAGGACGGCTATACACGGAATGGACTGCTTGAAAGCGGCCTCTCGTGTGACGGCTAAGCGGTGGCGGCTGGCGGCTGCGGCCGCCGCCGGACTCCTCGCCGGGGTCGCGGTCTGGCGCGCGGCGCTGCCGTCGGTTCACCCCGAGGGATCGGGAGGCGCCGTCGTGACCGTACGCACCAGCCTGCACGGGCAGTGGTCGGACGGCCGCGAGGTCGAGGTCGGCGCGGCGCTCCCCGCAGGCGTCTGGCTCTGGCAGAGCGGGCTGGTGGAGCTGGTCACCGCCTCGGGCACCGTGCTGCTGGTGGAGGCGCCGGCCGGGCTGGAGATCGTGGACGCGCTGCACGCCCGGCTGCTCTCCGGCAAGCTGGTGGTGCGCATGCCCAAGGGCCGCTCCGGGTTCGTGGTCGACACCCCGGAGCTGCGGGTGCGCGACCTGGGCACCGAGTTCGGCGTCAGCGTCTCACCCGCCGGTGAGGCGCAGGTGCAGGTTTTCGAAGGCAAGGTGCGGGCCGAGTCGGCGGACCGCGCCGCAGGGCAGGAACTCCGCGCGGGCGAGACCGTGCGCGTCGAGACCGGTGGCCGGCTCGTGGCGGCGGACTACGAGGAGGCGCGCTTCATCCGGCGCATGCCGCCGCGCGGCGTGAAACACGAGGCGGGCGGCGCGCTCTACAGCCGGAGCCGCGTCAATGAGGTCCGCGTGGCCTTCGCCACCCGGCCGGTGGTGCCCGACGGCGACCTCGCGGAGTGGCGCCGCGACACGGCGTTCCGCAGCGCCTGCCTGCCGCCGTACGACGAGACCTACACGCTCGAAGGGCTGATGATGTACGACGCGGAGAACCTCTACCTCGCGGCACACGTCGGCGACCCCGAACCGCTCTGCAACCGCGCGCCGGAGGGCTTCGAGTTCGCGGGCGGCAGCGTGGTCGTGCGCGTCTCGACCGACCCCGCCCTCGGCTGGCCCCTCACCGGCACGCTGGTGGAGGACGGTCCCAAGAGCTACCGTAAGCGGCCCCCGACGCCGGACACCGCGAGCGACCGCATCGCGAGCCTTATCCTGTGGCACGACGCCGCGGCCGGACGCGCGCGCCTGAAGCTGGAGCGCGGCATCGACCTGCACGACGCGCAGATCGACCCGCCCGGCTGGCGCGGCGTGTTCCGCAAGGACGCCGACGGCCGCGGCTACACGCTGGAGTACGTGATCCCGTGGCGCCTGCTGAACGCCGCCGAGCGCCCGCCCCAGGCCGGGGACGCGCTCGCCGCGCTCTGGACCGCGCACTGGAGCGACGCGGAGGGCCGCCTCGCGCGCGGCCAGCTCGTGGAGGTGACCAACCACCGGCCCCACCGCGGCCAGTCGCTTGAGCCGCAGACCTACTACCAGAACGGGCCGAGCTGGGGCAAAGCCCTCTACCTGCCGAGGGGGCACTGATATGCTGCGACACGCCTTCGCAACCGCCGGTGTCGCAGGGCTGTCGCTCAGCCTGGCCGCGCTAGCCGCGCCCCCGGCCACGGTCCGCTACCGCCTGCCCGCAGAAGGCCCGCTGCCGCGCACCTACCTCGTGACGCTCGCGGCCACGGAGGCGGGCCGGCCCGACTGGATCGTCAGCACCTTCGTCGCTGGCCAGCCGCGCACCGTGACGGCCGAGAACGGCGGCTGGTTCACGGAGACGTGGGACGGGCTCGACGAGAACGTCATGCCTGTGCCGCCCGGCGACTATGGCGTCAAAGGCCTCTTCTGCGAGGCCGCGCGCTGGCCGGTCGACAACGAGTGGCACGCTGTCACCGCGCGCTACCTCCTCGGCTTCTCGCCTTGGTTTCCTTCTCCGGACACACCCGAGCTGTGGAAAGTCCCCGTGCCCTTCCACGGCGATCCCGTCAACAGCCCCTTCCGCGACGTGGACGTGGGGCCGAACGGCGTGGCGGTCTTCTACTACCAGTACTTGGAGAACGGCAAGAACGCGCCGCTCTTCGACCTGAACCGCCCCCTCGGCCCCGGCCAGTTCCTGCGCGCCTTCGCCTCCGGCGGCGCGGGCGGCGGCCGCTGCGCCGCCACCGACGGCCGCGACGTCTGGGCGATCTCCGGCGACGGCGGCCCGACTTTCGTCTACCGGCCGGACGGCCGTCCCTTCGGCGCGGATGAGGCGGCCCACCGCCGCGGCGTCGTCCTGCCGGAGGGCGAGGTCACGGGCCTCGCCGCGTGGCGCGACGAGCGGTCGGATAAGAGCTTCGTCTACGTGGCGCAGCGCGGCCGCATCGTCATGGAGCCGCCCCCCAAAGGCCGAAAGTACGGCCGCTGCCGCGAGAGCGAGACCGAGTTCGTCAACCGCATCACCGTACACGACGGCGCGGACGGCCGCCTCCTCGGCGAGGTCGCGGTCGAGCGGCCGCTGGCCGTGGTCGCGCGCGCCGGTTTTCTCCACACGCTGCACCGCCGCGGCGCGGCGTGGGCGGTCAGCCGCCTGCCGCTCGTCGGTGGCGTGCCCGCGGGCGCGTGGCAGCCGCTGTTCGACCTGCCGGCCGGCGTCGAGCCGGCCGACTTGGAGGTCGACGGCCGCGGACGGTTCTACGTCAGCGACCGCGTCGCAAACAAGGTGGTTCAGCTCGACGCGGCCGGGAAGACGCTGCGCGCGTTCGGTCGGCTCGCTCGCCAGGCGCCCGGGGCCTACGACCGCGAGACGCTGATGGCGCCCGCCAAGCTCGCGACGTGGACGGACGCGCAGGGCCAGGCGCGCCTGATCATCTGCGAAGAGGAGGGGCCCAACCGGGTCAGCGAGTGGGACGCCGACAGCGGCGCGCTGCTGCGCGAGTTCCCCTCGTATCAGACCAAGTGCAACAGCGGGTACGGCGTCGATCCGGCCAACCCGTCGCACCTCTACCTGCCGGGCCAGGGCGAGTGGCTGACGCGCTTCGTGGTCGACTACGCGGCGGGCGCGTATCGCGTGGACGCGGTCTGGCCGGGTGTGGAGTCCGGCCAGCGCAAGAGCCTTGAGAAGCCGATCGCGATCCGCGCCAACGGCACGCTCTACCTGGCGTCGGAGCGCAACCTCTCGATCTACCGCCTGACGCGCGGCGGCGACGCCTGGCTGCGCTCGGCCGGGCTGGTGCAGCGTGAGAAGGATTGGTTCTTCTGGAATGACGCGAATGGTAACGGCGCATGCGACGACGCGGAGCTGCGGCCCGCGACCCTGCCGGGGCAGGTCCTGACCTACCACGGCCAGAAGTGGCTGGCGGACCTCTCGTACCTGGCGATGGCGCAGGGCGGGCGCGACGTCTGGCGGCTCGCGCCCTCCTCGTTCGACGCCCACGGCAACCCGGTCTTCACGCAGTGGCAGAAGGTCTTGACCGACCCGGTGTTCGAGGCGCGCGCCGCAGGTACGGCGGACGCCCTGCACGGCGGCAACGAGCTGGCGGAGAGCTTCAGCAGCGACTGGATGCAGGCCGACGGCTCGCCTGCGGAGGGCTTCACTGTGCAGGCTCGCGGCGGCCGCAACTTCACGGCCAACTTCGGCGCGCAGCACAAAGTCTCGCGCTACGTGCCCGACGGCCGGGGCGGCTACGCGCTGAAGTGGCGCGTGGGGCGCTCGAAGCTCGGGCAGGCGGCGGCGCGCGGCGAGCTGGAGGGCGGCATGCGCCTGTTCAAGCCGCTCAACGGCCTGCTGGCGGTCGTCGACCAGTCGCGCAGCGGCGTGTTCCTCTACACGGATGACGGGCTCTACGTGGACACGCTCTTCCCGCCCGGTTCGGCGCGCGAGGAGATCGGCGTCTACCGCCAGCCCGGCGAGTTCTTCGCGGGCACGGTCTACCCGAACCCGCAGAACGGCAAGATCTATTACGCCTCCGGCAAATACACGCCGCTGCTCTACGAGCTGGAGGGCTGGTCGCTCACGCGGAGCCCGGTACGGCGGCTGGAGCTGGCGTCGCCGTCGCTGCGCCTGGCGGCGTCGCAGATTGCCGACCCGCCCGAACTCGCGGTCAGCCTGCGCGGCGGCGCCGGCCGGACGAGCGTGGCGCACTTCCTGCCTGCGCTCGGCGGCGTGGCGCTGGACGGTTCGCTCGGCGGCTGGGAGAGCGCTGAGGCGGTGACGTACGGCGCGGGGCCGGAGCAGACGGTCGAGGCCCGCTGCCTCTATGATCCCGAGCACCTGTACCTGCGCTGGCACGTGCGGCTCGGCTCGGCTTTTGCGGCCAAGCCCCTGCCGCCGCTCGAGCGTGTCTTCACGCACGACCAGGAGTCCGACACCGTGGGCTTCTACGTGCAGGGCGACGTGGACGCGGCGGCGGGCAAGGGTGCGGACGGCCGCCCCGGCGACGCGCGCTTCGTCTTCGGGCTGTTCAGGCAGGGCGACGCCGTCGTGCCGGTGGCGGTCGGTCTCTACCCCGAGTGGCAGGCCGCGGGCGCGCGGCCGCAGCGCTACCGCTCGCCGGTGGGCGAGGTGGCCTTCGCGCACGTCGGCGCCGTGGCGGGCGCGAAGTTGGGCTCGGCCGTCGACGCCGACGGCAAGGGGTTCGTGCTCGCGGCCACGCTGCCGCGCGCCGCGATACCGGCGCTGGCGCGGCCTTTCTCCGGCGCGACGCGCACGCGGGTGAACTTCGACGCGAACCTCGGCGGCCACAACAAGTTCTGGTGGGCCAACGCCGACGGCTCCGCCAACCGCGAGACCTACGACGAGCCCAGCGAGGCGCGGCTCTATCCCGGGAGCTGGGCGCCCGCGCAGTTCGAGGGACTTGAGCGCGGCGTGCCGCTGCGCGAGTGGCTGGTGGCAGGCCCCTTCGGCGGTCCTGGCGCGGAGCGGTTCGTGAACGACCCGCGCAACAAGGAGGAGGTCAAGCGTTTCTACGAGGCGGCCGTTTATCCGCAGGACGGCGCGGCGGTCGATCCGGCAACGGTCTTCACCGGCGAGCAGCTCCGCGGTTACTGGGGCGAGCCCAAGCAGGTTCGCTGGACGCGCGCCGCGCTGGAGCCGCTCGACACGCGTGTCCGGCTCGGCGGCGGCTCGCAGGTGTGGTACGGCTCGTCGTGGATCTACAGCCCCGAGGCGGCGTCGTTCGAGTTCGAGTTCCAGGGGCACAAGATGACCCCGGTGCGCTGGTTCCTGAACGGCGCGGCGGTGCCCGTCCCCGAGAAGGAGTACGCCGACACGAACGACACGCGGCAGCGCCTGGTCGCCACGCGCGTGCTGCCGCTGCGGCAGGGCTGGAACCACGTCTTCTTTAGGGGTTACAATGTCGGTTACGCGCCGTTCAAGCTCGGGCTGGTGCTGAAGGGCGAGCCGGAGCGGCTCTGGCGGCTTAAGCTGGTGGCGGTGAGCGGTGAGAGGTGATCGGTGAGCGGTGAGCGGTGATCGGTGATCGGTGGTCGGTGGTCGGTGAGAGGTGATCGGTGAGCGGTGATCGGTGAGAGGTGAGAGGTGAGCGGTGATCGGTAATCGGTAATCGGTGGTCGGTGGTCGGTGGTCGGTGAGCGGTGAATGGAGGCAGGGATGATGCGGCATGCCGATAGTTTTCGTGATCTGGTCGTGTACCAGAAGGCCCGTGCGGTGAGTCGGCGGTTCTTTGAACTGTCCAAGTCGTTCCCTGCGGAAGAGCGGTTCTCGCTTACCGATCAGGGCCGCCGTTCGTCCCGTTCGATCGGCGCTCAGATTGCCGAGGCTTGGGCGAAGCGCGGTTATGAAAAGCACTTTGTGAGCAAACTGACTGATGCGGACGGCGAGCAGCAGGAAACGCAGCACTGGGCGGATACCGCGCTGGATTGCGGTTATCTCACGGCGCAGATGAGGGATGAACTTGTTGACGAACTCGAACGGATAGGCCGGATGCTGCAAGCCATGATCGACAAGTCGGGTCAGTTCTGCGGCACAACGGCGAGTTGTGCTCGTGAGTCTGCGGGCGAGTACTTCATTGACCGACCACCGCTCACCTCTCACCTCTCACCTCTCACCGATCACCGATCACCGACCACCGACCACTGATCACTGACCCCAGTTGAGTTACCAAGGACAAATGGATAGGACGGACTGAATGGACATAACGGCGACATGTGGGGCGGTTTGCCTGACTGGACTTCTACTCGCGAGCGGTGCAGACGCGCAGGCGCAGGCATATCCGAAGCCCGGGCAGGCGGCGCGGACGCCGGTGCGCGCGGCGCTGCTCGACCCGGCCGCGTACCGCGCGTGGCAGGCGGGGGAGGAGTCCGTCGTCGAAAGCCGGGAGCAGGGGCCGGAGTGGGTGCTCTGGACTTCCGACGGACGCGGCTTGGGCCACAGCGGCGCGACCTTCGGCAAGGCGAAGACGCCGGGCGACCGCCATCTGCGCGTGGGCTTCACCGAACCGGTGCCTGTGGGCACGGTGCTGGCCGAGGGCAACGTGCGCGTCAGCGCGCTCAAGCCCGGTGCGGCCTATCCCGGGAATCTGGCGGACGACAGCCAGTGGGTGGCGGCCGCGCGCCTCGACGGCGGCGAGGCCGTCACGTCGCAGACGGCACGCGACCGCTGCGCGCTGTGGGTGCTGCCGCAGGGGACGCTCACGCGCGCCCTGCGCTTCACGCACACCGCCGCGCCGACGGACGCCTCGTACGAGGGCCGCCTGGGCGGCGCGCTGGTGCTGGCGGAGCGCGTGGCGAACCTCGCGCCATATGCCGCGGTGACGGCCAAGTCCAACGACCGTCATGCGGAGCGGATCGTCAACGGCGGCTCGGACGGCTGGAGCGCGTGGGCCAACATCGGCAACGACGCCGAAGAGGCCGCGCGGCGGCCGGAGGTCTCGGCCGCGCGGCCGGAGTGGGTGCTGCTGGTGTGGCCCAAGCCCGTGACCCTGTCCGGCCTCGCGGCGCTGTGCTGCGGCTTCGGCTCAGCGGACATCCAGGCGTATGAGGGGCCGGCCGACCGGCATCCGCGCGAGGCGTCGGAAGCGGAGTGGCGGACGGTCGCGAGCCCGACGGGTTTCGAGTGCGGCTATCCCGCGACGCTGTGGCCGAACGTCTTCGCCTTCGAGCGGCCGGTGACCACGCGCGCGGTCCGGCTGCGCATCACGAGCGTGACGCCTACGGGCCATCCGCACGTCAAGAGCAAGCCCATGGACGGCCGCCGCGTGTGGCTGGGCGAGCTGCTGGCGCTACACGCGCTCGGCGCTGACGCGCTGGCGGAGCCCGCCCTGGCGGCGGCAGCGGAAGGGCCGCACGCGCCGATCCCGGTACGGTTCACGCTGCCGTCGGAGGGTTACGTGACGCTCGTCATCGAGGACGCGGCGGGACGGCGCGTGCGCAACCTCGTCTCCGAGACCCTCTTCCCGGCAGGCGACAACGTCGCGTGGTGGGACGGCACGGACGATCTCGGGCGCGATATCGACGCCGCCGAGCACGGGCTCTACAACATCCCTGCGCGTTTCGTCGCGCCGGGCGCGTACACGGCCCGCGGCCTGTGGCGCAAAGAGGTCAAGGCCTTCTACGAGTTTGCGGTGTACGCGCACGGCGAGCCGCCGTGGAGCCTGCCGGACCACACCGGCGCGTGGCTGGCGAACCACTCGGCGCCCAGCGCGGCCGTGGCCGTGCCTGCGGCGCGCTCGCCGACGGGGCGGCCTGCGGTTTTCCTCGGGGCGGAGGTGACGGAAGGGCCGGACGGGCTCGCGTGGGTGGATCTCGACGGACGCAAGCGCGGCGGCATGAAGTGGATCGGCGGCAACTGGACCGCCGCGCCGTTCCTCTGCCGCGACGTGGCGCCGGACGCCGACACGAACGTGTGCGTCTATGTGGCCTCGATCTGGGAGACCGAGAAGAAGTCCGGTATCGACGAGCTGCGCGTCACGGCGCTGGTGCGCGGCGGGGACGGCGGCCTTCAGCCGAAGCCGGTGCACAAGGCCGAGCTGGAGCGGGGTGAGACGCCGAAGACGGGCAAGCGTGAGGAACTCGGCGGCGTGGCGGCGTACGCGGGAAGCGTCCTGTGCGCGCTGCCCGCGCGGAACACGCTCTTGCGCATCGACGCCGCCACCGGCGCGATCGTCGAGCGCGTGACGCTGCCTGAGCCGCGCGGGCTGGCGTTTGACGCGGCCGGCCGGCTCTACGCGCTGTCGGGGACGTCGCTGGTGCGTTTCGAGCCTGCGGCGCGGCTCGCGGGCGCGACGCCTGCGGTCGTGGTGGCGAAAGGGCTGGAGGCGCCGTGCGCCGTGGCGCTCGACGCGGCGGGCGACCTCTACGTGAGCGACCGCGGGGCGAGCCATCAGGTCAAGGTCTTCGCTCCGAACGGCAAGCGGTTACGCGTGATCGGCAAGCCGGGCACGCCCAAGGCCGGACCGTACGAGCCGCTGCATCTGAACAACCCGGCGGGGCTTGCGGTGGACGCCGAGGGCCAGGTGTGGGTCACGGAGGAGGACTTCCTGCCCAAGCGCGTCAGCGTCTGGTCGCGCGACGGCAAGCTGCTGCGCGCGTTCTACGGCCCGGGCAAATATGGCGGGGGCGGCATGCTCGACGCGCAAGACCCGAAGCGTTTCTATTACGCGGACGAGGACAAGGGCACGCTGGAGTTTGAGCTGGACTGGAAGGCTGGCGCCTCGCGTGTGGTCGGTGTGCTCTACCGGAAGACGCCTGACAGTCTGGAGCTGCCGTTCCGCGCGGCGGCCCCCGAGTGCGCGCACTATCGAGGCGGCAGGCGTTACTTCAGCAACAGCTACAACTCCAACCCGACCGGCGGGCATGGCACGGGCTTCCTGTTCATTGAGCGCGACGGCGTGGCGCGGCCGGTGGCGGGCATGGGGCTGGCCAACGAGTGGGAGCTGCTGAAGGGCGACGCGTTCCGTCCGCTCTGGCCCGAGGGCGTAGACCTGAAGGCGGACAAGCACAAGAACGGTGGCAAGAATCAGGCGCTGTTCATCTGGACGGACGCGAACGGCGACGCGCGTCCGCAGCCCGAGGAGGTGCGGCTGCACCGCGCGGCCGTGGGCGGTGTGACGGTGATGGGCGACCTCTCGTTCTGCGTGGCGCGGGTCGACGGCCGCGCCATGCGCTTCGCGCCGGTGCGTGTCGCGAGGGACGGCGCGCCGTTCTACGCTTTTGAGGCGGGGCAGGCCGTGGCCGAGGGCGTGCAAGGGCCGAAGTCCTCGGGCGGTAACCAGATGCTGGCGGACGGCAGCGGCGAGGCGGTGCTCACGCTCGGCGTGGCGCCGTTCGACGCCTATTCGGTGTGCGGCACCAGGGACGGCCAGGCGGTGTGGAGCTATCCGAACCCGTGGCCCGGCCTGCATGCGTCGCACCATGCGGCCAAGCCTGACCGGCCCGGCCAGATCATCGGTGTGACGCGGCTGCTGGGCGGCTTCGTGACTCCCAAGGGCTCGGAGGTCGGGCCGCTCTGGGGCGTGAACGGCAACATGGGCAACTTCTACCTCTTCACGCGCGACGGGCTCTTCGTGGCCACGGTGTTCGAGGACGTGCGGCAGGGCGAACTCTGGAAGATGTCGGTGGCCGAGCGCGGCATGCCGCTCAAGGGCATCTCGCTGCACGACGAGAATTTCTGGCCGTCGCTCAGCCAGACGCCGGACGGGCGGGTGTACGCCGTGGACGGCTCGCATTGCAGCCTCGTGCGGCTGGACGGGCTGGAGACGCTGCGTCGCCTTCCGGCG
This sequence comes from Verrucomicrobiota bacterium, assembly GCA_022704145.1. Lineage (GTDB taxonomy): Bacteria > Verrucomicrobiota > Kiritimatiellia > RFP12 > UBA1067 > JAKJGY01. The sequence continues at coordinate 18,077 of JAKJGY010000068.1, forward strand.
GCGGCGGTGGCCGTGACGCCGGAGCACCTGGCGAAGGCGGCGCGGTATGTCGAGGAGCGCGAGCAGGCGCGTCGCGCGGCGGCGGGCGGGGGCACGCTGGCCGCGCGGCTGCTGGCGCGGGCGCCCGCCGTGGACGGCAAGCTGGAGGAGTGGCGCGAGGCGGAGTGGGCCGAGATCGACACGCGGGGCGCGGGCGCGAACTTCAACTCCAACGCCAAGCCGTACAACATCCGGGGCGCGCTGGCGGTGTCGGGCGAGCGGCTCTACGCGGCGTGGGACACCTCGGAGCCGAAGCTGCTGGCGAACTCGGGCGAGGTTCCGAACGCCCTCTTCAAGACCGGCGGGGCGCTCGACCTGATGCTGGCGGCCGACCCCCGCGCAAACCCGTCGCGCCGCG
>JAKJGY010000069.1 GCA_022704145.1 Verrucomicrobiota bacterium
CCGGCGCGAGCTGCGTCTCGCCGCCGAGCCGGTCGTCGCGCATCCAGAGCGCCGTCGGCAGGACCGACTCGTCCAGCGCGCGGTCGAACGCCTCACAGGTGCGGCCCTTGAGAACCGCGCGCGCCGAGAGCAGGCACAGCTCGCGGAAACGGCTCGCATCTTCGTCGCCCAGCCCGAGGCGCTCGCGGGCGTAACGCCCGAAGACGGTCGCCTCCGCCTGAGCCGGATCGCGCGCGGCCTGCGCCAGCACGAAGGCGTTCAGGTCCGGCCACAGCTCGTGTCCGATGTACGGGCCGTACCAGCCGCCGCCGCGCGACCAGCCGAAGACGCCGCGGATGAGCGGATGGGCCAGCAGCTCGTGAAGCCCGACCTTCACCGCGTTCTCCTCGAAGCCGTTCAGCACGCCGTCCATCACGTAGTTCGGATAGGCGCCCTTGCCCTCGTATTCGCGTTGGCACTGCACCTCGACGATCTGCGGGTGGCGGCCGCGCGTCAGGCACGGGTTGACCTTGACCCGGCGCCAGAAGTCGAGCGCCGTGTGCTTGATCGAGAAGAGCAGGTTGGGGTGCGGGTCCACGCGGTCCGTCACCTCCAAGTAGTGGTCGAGGCGAGCGTGCAGCTTGTCGGGATAGATGTCCCACGTACGGAACATCAGGATCTTGCCGTGCTGGACGCACAGCTCCTCACGCAGGAAGCGCAGGAGCGTCACATAGGCGTCGGCCTGCACGCGTGTCCAGGACGCATCGGAACGCGCGCCGCCCAGCGCCGCCCCGTAACCGTAGGTCGGCGTCCACGCGGCTCCGGCCGCAGGTATCGGGCTGTTTCCCCGATGATGCGGCGCGTCATACAGATAGGTCTCGCCCACGCGGATGATGTAGCCGTCCACCTGCGGGAAGCGCTCGCACAGCTCGTCGAACAGAATCTGGTGAAGGGCGAGCGTCCGCGGCCGGTCGAGAAGGATCTGTTCCGTTTGCGGATCGCAGATCTCCTTCTTGAAGTGCTCGACGAGGCGCTTCGGCAGAACAAAGAGGTCGACGTGATAGAACACGCTGAGGCCCCTCGCCTTCGCGGCGGCGATCTCGCGCTCGAAGTCCGGCGTGACCCGGTCCAGCCACTCCCGCTCGGCCGAGCCGGCTGGAAACAGGTTCAGCCCCAGCCTGTCGAAGGTGGCCGCGCAGTTGAGGTGCTTGAACACCTGTCCGTTGAAGCCGTAGTCCGCGAGGTGCGCCGGGTCGAGGAACGCGCTCTGAAACGGCGGCTCGCCGGGGTTGTGGTGCACCAGGGCTAAGATCAGTCGCTCGGCGTTCATTTTCAGGATAAGAACCTCAGGTAGTCGAAGTCGGCGTGCGCGGCCGAAGTGCGCGGTGCCTCCGCCAGACAGAAGAGCCCGACTTTGGCGCCCATCCAGCCGCCCGCGCTGGTTTGATGCGGCGGTTCCACGAGCGTCAGCGAGCCGACTTCCGCGGCCCACCAGAAGCGGCAGACCGCGTCCGCGTCTACGGTCACGCGCAACCGGAGCGGACCGGCGGGCGCCGGGCTGGCGGCGACTCGCCGGCCGTTGATCAGCAATACGCACGCGCCGTCTTCGCGGACGAGCGCGGCGTGCTCGCCGCCGCCGACCACGGCGAGCCCGGCGAGCGTCCCGGCCCCTCGCGGCTGGGCGTCCAGCAGCGTCTCCACCGTGAACGCGCGCGCCGGAAACTTCTGCATGAGCAACGCGGGCGTGCGGCCGAGGTCGAGCCCCGCCGCGGCCGGCTGCGCGTACAGGCGCAGCCAGCCCGGTCGCTCCGTCAGCGAGGCCCAGCCGTCCTCGTGGTTCGCCTGCCACTGCCACTGCAGGCCCAGGGCGGGCGCGTCGAACGTGTCGCTCGTCTGCGGCGCCGCGACCGGCGTGAAACAAGCCAAGCCCGGCTTGCGCCAGGCGGGCACCGGAGCGCCCTCCGCGCCCACCACCGGCCAGCCGTCGCGCCACTCGACCGGCTGCAGGTGCACGAGGCGTCCGTACGGGCCGGCGTCCTGGAAGTGCAGGAACCACCACTCGTTGTTGGGCAGGTCCACCAGCGCGCCCTGGTGCGGACCGTTCACCGGCGTGGCGCCCTGCGCAAGCACAACCTTCTCCTCGTACGGGCCCCAGATGTCGCGCGAGCGGAACACCACCTGCCAGCCCTGCGGCACGCCGCCGCCGGGCGCCAGAATGGTGTACCAGCCGCCGAGCTTATGGAGCTTCGGCCCCTCCAGATACGGGTGATGCGGCGCGTGGATCACCTCGCGTCCTTCGCCCAGCAGCCGCAGGCAGTCGGGCGACATGGGGCGGACGTGGATGCGGTCCCGCTTGCCTGCGCGCGAGTTGGCGTAAGCGTGCGCCAGATAGGCCTGCCCGTCGTCATCCCAGAAGGGACAGGGGTCGATCCAGCCCTTGGCCTCCTGCAGCAGCCACGGCTCGCGCCACGCGCCGGCGGGATCGTCTGCGCACGTCACGTAGAGGCCTTCATCAGGCATCGGGAAGAAGATCCAGAAGCGGCCCGCGTGAAAGCGGAGCGCGGGCGCCCAGACGCCGCACCCCGGCTGGACCTCGCGGTAGCGCGGGTGCGGCAGGTTCTTGAGCGCGTGGTTGCGGAGCGTCCAGTTCACCAGGTCGCGCGAGTGCAGCAGCGGCAGCCCCGGCGTGGCGGTGAAGCTGGAGGCCACCAGCCAGAAGTCGTCGCCGTGCCGGATCACGTCCGGATCCGAGTAGTCGGCATGGAGCACCGGGTTGCGATACGTCCCGTCGCCCTGGTCCGGAAACCAAGGGTAGTCTGCCACTGCTGCCCACGTCGGTCTCATGCGGCTCCTGTCATTCACCCGCCTTACGGCACAGGCCGATCCGGTCGACGGGCACCTGCGTCTTCTCCCTGAGAAACGCGCGCGCCGCCTCCAGCGTGTCGAGCCCGGCGGCCGTCTCCTCCCGGTTCCGTTCGAAGAGGTTGTACGCGAAATTCTTCTTGTCGCCCGAGAGATCCAGCGTCTTCTTGCAGTTGACCGCCCGGTTGTCGATAAAGGCGGTGCCGACCGGCAGCGGCGGTTGGAAGGTCAGCAGCTTGGCGAGCGCCGGATACGCCTCGCTCCACGGCGGGCGCTCCGGATTGACCGACGTGACGCGCGCGACCATGCGCGCGTTCGCGAGGGTGTAGTTGCGCGACACGCCGCGCGCGTCCAGGAAGAGCGCCCGCGCGCAGCTGATGGCGACGTTGTTGGAGACGATGTTGTCGCGCCCGCCGCCGATGAAAACGCCCGTGCTCAGCCCGTAGAAGGCATTGCCGACGATCGTGTCACCGCTGTCGCCGTCGTCGCAGTAGATCCCCTCCGCGTGCGGGCTGCTGTGGACGAAGTTGTGGCGGAGCACGTTGCCGCGGCTAGTCCAGTCGTTGACCGTGTAGAAGCCGCCCATGTCGTTCGACTCCAGCGCCACGTGGAAGACCTCGTTGTACTCGAGCAGGTGGTTGTTGCCGCCGTACAGGACGCCGACGTGCGGCGTGTCATGCACCCGGTTGTGGCGGACGGTGATGCCCACGCAGTCGGGGTTGGCGCCGTAGCTGCTGCCGTAGCCGAGATTGATGCCGCCCGCGTAAATGCGCCGGGTGCGGGCGAAGCGGTAGATGTGGTTGTTCTCGATCAGGTGCCCCGCAGGCTCAAGCGTCGCGCGCACGCCGCCGTCGGCGTACACGCCTTGGGCGCCGACGTCGTGGATGACGCAGCCCGCGACCCGGTGCCGCCTGCCGCCGCGCACCACCACGCCGTCGCGGCCGACGTTGCTGATCTCGCACCCCGCGACGCGCACCGCCTCGCCACCGCTGACCTCGACCGCGTTGCCGAGCCGCCCCTCCAGGCTCACGCCCTCCAGCGCCATGTGGGAGGCGCCGTCAAAACGAACCAGCGGCTCGGCGCGGTCGGCGAGCAGGATGCGCGACGAGGCCAGGTCCGCCGGCGGCCAGAAGTAGAGCGTCTGCGACGAAAAATCCACGCACCACTCGCCGGGCTGGTCCAGCTCCTCGAGCATATTGACCGCGAGATAGGGCTCCTGGCCCGAGCCGTGGGGACGGTGGTACTTGGAGCCGATGCCGCCCGACACGGCAGCGGCCTGCGTGACCTCGCGACGCGCGGTGTCGAGTGCTTGGACGCGGACGTACTCGCTCTGCCACGGCACGCGCCAGAAGCCTTTGAACCACAGCCCGCGCGCCACCGCGTTCGTCCAGCGCGCGTGACGGTCGTCCTCATACGCGAAGCGGCCCGGAGGACCCCCTTTGCTCCCGCTCTCCACCACCCGCTTCATGTGCAGGAAGCCCTCGTTGGGGTAGCGCGCCAGGGGCATGCGCTGGCCGTCGGCGTACAGCTCCAGCAGCTCCAGCTTGCCGTCTTCGACCACGTCGCCCCAGCGCCGGGCGTGCTTGATCCCGAGCGGCCGCAGCTCCAGCGCCACCAGGTGGCGCCGCGCCTCGGGCGAGATGCAGGCGGCCCGCTCGCGCTCCGTGCAGGCGCGGAAGGCGCCGGCGGGAACGACCGCGGCTCCGAGCAGCGACACCCGTTCCCCCGCTGCCGCGCGATAGACTACCTCCTGGCCCGGCGCGCCGCCGTCGTCCGCGCCAAACGTGAGCGTCTCGCCGACCGCGTATTCGCCGCCGCGCAGGGTCACGCAGACCGGCTCCTGCCGCGCGCCGGCGCGGCGCGCCGCGCGCAGTGCGTCACGCGCGCCCTCCAGCGTCTTCAGCGGGCGCGCGCGCGTGCCCGGATTCCGGTCGTCCCCGTCCGTCGCCACATACAGGCCGCGCTCCCGCTCGCTCGTGCAGGCGCACAGGCAGGTCAGCAGGATGGACAGGAGTGCTTGCGCGGGTCTCATTTCGTCACCTCGTCTAAGTCACGCTTCAGGTCGAACACGGTCAGACCGCTGAGATCCTTCGACTTGGACGGCCACAGCAGGCTGACGCCGTACCCGATGAGCATGCAGGAGAAGACCGCCGCCGGCATGTAGCCGTACCAGTGCAGCGCCGTGAATTTCTTCACCAGCAACGTGACCGCGATGCTGGCGAGCGCGCCGGTCGCGGCGCCGGCCGCGTGGGTGCGGTGCGTGAAGATGCCGAGGATGTAGATGCCGAGGAAGCCGCCGCCCAGCAGCGCGAACAGCTCGTTCCACGTCTGGAAGAGCGAGCGCAGGTTCTTCTGCGCCATGTAGAGCGCGCAGCCGGTCGCGAGGGCGCCCGCGACCACGGTGACCACGCGCATGACCGTCAGCCGTTCGCGGTCCGCGGCGGCGGGGCGCGCGAGCCTGTAAAAATCTTCGGTGAAGATCGTGGCCACGCTGTTCATGCTACCCGAGAGCGTCGAGGCGGCGGCGGCGAAGACCGCCGCGATGATCAGCCCCGCGAGGCCCTTGGGGATGTGCTGGACGATGTAAAGCGGAACCACCTGGTCGTTGGTCATGGCGGGGTCCAGCAGCGCGGGGTGCTGGCGGAAGAAGGCGAAGATCGAGATGCCGGCGATATTCACGGCGAAGGCGATGAAGACGCTGCAGAAGAGGAACATCGCGGCCAGCTTGCGCACATCCTTGAGGGGCGTGGCGAAGACGCGCTGGATCACCGGCTGGTCGCTGGCGAAGGCGAGCTTGTTCAGGGTGGGCGTCAGCGCGATCAGCCAGAAGACGGGCAGCGTGAAGTCCAGCGACCAGATCGCCAAGTCGAAGCGGCCGAACTGGCGGTTGATCGCCACGAAGTCGCCGAAGCCGCCCTCGAGGCCGGTGATGGCGAGCAGGATCATGGCGCTGATGCCGACCAGCATAGTGATGCCCTGCACGAACTCAACGAGGATCACCGCCTTGAGACCGCCCTGCGTCGTGTAGAGGGTCGTCACGACGCCCATCAGCAGGACGCTTGTCGTGACGCTCAGGCCGGTCACCGCGGCGATGGCCAGGGCGGGCAACAGCAGCACCATGTTCATGCGCCCGAGGATCTGCAGGCAGATGCACTGGGCGCTCGCGATGTAGCGCAGCGACGGGTGGAAGCGGCGCTCCAGGTACTCGTAGGTCGAGGTCAGGCTCAGCTTGCGCATGAGCGGGTAGATCACATAGGCCTCGAGGTAGTAGAGCGGGATGAGCATCAAGAAGGGAACGGCCCAGAGCAGGCTGGTGCGAAAGGCCTGCGCGGGAATGGCGATCAGGCTGATGCTGCTCGCGCCGGTCGCGAACATGCTGATGCCAGCCATCCACCAGGCCACCTGGCGATCGGCGAGGGCGAACGCGGCGGTACCTCGCTGCTTGCGCGTGACGTAGAGGCCCATGAACCCCACGCCGATGAAGTACCCGAAAAGGAGCGCGTAATCCCAGGCCGACAACCGCTTGACCAGTCGGCGCAGGGTCAGCTCGTATGCGGCCGTCACCCCCTTCTTGTCGCCGCCAGCCCCCACGAGGAGCTGCTTGCCGGCCAGCTTCGGCGCCGCGCCGTGGCCGAGCGGCTGGGGCAGCCGCCCGCCGACCGTCCAGGTGTCGGTCACGTTGTGGTAAAGGTGGATCGCGTCGCTGAAACCGTCCGCGCCGCGTCCGCCCGTCACGCCGGCGTGGACCTGGCCCGTCTGGAAGACGAGCGGTCCGCTGAGCGGCTCGGGCAGAGGGGCCAGCTCGCGCCAGCCCGTGAAGGTCGTCCCGTCGATCACCTTCCAGCGGTAGGCCAGCGCCGTGGCCGTCGGCCGGCCACCCGCCGCGTCGCCGCCGAACACGTGCACGTCGTTGTAGAAGCAGAGCACGCCCGGCGAGGCGCGCCCCTCGCCCGGCAGCGGCGGCAGCTCCTCCCACGCGGACGCGGCGGAGCCGAACGCATAGCGGAACACCCGCCGCGAGAGGCGGTCGTCCCCGGTCGCGCCACCGACCACATAGAGCTGCTTCTCAGGCTGGTCTTCGAAAAAGCCCACGCCCGGTTCCTGCACCCGGACCGGCAGGGGCGGCAGCTCGGACTGGAGCAGGGTTCCGCCCTTCCACTCCAGAACTTGAACCGCGTCCGTGACACTCGCGTTCGTCGCAATCCCACCCACGACGAAGAGCTTCGTCACGCGCTCGCCGTTTTCGACGAACGTTCCGCTCGCCGCGCCTGCCCAGCAGACCGGCGTCTTCAGCTCGAAACGGAGCCAGGGCTGCGCCCCCGGCTGCTCGACGAACACGTCTGCGCTGCGCTGGTAATCGGCGGTTCCGCCTCCGATGAGCAGCCGCCCGCCCGACTGCCCGATAAAGCAGCCGGTCCGCGAGACCGGGAGCGCGAGTAGCCGCTCCTGAAAAGCGAAGCTGTTCGTCGCGGCCTGAACGCCGAGCGCGGCCATGCAGGCGAGCGCGGCCAGCGCGAAGCGCCGTTGCGGCGCCGTTCGTTTCTGCTCAGCCGCCATGGCGGACCTCCCGGGCTTTGTCAAACAGAAGGGTGCGCGTCTCGCCAGGCTCGAGCCGCTCGCGGCAGGCGTCCACGAGCCCGGCCTCTGCCAACGGCCGCTTGGCCTGCGCCGCGTTCTCCGCCAGCACCGTGACGACGGCCGCGAGCGGCGCGGGGTTGCGCAACTCGACGCCGAGCGCCTCAGGCGAGTCCGTGACGACGCGCGCCTCGACGTTGTCGAAAGCGACCGCCAGCCCGTGGTCCGGCTGCACGTAGAGGCCGGGGATCTCGATCGCGGTGAGCATCAGCGACGTCTCGGCCCAGGTGGACATGTTGAGCGTCTCGCCGATGCGCTCGGGGCCTTCCCAGTCGGTCATGTTGACCCGCTCACACATATGGCCGGGCGTGGCGTCGCCCAGCGGTTTGAGCGGATGCGGCAGGTACTGCGGCAGGTTGTGCGCGATGTCGTGCAGCAGGTCCAAGTGGAAGCGGTCGCCCGTGGCGCGGAAGAGCTTGAGCAGGCCGAGGCCCGAGTAGGTGCAGATGCCGGGCGCGGCGTGCTTGTTCTGGGTGTTGGCATAGACCGCGCCGGTCGTGCGGATGCCGGCCCGGGCGAACGTGGATGCGGGAGGGAAGGCGAAGTCGTAGGAGACCACCCACGACGCGAACTGGCGCGCCGCCTCGCCCGCGCGCGCCAGCCAGACCGCGTCGCCGGTCGCCTCGGCCAGCGCGACGTAGGCCTCGACCAGCGCGTAGCCCGACTCCGAGTCGGGGTTCTGGCAGGCGTCGCCCGGACCGCCGCAGCTCAGGCCGCGGCGCGTGAAGTTCCGGTAGAAATGCTCGCCGGCCTCTTGGGCCACGTTCAGGTAGGTCGCGTCTGCAAAGGCACGCGCGGCCAAGGCCAGCCCTGCGGGCGCGATCGCGCCGCTGGTCGAGCCGCCGACCCGCACCTCGCCGGTGAGCGCGTCCACGAACTGGCCGAACTGGCCTTCGCGCGTCCACAGCCGCACGAAGCTGTCGCAGACGCGCCGGACGCCCTCGCGCCAGGCGGGCTTGACCTCCAGGCCGAGCCGCTCCATCAGCGCGAACTGCTTGAGGATGTAGAAGACCGCGTCCCCGCTCTTGCGGATCAGGTGCCAGTTGGCGGTGTGCGGCCTGCGGATGTCGCCGCCGAGCCACTGCGTGCCGTTCGCGCCGCAGTCCCAGAAGAAACCCGACGGGGAAAGGCCGTCTGGAAACAGCCAGTCGAAATTGCGCAGCACGTTGGCCCGCGTCTGCGCGTCGCCAGCGAAGAGCAGCGGATAGGTGCTGATCATGCCGCCCGTCCAGCCGATCTGCCAGTCCTGCAGGAAGTTCGTGCGCGGCCCCACGGAGTAGTAGCCGTGTTCGGGCACGAAGTTCTCGCGGTTGAACTTCTCGATCTGGAGCGCGAGGCAGGCCGAGTACGGCAACGCAAGGTCGGCTGGCGATTCTCGCACGCCCTGTACGTGCGGACGTCCCGGACGCACGAAGGGGCTGTCCGAGACGTCCAGCCCTACCGGACACGCATTCGCGCCGACGTTCGATTTGCGGAGGGCCGCCAGGGCGTCGAACAGCGCCTGGATGTCCGGCGCTTCGAAAGCATGCAGGCGGAAGGTGATCGTAACGGTGTCGCCCGCCCGGAAATCTCTCGGCCGGTCGTCGGAGGGGTGTTCGCAATCGCAGATCCGGTAGCTGGTCAGCTCGCGCACCACGGGCGAGGTGAGGGAGAACGTGGCGCGGCTGCGGTCGCGCGACTCTTCGACGCCCAGGCCCAGATCGCCCAGCGCGTTCGCCTGTTCGGTCAGCAGGAGGAAGCCGGTCTTGCGCGCCGGGTCGTGAAAGCCCAGACACGGCACCGACAGGCTGCCGCTGCGCTCCTGGATACGGGAAGGGCCTTCGCCGACGTTCAGCCGCGGCACGTCGGTGATGATGACCGGCCTGTCGGGGCCGATGTCCCGCACCTCGCAGAGCTTGGGCGAATAGGGAATCTTGCGCGACAGGAAGCGGTTGCCGTCATAGGCGGCGCCCGGCAGGAGCACGTAGGTCTTGCCGGACCAGCCCGTGAACGTGAGATCCACCGCCACAGCGGCCTGGGCGAGCGCGCCGCCGGCGCAGGCGAAGGTGACCTCGCACGCGTGGGCCTCAGTGTCGCCGTCAGCCTGCGAGCACCGCATCGACACCCGCCAGACGGAGCCGCCCAGCGCCGCCTCCGCGCCGTCAGCGAGCGGCACCCGGACCTCGCCGGAAGGCCGGTTGTGCCGCGCGTAATCGTAGGTGCCGAGCCGGGCGAAGGCCGCGCCGCCGCAACGGCGCAGCCAGGCATTGACCGGTGCGTTGAACGGCTGTTCAGCCTGCTGCGCGTGGGGGGTGACCATGGGTATTCCTCATTGAGCACTCAGTGTACTCGCGTCGCGCCTTCGAGTCTATGTCATCATTTGCAATCGGCACGTCATTTCTTCCACTCGAAGGCCTAGGGCGCAGGACGGAGAGCAGTCGAGCACGGCGTGAGACAAGGGTACAACCTTCGTGGCGTGCGCGCTCGTCAGTCCAACCGCTTTGGAGAAAGCACGAATTGCCCATGGCTGCTCGGGCGTGGTATAATATCGGCATGAAAACGGAGAGGGCCGAAAGAACGGTGACGACTCGGCTTCTGCGCATGTCCGACCCTGGGGCGCAGTTCGACCCGCCCGTTCCGGGCACGATGGCCGAGCGCATCGGACTGGTTTGGGATCTGACGGCGGAGATAACATCGCTAGGAGGAAAGCTGGATGCTGAACAGCGATTACACCGACATGTTACGCGCCTTTTGCGAGTGTGACGTGAAATTCATCCTCGTCGGAGGTTATGCGCTGGGCGCACTCGGGTATCCGCGAGCGACGCTGGATATTGACCTCTGGGTCATGGCTTCACCTGAAAATGCGGCGGCGGTTGTTCGCGCGCTGAAGTGTTTCGGAGCCCCGTTGTCGAACGTATCCGAAGCGGATTTCATGACGGAGGGAACCCTTTTTCAGATCGGTGTGGTGCCGAGGCGCATCGACATCATTACCAAGATTGACGGTGTGTCTTTTTCCGAGGCCTATCCGCGCGCGGAGGTCGTGCAGTTGGAGGGCCTCTCCGTCCGCGTGCTCTCGCTGCAAGACCTGCTTGCCAACAAGCGCTCCTCTGGTCGCCCTAAGGATCTGTTGGATGTCCAGCTTCTCGAACGGCTCATCGCCGATAAATGAAACGACGGACGTGCAAGCTGCGTTTTCGAGGGGGCGGCGGGACAGGGCGAGGGAGGGGTCGCACTACTTCACACTCAGCAGCGTGCCGATCGCCTTCAGCGCGACCTGCACGTAGATCGTTCCTCCCGCATCCACCTCGGACACCCTGAACGCGGAGAGAGGCGCCGCGAGACCGCGCGCGCGAAGCTGTCCGGCCGCGACGGCAGCCGTCACGTCGCTAACCGTATCAACCGCGCCGCCGTCGCTGCCGCGCTTAAGAAGCAGCTTCGCGCCGCCGTTCAGCAGGTCGTAGTTGGCGGAACCCGCGAACGTCAGGCCGCCTTCGAGCGTCAACATGCCGCCGGACTGGGAGAAGGCGGTTCCGTTGGCCAGGCTGAGTGTTTCGAACGACGACGCGCCGGAAAGCATCAGGATCGTGCCGCCGCCTACCGTCACCGCGCCGAGCGCGTTGTCGCCGCTCAGCGTCAGCGCGCCCGCGCCGGACTTGGCCAGGGCCTGCCCGCCGGTGACGGTGCCGGAGAGCGCCAGGGCGCAGCCTGCGGCGATGTCGGCGGTTGTCGTCTGGGCGAGCGCGACCGGCACGCTGACCGCATGGTTGCCGGCGGTGACGCGCACCAGCGGCGCGGTCAGCGCGTCGGCCTGAAGCGTCAGCGCGCCCGCGCCCGCGACCGTGTAGGCTGCTGCGCTATTGGTGAAGACGAGCGCGCGCACCGTGCGGGCCGCATCGAGCGCGACCGTACCCGAGGCCGCGAGCGCCGGGCCGAAGAGGGCGGCGTAGTCGCTGCCGTCAGGCTCCGCGAACGTCCACGAGGCACCGGCCGTCCAGTCGGCGCCGGACGCGCTGGCCCACTGGTTCACGGCCGCGTTGCTCAACCGCACGCGTTTGTTGACCGTGTCGACCGCCACGTCGAAGCGGGTCAGGCCGTCGCTGGCGAGCACCTGGCCGCCTGCGGCGTTGACAAAACTGCCCGAGAGCCCGGAGCCGGTGCCCGTGCTGGTCAGGACGTCGAAGGTGTTGGCCGGGGCGGGGACGAAGCCGTTGACGAGGCTCACGCGGAGCGCGCCGCCCAGCGTGGCGGCACCGTTGTTCACGTTCACGAGATCGTACTTGGCGGCCGTGTCTTGGAACACCGACGCCGCTGTCGTGCCGCCGAGGTCGACGGCCAACTGGGCGTCAGCGGAAGCGACGACGTACGGGCCCGTGAGCGTCGTCCTGCCCGGACGGCCGATATCGCCCGGCGCCAGCACGCCGCCCGCGTTGGTCAGCGTGTTGCCGGAGAATCCGGCGGTCGTGAAGGCGTTGGCCGCGAGCGTGCCGCCCGTCCAGACGAAGTCGTTGCGTCCGCCGGCGCCGGCCGAAAGCGTGCCGGCCACGAGCAGGCTGCCGCCCGAGAGAGCGTAATACGAGGTCGAGGAGGCGCTCGTGCCGCCGATCACCAGGTTGCGGTTGCCGCCGGCGCCGTTGACGCCGAAAGTTGCGGTGCCGGCCGTCTGGTTGATCCACGCGGTCATGCCGCTGGCGCCGCCGACGCTGGAACCGTAGGCTGTGGCGGCGACCTCGAGCGCGCCGCCGTCCGCAATGTCGAACGCGTAGGACAGGCCGCTGACCGTCTGTTCGGTCGCGAAGGCAAAACGGTCCAGCAGAACCTCCAGCTTCCCGCCGGCGGACAGAAGGAAGTTGCCCGTGGCGTAGCGGCCGTTGTTGGTCACGCGGACGTGCGCGTTCTGAATGACATTGGTGCCGCGCATCTGCTGGCCGGTGTTGTTCTGCCCGAGGTTGGGCGTATCCCAAACCCCGCCCATGATCCGGATGGTGCCTGTGTTCGTGTTTCTGAACCCGTTCTGGGTCAGCGTGTGGGTCGTGCCGGGCGCGCCGGTCAGCGAGAGCGTGCCCTGTGCGGCGCTTTGAACGACCTGCCCGACCGTGCCGCTGTCGCGGAGAGACAGCTCGAGGACGCCGTTCCCCGCGCAGGTCAGCGAGCCGTGGCCGCTCAAGACGCCCGCCCAGCGCTGCGTCACGACCGGACTGAAGGTGCAGGTCGCGCCGCGGCCCACATAGAGCGTACCGTCAGGAAGCACGCCGCTCTGGCCGACCTGCAGCGTGCCTTGGTTGACGTAGGTTCCGCCGCTGTAGGTGTTCGCGCCCCGGAGCGTCAGGGTTGCGGAGCCTCCTTTGACGAGGTGGGCCGGCACCGCGCCGTTGTCTTGGAACGCCGCATCAGCGGTCAGCGCGGAATTGTTGACGGTCCACGCGAAGAGTTCGCCGCTGGCCAGCCCCGACTGGAAGACGCCGTTCGTGACCACGGGGTTGTTGTTGGCGGCCATGAGGCCGCCCGAGGCGAGCGTCAGCGTGGCGCCGTTCAGGTTGAGCGAGCTGGGGCCGCCCAAGCGCAGCGCGTTGACGGTACGGCTGGTGAGCGAACCGGAGAGGGCTGCGGTGTGATTGACATTTTCCGTCGGCGTCCACCCGGTGGCCGGGTTGTTGTCCGTCGTGCCGAAGGTCTGGTCGATCGCGCCGTTCGCGCCGCCGGAGGCGTTGAAGGCCCAGCCGGCCGGGGCGGTGGCCCAGCCGCCCAGAATGCCGCTCTCGTTGCCGCTGGAGGTGGTCGCGACGTTGGCCGCGTTCACGCGGAAGGTCGCGCCGGTGCCCGTTCTCGTCAGCGTGCCCAACTGGAAGACGTTGGCACCGCCGGAACGGTTGACGTACAGGTCGCCGGGCCCTTCGAGGGACACCCCGCTGACCGCCTGCGTGAACAAGCTGCCGCCGGTCCACTGGACGGTCATCGTGTTGCCGAGCGTCAAGGCGCCGTTCGGATCAAGCTTGTCGTTGTTCTGGAGGCTGTAATCCAACAGCAGCGTGCCGCCGTTGCGTGCGGTCAGCGGGCCCGTGCGCGTGTTGGCGCCGGAGAGCGTCAGCGTGCCGCCCTGGTTCAGGGCGTCGAAGAGCAAGTCGCCGCTGCCGGTCACCGGCCCGAAGGCCTTGATAGGCCGCGCCGCGTTGATGGACCACGTCTGCGGGGACAGCACCTCGACCGTGTTGCTGAACGTCAGCCCGGCCGTGGCATTAGCGAGCGTCTGTCGGAGGCCTCCGGCCCCGAGCTGCAGCGGCTGGCCGATGAACATCCAATTGCCTGCGGGATTGCCGAAGGTGATCCCGTAAGCGCCGACCTGGCCCTTGGTGTTGTCGACGCTGATCAGGTAACCGGTATCGCCGCCTGACGCGTCGAAGTTCGCCGTGTCCGCGTTGTTGGTCCAATTCACGCCGGCAGCCGAAGTGAACTTTGTCGTGTTGAAGTCCCACGTCCCCGCACCGATCGTCCGCGTCAATACTGCGGCGTGGAGGGGACTGGACAGGATGGCCGATCCCAGCACACAAACGCTGAACACCCGCTTGCTCATGTATACTCTCCTCGTTGAAGAAACCACCCGAGCTTGTCTCACGCCCTAGCACATTCCCGTACGGTGGAAGTTAAACACAGCACCCGTTAGTAGTCTACGACATAGCTTCCATAATTGATGTCATTCTCTATAATTCCGCCTTGCGCGCTCCGGGCGGTCGGCGTTATGGTAGAGGCGCGGTGCGAAAACACGTCCATGTCCTGATCGGCTGGCAGAACCCGAGGATCATCCAGGGGTTCTGCCGTTACGCGCACGAGGCGCACTGGCAGCTTGACGTGCTCTCGATGATGACCGGCCTGGTGCCGGACGAGCGCACCGGCGACGGCGTGCTGTTGACCAACGCCCACACGCCGGCCCTGCGCAAGACGATGCTGCGGCTGGCGGCACGCATCCCCTGCGTGCTGCACGGCGCCAATGACCTCGGCGTCGATGTGCCGACCGCCGAGACGGACGAGGTCCTTATCGGCGAGCTGGCTGCCGAGCACCTGCTGGAACGCAACCACAAGCGGCTCGCGTTGTTCTCGCGCGGCAGAGGCGAGTACCTGCGGCGGCGCACCGAGGGCTTCGTGCGCCGCGCCCTGACGCGCGGCGTTGAACCGGTCATCCTTCACGACCCCTCGCCCGGCTCCGACACGGTGGTCGAGTGGCTCTCTGCCGAGCTGAGCACGCTGCAACGCCCCCTGGGTCTCTTCGCGCTGGACGACATCCTGGCCTCCGAGGCGATCGAGGCGGCCCACGTCAGCGGGTGGCGGGTGCCTGAAGAACTCGCGGTCATCGGCGTCGGCAACCACCCCGCCGTGTGCGAGTACAGCCGCGTGCCGATCTCCAGCGTGGTGATGCCCTCCGAGGAGCAGGCTTACCGCGCGGCCCGCATGCTCGACGCCCTGATGAGCGGCCGGCCGCTCCCGTCCCGCCACGAGATCCTGCCGCCGAGCGGCGTGATCACCCGGACCAGCTCCGACTATCTGGCGGTCACGCACGGCCAAGTCCGGAAAGCGGTCGACCACATTCAGGCGCACGCGGTCGAACACACCCTCACGCTGGACGCGGTGGCGCTGGCGGCGGGCGCTTCGCTCAGCAACCTTTACAACCTCTTTCGCCGCGAGCTGAACGTGACGCCCGCGGAGCTGATCCAGCGCGTCCGCCTTGAGCGGGCGCACGAGCGGGTGGTCCGGACGAACGAGAAGATCGGCGTGATCGGCGAGCAGTGCGGGTTCGCCAGCCTGCGCACCTTTCAGCGCTGTTTTTATAATACGTTCGGAACCTATCCCAGTCAGGTGCGCGAGGCGCGGGGCGGCGTGTTTCCGGCGGCACAGCGCCGGAACTACAGAATACCCTTCTGATAGACGCGCACGTAGTCGATCTCGAAACGCGTCGGAAAGGTAGTCTTGGAGGGGTCGCCGCCCTGGTTACCTCCGAGCGCGAGGTTCAGCAGCAGGTAAAACGGCTGGTGGAAGGGGTGGCGGGGCTCGCGGCCCTCGGGGTTGACGGCCTGCGCCAGCTCGATCGTGTTGAGCGTCTCGCCGTCGAGCGCGAGTGTGATACGCTGCTCGTCCCAGTCCATGCGCCAGACGTGGAAGTTCTCGTCCCACGCCGGGTCGCCGAAGGAGGCGACCGGCTTCTTGGAGTCGTCCCACTTGGCCTCCCCCTGCTTGTGCGAGGCCCAGCAGGCGTTGGCCAGGATGTCGCCCTTGTAGTACTCCATCAGGTCGATCTCGCCGCAGGCGGGCCAGCGGCCCTTGAGGCCCAGGAACCAGATGGCTGGCCAGAGGCCCGCCTGGGCCTTGAGGCGTGCCCGGACCTCGAAGCGGCCGTACTGCCAACTGTGCAGGCCCTTGGTGGTCACGCTGGAGGAGGTGTACTCGGCGTATGCGCGGCGGTTGCCCCAGTAGGCGTCGTCCGGCCTGTAACCGGGGTTCGGTCTGCGCTCGCGGCGTCCCTCGATGATCAGGCATCCGTTGGAGCAGAAGGCGTTGTCGGGCTGGTACCATTGGAGTTCGTTGTTGCGCACGAAGCCGCGTTCGTAGGTCCAGTCGTTGGTGTTCGGGCGGCCGTCGACGTTGAACTCGTCCGACCACACCAGGCGGTAGCCGTCGGGCGCCTCGGGCGCCATGCGCTTGTATGTGCCGTAGAGGGGGTGGTTGTCGGGGATGTGCTGCGGCGTCATCTCGGCGCGCCAGGCGTCGAAGGCCCGCCGCAGCGCGGCGGCGCGCTCCGGGCGGGCGGGCGCGAGGTCGTTGGTCTCGCCGGGATCCTGCGCGAGGTCGTAGAGCGCGGGCGGGCCGTCGCCCAGCGCCACCAGCTTCTCGTCGCCCTCGCGCACGGCGCGCAGCGGCCGCGCGAGGTTGGTGTCGCGGCCTGGGACGCGCCACTCCTGGTGGTCGTTGTAGAGCCAGAAAAGGCGCGCGTGCGGCACGCCCGCTGCCGCGCCGGTCACGTACGGCAGCAGGTCGGCGCCGTCGAGCCCCTCCGGCCGCGCGACGCCGGCGGCTGCGAGGGCGGTCGCGCAGACGTCGAAGACGTGGACCATGGGCGCGTACGTGCGGCCGGCGGGCAGCGTGCCGGGCCAGCGCGCGCAGAACGGGACGCGGATGCCGCCCTCGAGC
Organism: Verrucomicrobiota bacterium; assembly: GCA_022704145.1. Lineage (GTDB taxonomy): Bacteria > Verrucomicrobiota > Kiritimatiellia > RFP12 > UBA1067 > JAKJGY01. The sequence continues at coordinate 16,630 of JAKJGY010000069.1, forward strand.
ACGTCGAACTTCATGCCGCGGTACGGCCCGTTGCTCGTGCCGAGCACCGGCGGCTCGGCGCCGTTGTCGCTCAGGAAAAAGAGCAGCGTGTTCGCGTCGAGCCCCGTCTCCCGGAGCGCGGCCAGCAGCCGGCCCATATTGTCGTCCAGGTTCACGAGGATGGCGGCCGCCAGCCGACGCTTGCCGGAGAGGTGGCTCACGCGCGCGAGGTCTTCGGGCTTCGCGGCCTGCGGCAGGTGCGCGGCCATATGGGCGAGGTGCAGGAAGAAGGGCTTGTCGTGCGGCTCGCGCAGGAAGCGGCAGGCCTCGTCGGTGAGCAGGTCGGTGATGTAGCCGGGCCGCTTGCGCTCGTCGCCGTCGCGCGAGAGCATCGGGTCGAAATAGACGCCCGCCGCGCCGAAATAGCCGTAGAACGCGTCGAAGCCGCGGTTGCGCGGCGCGTACTCGAAGCGCGCGCCTTTGCCGAGGTGCCACTTGCCGATCAGGCGCGTGTGGTAGCCGGCCTCGCGCAGCCGCTGCGGCAGCGTGGCCTCGCGCCGGTCCATGCCGCCCGTCGGGCCGTCGAGCGGCCGGTTGTCCTCGATGCCGAAGCGCTGCGGGTAGCGGCCGGTCAGCAGCGCGGCGCGTGTGGGCGAACAGGAGGGCAGGGCGTAGCCGCTCGAGAAGACCACGCCCTCGGCCGCGAGGCGGTCGATGTGCGGCGTCGGCACGTCGCGTCCGCCGGAGAAGCCGAAGTCGCCGACGCCGCAGTCGTCGACCAGGACTACGATGATGTTGGGCGGGCGCGCGGCCGCGCCCAGGGCGAGGCTCGCCAACGCGGCGGCGGCACAGAGGGTGAGTCTCATCGGCTGACCTTGTGTTGCGGCGCGCGCCGTGACCGGGGTCACTTCTTCAGCTTGGTGATCTCGGCGGCCTTGGAGTTGCCGAACTCCATACCGGGCTTGCTGAACTTGACGTCGTTGTGGTAGGTCGCGTATTCGGCGACGATGGCGCCGTCCTTGCCCGCGACCATGAAGTGCCAAGACTCGGGGTCGTTCAGCGTGTAGATGTCGCCGGCGACGGCGCGCTTGACGTACTTGCTCTTGAACCACGGCTGGCCATGGCCCCAGGGCAGCTCGCACGCGGGCAGCTCGCTGATCGGGATCTCGGTGCCGTCGCCCTTGTACTCGCCGAAGAACAGGACGGAGCCGTGGCAGACGCGCCAGGTCTCCATCTTCGGGCCGAAGCCCTTGCCGTCACCGTCGGTCAGGTGGTTGTGCTCGGGCAGCGTCTGGCCGGGCAGCAGGTAGATGTCATGGCCGAGGTAGCCGAACTTCTGGTTCTTGAACGCGCCCTTGTAGGCCTTGGCGCCGACGTCGCCGTACACGCCCTCGACGTTCTTCCAGAAGACGCCGCCCATGCCGAGGCGGGCGAAGTCGCCCTGCATGAAGTCGGCGACCCAGAACGTGTCGGTCTTCAGGATGGCGGGGATCGGGTAGTGGTAGGCCTGCATCAGGTCGAAGTAGGCTTTCTTGGCGACCTCCTGGTCGAGCGAGCCGTCCGGCTTGTAGAAGTCCTTGTTGGCGAGGCGCGGCACCTTACCGAAGGGCTGGGCGCCGGTGTAGTGCGAGGTCGAGGCGCAGCCGCCGATGAAGGCGGCGGCGGCGAGGGCGGTGAGGGTGTGGCAGAGGGTCTTACTGGTCATGGGGGTCATCTCCCGTTGATGGTTTTTTTGCTACCGTGACAGTAGTGAAGCGAAACCGGCCGGAGAGGTCAATTGAAAAAACGGCGCCAGAGGGGGATCGGGGTGAGGGTGGCGTGGTAGAGGTAGCGGGTGCCGGAGGGCGGGAGCGGCTCGGGCGGG
>JAKJGY010000070.1 GCA_022704145.1 Verrucomicrobiota bacterium
CGTGACCTACTGGGGCTACGGCTCGCACTTTAACATCGTGATGCTCGCGTCGCTCCAGACGGCGCTCGGCACCGACTTCGGGCTGTCGCGTGTCGGCGCCTTCGACAAGAGCGGTTTCTATCCGCTGTACCTGTGCGGGGCCGGGCGCTACTCGTTCGACTTTGCCGACTGCAGCGTGGTCCGCATCTCCGAGCCGCAGCACTTCTGGCTGGCGCGCCAGTACGGCGAGCCGCTCTACAGCCGCTTCCGGCTCGAGGCGCTCGAAAGCGGGGCGGAGCCGGGCACGCTCTGGGACCTGCTCTGGTACGACGCCCGCGGCAAGGGGGCCGACCTCGCGGCGTTACCGCTCGACCGTCACTTCCGCCACGCCGAATGCGCCTCGATGCGCAGCGCCTGGAGTCCGGACGCGCTGATTGTCGGCATCCAGGCTGGCGACTCGATGAACCTCGGCGGGCACCGGCACCTCGACCTCGGCAGCTTCATTGTGGACGCGCAGGGCGAACGCTGGATCATCGACTCGGGCAAGGAGCACGAGACCTACATGACCCATACCAACCGCCAGCCGCGGCACGCCTTCTACCGCGTGCGTGCCGAAGGCCATAACGTGCCGGTGCTGAACCCTGGGGCGGGTCCGGATCAGGACCCCAAGGCTGTGGCCGCCTTCACGCGCTTCGAGTCCTTTGCGACCGGAGCGGTGGCCGTGGTCGACCTCACGCAGGCCTACCGCCCGCACGCCACGCGCGTGCTGCGCACCTTCGAGTTTCAGGAGCGCAAGCGCCTGGTGGTCACGGACGAGATCGACGTCGCGCAGCCGGCCGAGCTGTGGTGGTTTCTGCACACGGCGGCGAAGGTCGCGCTCAGCGACGGCGGCCGCACCGCGACGCTGACGCAGAAGGGCAAGGCCTTCACGGTGCGGCTGGCCGAGCCGCAAGGCGCCGCCTTCGCGGTCAGGGCGTGCGAGCCGCTGCCGACCTCGCCCAACCCGAAGAAGCAGGCCGACAACAGCAAGCGCCGCAAGCTCGCGCTCAACCTGCACGGCGTCCAGGCGGCCCGCATCCGGGTCGTGCTGGAGCCGCAGTGACGCCGTCCAGGATTACCCAAAGCAGGAAGAATGAAAGCCTGGACTGCGCGTTGACCGTCGCTCAACTTTGACATCCTGGCCGTGTAATGAGCGCCGTGCTATGGCAGCAGTGACCGCCGGACCCGTGAGCCGCAGGCGAGCGAAAGTTCGGTCTGTCGCCGTTGCTGGAGGTCATGGTGGTTCACTCGGAATCGGAATCGGGAACGCTTTACTCCAGGCACCCTTCCGGTGTCATCATCGTGTTGTCTCGGATGCTCGGCTCGGACAGTGCCTCACGGAAGCGATGCTCCTGGCCGACGTGCTCGTCCGCCTGCCGCAGCACATCAAGGCCGACGAGGCGCGGGAACTCACCTCGGCCAGAGGGCCCGCCGCAGGGGCCCCGGCCGCACGCGCCGCTTAGTCCGCAGCCGTCAAGGCTGTCTAAAATATGACGCTTACGTTCGTCACGCGGTCAAGGGGGGCATAGGCGTTTTCCGCGGCCAAGGCCACGGTGTTGACGCAAGAGACAAGCGAAACAGGCAGGCGCAATAATCGCATTGTGAGACCTCCTCAGGTTGTACTATCATTACGTCATGCGGAAACAGGCGCAGGACGCAAAAAAGGAAGGCTGGCTGGTCCGGAACGAGCGCGGCGAGACCTTTGGCCCGGTGGGGCTTGAGGCGCTCAAAGGCTGGGCGTGCGACGGGCGGCTGGCGCCGACGAATGAGGTTTCTGAGGACGGTGAGGTGTGGCGGCTGGTGACCGCGCTGGACGCGCTGGAGATGGTGTGGGTGGCGGAGGTCTCGCCGGGCACGTTCTACGGGCCGATCCACCAGCGCGCGATGCAGGAGCTGATCCGTGATGGCGCGATCCCTGCGGCGAGCGCCTTTTTCGCGCGCCGGGGGCTTGAGGGGCGTGAGGCGGCCGCGCCGCCGGAGGTGCCGGCGGAAGTTCTGGAGCGGGCGGAGGCGGCGCGCCGTGAGGCGGACGCGCTCGGCCAGCTCGTCGCGCAGCTCCGGGCCGAGGCGGAGGCGGGTGCGGCGCGGCTGAGGCGCGCTGCGGAGGAGCAGGCCGAGCGTGAGCGCCGGCTGGAGGAGGTGTGCGAGGAGCGTGTCCGGCAGGCGCGGCGGCAGGCTGAGGAGAGCGCGGCGCGGGCTGAGCGGGCGGTGGCGGCAGAGGCGCGGCTGGAGGCGGCGCTCGGACAGGTGGCGGGCGAGCTGGAGGCGGCGCGTGGCGAGCGGCGTGCTGCGGCGGCGCGGGCCGAGCAGGCGGCGGCCGAGCGTGAGGCGGCGCGGCAGGAGTGTGCGGCGGCGCTTGCGCAGACGGCGGGCCTCAGGACGGAGCTGGAGGCGGCGCGCCAGGAACGCGCGGCGGCGGCGGCGCGGGCTGAGCGGGCGGCGGCCGAGCGTGAGGCGGCGCGACAGGAGTGTGCGGCGGCGCTTGCGCAGCAGGCGGGCGTGCGGGCCGAACTCGCGGCCGGGCGCGAGGCGGCGGCGGCCGAAGCCCGGGCGGTTGAGGCGGAACGGCAGGCGTGGGCGTCGACGGAGGCCCGCATGCGGCAGGAGGTCGCGCAGCACGAGGGCCGTGCGGGTCAGCTTGAGGCGGCGCTGTCGGCGGCCCAGGGCGCGGCGGCGGCGCGTGAGGAGCTGGTAAGGCGCGTGCAGGCGCTGGCGGCGGAGCGTGACGGTCTGGGGCTGGCGATTGAGGGCGAGCGTGAGGCGGTGCGGCAGGCTGAGGCCCGCTGTCGGGCGCTGCAGGAGGCGTTGGGCGCGGCGCAGGCGCGCGCCGAGGCCGGGGGGCAGCCGGGCGTGCGCGAGACGCGGCCGGAGGTCGGCCCGGAGCTGGAGGGGCTGCGGCGGCAGGTCGCGGAGCTGTGCGGGCTGGTGCGGCAGGCTTCCGAGGAGTGGCGCGCGGCGGCCGCTGGCGGGCCGGCGCGCGCGGCGGAGCGGCCGGCGGTCGAGCGGGTGTATGTGGAGGCTGAGCCGGTCGAGGTGCTCGAGCCGCCGCCGCGCGAGAAGGCCCGGCCGGTCGCGGCGGAGGAGGGGCAGGCGCGGCGCGAGGCTGGCGCGCGGCCGGCGGCCGAGGCTGCGGCCGGGGCGCAGGCCGGGCGCGGGCCTCAGGGCGTCTCCCTGGCGGAGCTGGAGCAGCAGGCGCGCCGCGAGCTGGAGCGGCTGGGCGCGCACGGCGCGAATCTGTTCAAGCGGAAGAAGTGAGGGCGCGGCGCCTCACAGGCGAACGGTGGAATCCTATGTCGGACGGACAACGCGAGCATGACGATATGCGCCAATGGTTCCTGAGGACCGGTGGCGAGGCGGTGTTTGGCCCGGTCTCGACCCAGGGCCTGATCGTCTGGGCCGAGCAGGGGCGCATCCTGCCGGGGCACGAGGTGTCGACCGACCGCAAGACGTGGCAGCAGGCGGTTTCGGTGGATGTCTTAGACATGCGCTGGTATGTGGACGACGGGGAGGGCGAGCTGCGCGGGCCGCTGAACCGGCTGGCGGCGGAGGCGCTGATCAGGAGCGGCAAGGTGCGGGAGGGCGCGCAGCTCATCGCGGCCGACGAGGCCGACCTTTCGGGGGCCGCTGAAAAGGCGTCCGCGCCGCAGGAGAAAGCGGCGCGGGAGGCCTTGCCGGAAGATGTGCTGCGCGTGCGCATTCGTGAGCTGGAGGCGATGGTCTCGGGGCAGCGTGAGCGGCTGCTGAAGCTGTCGGGCGCGGACGCGGTGGAGACGATCCAGCACGAGCGTGACGTGCTCAAGTCGGTGGTCAAGGAGCTGGAGGCCGAGCGCGACACGATCGTGCGGAACGCTGAGAAAGACGCGCGCGCCAGCGAGCGCAAGCTGGAGCAGGCCCGTCAGCAGGTCAGGCGGCTCGAGCAGCAGGTGGAGGAGTCGAACAGACGGCTGCTGGCGGCGGATGAGGTTCAGGCGCGTGAGGGAGAGGCGGCGCAGCAGGCGGCGGCGCTGCAGGCCCGGCTGACGGCCGCTGAGGCGGACGCGGCCGCGCAGCGCGAGGCGCTGGCGCGAGAGAACGAGGCCTTGCGGCAGCAGGTGGCGGGGGAGGGGCGGAAGTTCCGTGAGGCGGCTGCGGCGGCTGCGGCCGAGCGCGAGGCGCTGCGGGGCCGCGTGGCGGAGCTGGAGCGCGAGCGTGAGGGGCTGTCGCGCCGTGCGGCCGAGGCCGAGGGTGCGCTGGCCGCGCGCGAGGCGGTGGAGGCCATGGCGTGCGGCGCGCGCGAGGCGGCGGAGGCGGCGGCGGAGGCGGCCGCGCGGAGGGCGGCCGAGGCCGAGGCGGCGCTGGCGGAGCTGCTGACCGAGGCGAACGCCCGTGACGCGGCGAACGTCGAGCGGCTGGCGGCGCTCGAGAAGCTGTGCGCGCTCTCGCCGCAGGAGGCCGACCGGATCTATGCCGACCAGGTTGCGGTCTACGACCTGCTGAAGGCGGAGTCGGACGCGCTGGGCGAGGCCTTGGAGGCGGAGCGGAGTCATCTTGAGGCACTGAAGGAGTGGGGGGCGCAGCGGCAGGCGGCCTTGGCGGACCGGCGTCAGGCGCTGCTGCGGCGGCTCGGTGACGGGCCGGCGGAGATGACGCGGCGGACGTTGCGCGAGCAGCAGCCGGATCCGAACACGGCGCGTCTGCGCAAGGAGATCGACGAGCTGCGCATGACGTATCAGCAGACGGTGCGGCAGGCGGAGGAGCGCGAGCGCGAGCAGGCGCGGCGGCAGCGCGTCTTGGAGGCGGAGACCACCAAGTTCCAGCTCCAGGTGGCCGAGGCCGACAAGCAGCGCCTGCGGATGCAGGAGCTGGAGGAGCTGCTGCGCAAGCGCGAGCAGGCGCTGGCGGATGAGCGTAAGAGCCGCGAGGCGGAGCGTGAGCAGTTCCAGGCGAGCCAGCAGGCGCTCTCCATGCGTATCGACGCGTTGGAGCGGGCGGGGCGGCCGACCGCGCCTGAGGAGATCCAGTCGGCCGAGGCGCGGAACGTGAAGATCCCCGCCTGGATGCGGCTCAAACAATAAGCCCGCGCGGCGGGGCCGCGCGGGCTAGGAACGTCGTGCGGGTGGGCGGCCGTGGCCTTCTCAGACCTTGACCCAGGCGCCGCTGGAGGCTGAGGCGAGCACGGCGTCGCAGACCTTGGAGGTTTCCAGCGCCTCGCGGAAGGTGGGGCCGGCGGGCTGGCCGCTGGTCAGCCCTTGGATGAAGTCGGCGACCTGGTGGACGAAGCTGTGCTCGTAGCCGATGGCCAGGCCGGGCACCCACCAGTTCTTCATATACGGGTGGTCGCCGTCGGTGATGTGGATCGAGCGCCAGCCGCGCAGCGGGCCTTCGTCGCGGTGGTCGAAGAACTGCAGGCGGTGCAGGTCGTGCAGGTCCCAGGCGATCGAGGCGTGCTCGCCGTTGATCTCGAAGGTGTAGAGCGCCTTGTGCCCGCGGGCGTAGCGCGTGGACTCGAAGGTGGCGAGCGAGCCGTTCTTGAAGCGCGCGAGGAAGGCGCAGGCGTCGTCGATACCGACCTTCTGCACCTTGCCGGTCAACTGGTGCTTACGCTCCTTGATGAAGGTCTCGGTCATGGCGGAGACGGAGTCGATGCCGCCGTTGAGCCAGAGCGCGGTGTCGATGCAGTGGGCGAGCAGGTCGCCGGTGACGCCGCTGCCAGCCACCTTCACGTCGAGGCGCCACAGGGCGTCGCCGCCTTGGGGCAGGTCTTTCGAGATGGTCCAGTCCTGGAGGAACTTGGCGCGATAGTGGAAGATGCGGCCGAGGCGGCCAGAGTCGATGAGCTGCTTGGCCATGGTGACGGCCGGGATGCGGCGGTAGTTGTATGAGACCAGGTTAGGCACGCCCGCTTTCTCGACGGCCTTGACCATCTTGAGGCCTTCCTTGGCGTCGCGGGCGATGGGCTTCTCGCAGATGATCATCTTGCCGGCCTTGGCGGCGGCGACCGCGACCTCCATGTGGAGGTTGTTGGGCAGGCAGATGTCGATCAGGTCGATATCCTTGCGTGCGATCAGCTTCTTCCAGTCGGTCTCGACGGACTCGTAGCCCCACTGCTGGGCGAAGGCGGCGGCCTTATCGGCGTTGAAATCGCAGATCGCCTTGAGCACGGGCTGGCGGTCGAGTGAAAAGAAGTTGCCCACCTTGCGGTAGGCGTTGGAATGGGTGCGGCCCATGAAGCCGCAGCCGATGAGGCCGACGTTGAGCGTTTTCTTAGAGGACATTTGAGGGGGCTCCTTATTTTCGAGTGAATCGTGAGAATCGAATGATCGATTGAGTCGGTTCATTCGATTCCCTCGAAGGCGGACTATTCGCGCCAGCCGTGGGCGGTGCGCACGTCCAGCATGGCTTTGAGGATCGCGTTCCAGGTTTGCGGTTTGGACATCACGTCGTTCGGGAACATACAGCCGTCCCAGCACAGGTGGCGGATGGAGCGGGTCGGCTCGCCTGCCTCGTCGCGCAGCCACTGGCCGGCGGCCCAGGTGATGTCGAGCTTGCCGTTGGCGTCGTCCGGCAGGCAGTGGCGGCCGGTCTTGTCGTGCGTGCCCTGGCCTTTGACGGTGGCGTCGTTCTGCGCGACGTGGAAGTCGATCGTCCACGGGCGCAGCTTTTCGGCCAGCCGCGTATAGGCGGCGTGGAAGGCGAGCGTGTCGTTCCAGTCGAAGGCGTCCGGGACGAGCCGGTCCTCGGGGGCGGCGTTGTAGCCGAGCATATAGAGGAGCGTGTGGGCCATGTCGGCCTGGAAGCCGAGCGTCTTCGGGCGGTTGACGCCTTCGAGGATCTGGAGCATGGCGCGCCACGAGTGCATGCCGCCCCAGCAGATCTCGCCTTCGGCGGCGAGGCGTTCGCCCTCCGCCTCGGCCGCGTCGCAGGCGCGCGAGAAGGTGTCGATGATCAGGCGCGTGTTGCCCGTCGGGTCCTGGGCCCAGTCGGCGACGCCGCCGGCCGAGTCGATCCGGATCACGCCGGAGGGCCGCACGCCGAGTTCGCGCAGCTTGCGGCCGATGACGCAGGCCTTGCGGACCTGGGTGACGAACTGGTCGCGCGCGGCGGCGTCGCCGAAGGCGGTGCCGCCGCCTGCGGGCGGCCACACGGGCGCGACGAGCGAGCCGGCGGCGAGGCTGCGGCTCTTCAGCAGGTCCGCGAGCTTCTTAAGGTCGGCGTCGGTCGAGTCGATGTCCACATGCGGGGCGCAGAGGAAGAGGTCCACGCCGTCGAAGCGCTGGCCGTCCACCTCGGCGGCGGCGGTCAGGTCGATCATGGTCTCCAGGTCGATCAGGGGCTCCGGCGAGCCGGGGCCCTTGCCGACCACGCCCGGCCAGGTGGCGTTGTGGAGTTTGGGGAAGGTGTTCTTGCCGGCGTTCACAGGGCGCCTCCCACTTCCGGCGCGTCGGGGTTGACCTCGGGGCCGAAGTAGCGCAGGACGACGAGCGGCTCGGTCTTGGAGGTGTTCTCGAAGACCACGCCGGCGCGGGCCGCGTCATGGACGACGAAGACCTCGTCGTCGGTGAGGTCGGTGAAGCGGATCAGGTTAGGGCTGCTGAGGAGCTGCCCGTTGATCTTGCCCTTGCCCTGCACGGTAATGAGGCCGTAGGCGCCGCCGTCCTGGATGGTGCAGGTCGTGCCGGGGAGCACGGTCAGCTCCTTGGCGGTGACGCACTGCCAGCCCTTGATCCGGCCGTAGCAGATCCACTTGTCGAAGTAGCCCTGCTCGGCGGAGCCGCTTGCGAGCACAGGCTCGAGGTAGTGGTTCTTGTGGAAGTTGGGGTCGGTGTTCTGTTTCCAGTCGAGCTGCTCGACGAGGTAGTCGAGGTCCTGGTGCTTGTCGGCGGGCACGTCCTTGACGAGCAGCGACCAGGGCACCTCGCGCCCTTCGACCAGGCTCTGGTACATGCCGAAGACGTCGGAGCCCCACTGCGGCTCGTACGTGCAGAGCGAGCCGGGCGCGTGGAGCACGCAGGGCGGCACCAGCCAGCCGGTGCCGGGCTTGAGGCGGTAGGCCTGCGAGAGGTCCAGGATGCCGTTGTCGCCCTTGTTCCAGTTCTCGAGGCAGCGGCGCACCTGGGCCTTGGTGGTGCCCGGCACGAGGCCGAAGAACGTATAGGGGAAGTTGTTGCCGACGTTGTTATGCTGGGGCGGGAAGTAGTAGGTCTCGGGTTTGCCCTCCTGACCGACCAGCTTGGCCAGCTTGGCGCTCTGGTGCATGTGATGGGGGATGGGCCCCATGTTGTCGAAGAACTTGCTGTAGACCGGCCAGCGGCGGTACTTGTCCCAGATGTCCTTGCCGACGGCTGTCGCGCCGAGCGCGTCGACCGCGTCGCGCAACAGGAAGCGCTGGTTCTTATGGACGACGTAGCTCAGGCCCTCGTCCGGGACGCGCCCTTCGTTGGCGGCCTCGGTGGTGGAGGCGAACCAGCGCTCGTCGATGCCGCCGCGGTTGAGCCCGTAGGCGTAGAGGTCGTCCGGGTGGAGCTTGAGGCGGCGCCCGGGGTGGAGGAACGAGCGCGGCACCCAGTTGGGGGCGAGGCGCAACACGCCTTTGCCTTGGCTGAGCGCGGCTTCGGCGGCGGCTTTGACGTGGGTTGTGAGCGTCTGGAGATCGGTGACGGAGCGGCTTTTCATGATTCCCCCTTGTTGTGGTGCGGCCCGTCTCGAAGACGGTGCCGCAGGCGAAAACCTAATGGTGAGCAGAGCATAGAGGGTCCGGCTAGGCGCGTCTTGTAAAGCGGGGTGCAAAATGTGTAAGAAAACCGCATACTACGGCGGCTCAGGGCGGTGAGCCGGGGCAGGCGAGGCGCATGCCCTGGCGGCCGATGCGGGCGCCGGGCCAATGCGCCCTGACGAGCCGCTCGCGCGCGAGAAGGTCGGCGTCGGTGTCGCCGGGCGCCAGGTGGGTGAGGAGCAGGCGGCGCACGCCGGCGAGGCGGGCCACCTCCACCGCGTCCTGCCAGCGGCAGTGGCCGCGGCCGGTCGCCCCGGCCGCCTCGCCGTAGCCTTCCATGAGCAGGAGGTCGGCGGGGTGCGGCTCGCGGCACAGGCGCAACAGGGCGTCGCGCTCCGCAGGCGTGGAGTCCTGCCACTCGATATCGGTGGCGAGCACGAGCGAGGCGCCTGCGTCGGGCCGGTCGATCCGGTAGGCGTGGCAGCCGTTGGTATGGCGCACGGCGCACCAGCGCACCTCGAACGGGCCGTGGCGGAAGGGGCCGTCGGCGCAGGTGTCCGGCAGAGTGACGAAGCGCTGGCGGGCGCGGAAGGGCGCGGGCCAGAACGGGGCGGCGGTCAGGCGCGAGAGGGCGTGCGCAGGGGTGACGCCCTCGCGTTCGGGTGCGGCGAAGGTCACGCGCCAGGCCGGGTCGTAGAGGGGTGGGAAGGGCGGCAGCCCGATCAGGTGGTCGAGGTGGTAGTGGGTGAAGAGCACGAGCACGTCGGCTCCGGCCGCGGGTGTGGCAAGCTCCGCGGCGAGGTTCAGCAGTCCGGTCCCGGCGTCGATGACGACGCGCGCCCCGTCGCCTCCGTCGACCAGCAGGCTGCAGGTGGCGCCGCCGAAAACGGTCTGGACCGAGGCCGCGACAGGCGTCGAGCCTCGGACGCCGCCCAGCACGAGGTGAAGGGGGGGGGCCGCCATAACAACCTCATGTTACACCTTTGGGAGGGGGAAGCCTAGGGAGAAATGTGGACGCGTACGCAGGAGGTTGGTATGGTACCGGGGCATGAGCGGGGTCTTGAAACAGGCGGGGGCGCGGCCGGCGCCGCGGATCGTGGTCGGCCTTTCCGGGGGGATCGACTCCACGGTCGCCGCGCTGCTGCTGCGCGAGCAGGGTTTCGAGGTGGTCGGCGTGACGCTGCGGCTGAGGCCCTGCGGGGACGCGGACAGCGCGCGGCGGTCGTGCTGCGGCCCGGACGTGGTGGAGACGGCGGGTGCGGTGGCGGCGCAGCTCGGCATCCGGCACTACGCGGTTGACTGCCGCGAGAAGTTCGAGCGCGCGGTGCTGGAGCCCTGCTGGCGGTCGCTGGAGGCGGGCGAGACGCCCAACCCGTGTGTGGGCTGCAACGCCGCGGTGCGGTTCGACGAGCTGCTTGCGGTCGGCCGTGCGGTCGGGGCCGAGGAGGTCGCCACCGGCCATTATGCGAGGGGCGGAGTAGACCGTGCGGGCCGGCCGCAGCTTCTGCGCGGCGCCGACGCGGACAAGGATCAGAGCTATTTTCTGCATGCGCTCGCGCCGGAGACGCTGGCGCGCGTACGGTTCCCGCTCGGCGCGCTGACCAAGCCCGAAGTCCGCGACCTGGCGCGCGCGCGGGGGCTGGTGAACGCCGGGCGCGCCGAGAGCCAGGACGTCTGTTTCGCGGGGCCGGAGGGGCATTTCGCGGAGTTCCTGAGGCAGCGTTACGGGGGGCGTGCGACGCCGGGCGTGATTGTGGACGAGGCGGGCCGGGTGCTGGGCCGCCACGACGGGATACACCGTTTCACGATCGGTCAGCGGCGTGGCCTGGGCGTCGCCACCGGCGAGCGGGTCAGGGTGGTCGCGATCGACCCCGCGAGCGGTCGGGTTGTGGTGAGCGGTCGGGCGGGCGCGGCCTGTTCGGAGGCTTGCCGTGCGGCGGGGTTCGTCTGGCATCGCGAGCCGCTCGGAGTGGGCGCCCGGGCCGAGGCGCAGGTGCGGTATCGGCAGCGGCCGGTCGCGGCGGCCGTGGCGGCGCTGTCCGCCGACGGGCGGGAGGTCGGGGTCACGTTCGCGGAGCCGGTGTTCGGCGTGACGCCCGGCCAGTCGCTGGTGCTGTACGAGGGCGATCTCGTTCTCGGAGGCGGGACGATCTGCCGTGCCGGGCCCTAACAGCAAGGCGGGCGCGGCTTTCGGCCGCGCCCGCTGCAAAAGGGGACGTCTCTCTTTGGGCGTCAGTTGGCGGCTGGCGCGGCGGCGGCCTGCTCGCCGCTCTCGATCCCGGCCTCCTCGTCCTCCTCGACCAGCGGGCGGGTCGGCTTGAAATCCTGCTGAGAGAGGTTCCAGGAGAGCCAGTCGGAGAAGAGCGAGCCGTAGCGGCGGCGGGCGACGCGCGTACGCACCTCGGCGCGGATCATCTCGGCGGTCATGCTGTCGCCGGGCTGGCGGCTCTCGACATAGATGAGCAGGGCCTGCGCGGCCGAAGCGGGCACGGCCTCGGAGAGCTCGCCCTTTTTCAGGGCCATGGCGCCGTAGGCGATCGTGAAACTGTTCTCGAAGCGCTGGTTCTGGATCTCGCTGACGGTGAAGGTGATCGAGGTCGAGACATTCAGTGCCTTGGCCTGGGCCGCGGCGGCGAACGGCTGGCCGCCGTCGAGGCTGGCGCGGAGTTCGGCGCGGAGCGTCTTGGCGAACGTCTGGAAGGCGTCGGCGCGGGCTTTGGCCTGCGCGCGCGGCTTGAGGTCGCTGAGGACCTGTTCGAAAGTCGGGGTGTGGGCTGCGGAGACGCTGGCGGCCTCGATCAGGTAGACGCAGGTCTGTCCGGGCACGAGCGCGTGGCGGTAGTCCTCGCTTTCGGCGTCGAGGCTGAAGGCCGCGGTGGCGAACTCCTTAGCGTTCTCGACCCAGAAGAGCGGCTCTTCGGCGCTGAACAGCGGGGAGGTCTTGACCTCCAGCCCGATGCGTCCGGACACCTTGCTCAGGGCGTTGGGGCCGCTCGCGGCGAGGGTCCCGTAGATGGTGTCGGTGACGCTGGTCTCGGCGCAGTAGCGGGCGGCCTCGAACTTCAGCTCGTCGAGGATCTTGCCGCGGACCTCGGCGAAGGGGATCGGCTCGGAGACGTTATTGGTGGTCGTCCGCATGTACGTGGTGGCGTGGCGGTCGTAGTGGTTCTGCAGCTCCTCCTCGTCGACCGTGGCGAACGCGAGGTAGTTGGAGACCGGTACGGCGACATAGCGTACGGAGACCCGGTCCGGCAAGGCGAACGAGGCCTTGTTCTCTTCGTAAAACTTCCGGTAGTCCTGCTCGGTGAGGCTCATCTCCGCGTTGGCGAAACGGTTGCTGAGCGTGGCGACGCGCACGGTGAAGCGGTCGGTCATGGAGGCGACCTCGTCCTCGATCTCCATGGGTGCGACCCAGGTGGAGGCCTCGACGAGCGCGGCGTTCTTCATGATGGCGATCTGGCGTGCGACGATCGCCTCGAACTGCGAGGGGGTCATGCCTTGGCGGCGGAGGATCTCGCGATAGCGGGCGAGATCGAACCCGTTAGGGCCCTGGAAGGCGCGCTCGTCACGGATCGTGTCCTGGATCTCACCGTCGCCGGTCGGCATGCCGTTGCGGTCGGCGACCTCGACGGCGGCGAGCTGCTCCCAGGCGCGGCGCACGACCTCGCGGGCGGACAGCTCGTTATCGCGGTTATTGCCGAAGCCGCGGATGGCGCGGGCGGTGTTCTCGAATTCGGCGACCGGGATCTTGGTGCGGTTGATGCGGCCGGCGTAGCGGTTGCTTTCGCCGGAGCCCTTCTCGCAGGAACTCAGCCCCGCCGAGGCGAAGGCGATCGAGATGATGACGGCGAAGAAGCCCCAGACAAAGCGGTTGCGGATCAGGCGGTTGAAGTGGTAGATGAACACGGCGGTAGTTCCAGAGGTTTGGGTAGGACAGGCGCTATCTGACAGACTGAACGGGGCCGCGGCAGCGCACGCCGACGGCCCCGAAAGAGAGGGGGGGGCGGACGTTTAGGGGGTTTCCGGCACCTGCGGCTCGGCCGGCTTGTCGGCCTGCTCGGCCGGCTTCGTCAGCAACACAGGCAGGTCAGCCTCTTCCGCAGTCTGGGCGGCGATCAGCTCGCCGGTGGCCAAGGTCGGGCGTCCGACGGCGTAGGCGAAACGGTGGCGCGCCATACCGGTGGGGCTGACCACCAGGGTCGCGATGATCGGCCGGCCGCCGACCGGCGCGTTCTCACGCCAGATCTTGACCACCGCCTTGGGGGACATGCCGTAGTTGACCGGCGTCTCGGTGCCGTTCTCGAGCAGGATCGCGAAATCGCCCGAGGCGCTTGTCAGGCGGCTGAAGGAGCGATCCAGCGCCGTCTGGATATGGACGGTGTTGGCGGCCCGCAGCGCGGGGATGACGTAATGCGGCCCCTCGACACGTGCCGACCCGGTGATCGTCGCGGCCTGGAACGTCTCGGCCGTGGTGTCGGCCTTCAGGCTGAAGTCGCCGCGTCCGGACATGTTCTTGCAGGAGGCGTTGGGTGAGAGAACCGCGAAACAGCCTTCGGGGAGGGTGTCCCGCAGGCTGGTCTTGATACGCCCCGAAACGAGGGTGACCTGTCGCGCGTCAGCCGCGCCCTCGGGGGCGCTGACCACGACCTCGCTGCTCTCCAGCACCTGCACCGACTCCTGGGTCGAGAAAAGGATGAAGGCGGTGCCGCCCGGGCCGGTCCGCACGGTGGTGCCCAGCGGGTAAGCCTTGCCGTCCTGGACCGGCGCGAACTGGCCGACGTCGGGATTCTTCACCTCACACGGCCCGCGCACATTCATCAGGCGCACCAGCGGGTCAAACGGTTTGGCTGGCTGCTCGGCCGTTGCCGCCGCCGCAGGCTCGACAGCCGCCGGCACCACGTTTTCCTGTGCGCCGACTGTGAAGGCCACAGATACGGCCATGAGGCAGATACTCGCCTTCAAGACTCCCGCTTGATCCATCATGGGGCAGCTCCCTTGCTTCGCGCGGCTGGGGATCAAATCCTTTAACCGCGATTGAATAACATCGGTCAATAATAGAACATGCTGCCGCGATAGTCAACCGAAGCTTGCGCAACTCCATCTTTCCCGAAAGAAACCAGTTCCCTTTTATCAACGGAAGTTATAGACTATCTTTGAAATTTCGGACAGAGGAGGGGTTTGTGAGAGTATCGACCAAGGGACGTTACGGGCTACGCACGCTGGTGGATATCGCGCTGCACCAGGGAAAAGGGGTGGTGACGCTGAACGATATCGCGCAGCGCCAGGACATCTCGGTCAAATACCTGTGGCAGGTGATCAATCCGCTGAAGACGGCAGGGCTCTTGAGTGTGACGCGCGGTGCGCGCGGCGGGTATGCGCTGGCGCGGCGGCCGGAGGACATCAACATGCTGGATGTCGTGAGCACGCTGGAGGGGCCGTTGGCGCTGGTTGAATGCCTGACAGACGAGGAGGGCTGTGACCGGATCGACACCTGTGTGGCGCGCTCGGTCTGGTGTGAGGTCAACCGGACGGTGGAGACGACCTTGAAGAAGATCACGCTGGCGGAGGTCCTCCGCCGGTATGCGAACACCTCGGAGATCAGCAATTTTGTGATCTGAGGCGGCTGGCCGAGGGGAGGGCGGGATGGAGCGTACGCTGATGGAGGCGGCCGTTTCGGCCGCCGCAGAGGGTGTCGAACGGCAGGAGGGGGGGCCGTTCGGTGCGGTCGTCGTGCGCGAGGGGCGGGTCATCGCGCGGGCATGGAACCGGGTCGTGCGCGACCTGGACCCGACGGCCCACGCCGAGGTCAACGCGATCCGCGAGGCCTGTCGCGCGCTCGGACGTTTCCACCTGGAGGACTGTGACCTGGTCACGAGCTGCGAGCCGTGCCCGATGTGCCTCGGCGCGATCTACTGGGCGCGGCTGCGCAGTGTCACCTTCGCAGCCGGACGCGACGACGCGGCGGGTGTCGGCTTCAGCGACGCGTGGATCTACGAGGAGCTGGCTCGTCCGCCGGAGGCGCGCACGGTCAAGTTCTCGCGCGTGGATCCGGAGTCGGCGCTTGCGGTCATGCGGCGCTGGCAGGCGGACGTCGCGCGGCAGCCCTACTGAGACGCCTGCGCGAGCACCTTGCCCTGCCCCTCAAAAGGGAGGGGCGGAGGGGGCCGCTGAGGGGCTCAGGGCGCCGGCGCCGGCGCCGTAACAGGAGCTGTGGCCGGGGGCTGGAGCGCCTGGGCGGCCTCGTTGGCGGCATCCATCAGCGAGGGCCGGGCGCGCGGCTCATACCGGTCGATCACGCCCTCGAGGTGGGCGATCGCCATTTCGGCGGCGGCCTCTCCCGTCTTCTGCGCCTTGAGGGTCTCCAGCAGCTTCTTGGCCTCGTCCTTCTTGCCCTGAAGGGTATAGATGCGGGCGACCCCCAGGCTCGCCTGGAGCGACAGGAAGCCGGCCTTCGACTCCGCAAGCGCGCGATAGGCGGTCAGCGCCTCGTCCTGGCGGCCGAGACCCTCCAGCGCGTAGGCGCGCCCCATCCGCGCGAGATCCTCGAAACCCTTCGGTGCACCCTTGCCGAGGCAGGCGTCATAGGCGTCGAGAGCGTCCTCGAAACGGTCGGCGTCAAAGTACGCCTTGGCCAGACGCAGCCGGGCGGCGTTGCCCGCCTTGAGCGTGCCGTACTGGGCGACGACACCCTCCAGCTCCTCGATGCCGCTGGCCTGGGTCAGCTCCTTATTGGCACGGGCGAGCTTGTCCGCACGATAACTCCGGTAAGCGTAGGCGCCGCCTCCGACCAGGAGCACCAGAGCCACCGACACCAGGAGCTGACTCCCGTTCGTCTTCCACCAGTCGTAAAGAGGGAGCAGCTCCAGGGGCAGGTTCTTGGGCAGGGGACGCTCGGCGGAAGCGGTTGCGCCGGACACGGAGGACGTCTCTTGGCTCATAGTTGGGATGTATCCTGGTTGGTCGATGACAAAAACCGACATTATTCGTGTTCAGGCCCGACAAAGCAAGAGAGAAAACGCCCGCCGCACGGGCAGACGGATGTCGGGCGTCGGGGTGAAACACCGTCGTGCGGCTATTTCGAGCCCAGCTCGTTGCTGGTGTAGACCGGGATCATGGGATATCCGTCTCCCAGGCTGTCGATGGCGAGGATACCCACCGTCGTCTTCTGGCCGGTGGCGGTATGCACAGAATGCCTTCCGACCAACGCGCATCCGGAGACCAGCACCGCCATCGTCGCCGCCAAAACCATCGCCACTACTTTTTGCATCTCAGGCTTCCTTTCAGAATATCGGATCGAATGCGCTCATTCTCCGCTATTAAGGTCGGCCAAGTCAAGCGGCAAACAGGCCGGCGAGGCGTGACGGGCGGGGCTTGCGACGGCCAGAGGCACAGGGACCCCCTACACGCACAAGCCCGCGACGCGCGTTTCAGCTTGCGCGGCAACCGGCTCATACTATATAAATCACTCTAAGCAAGGCGGTTTTCCGGTGAGCGGTCGTGTGTTCGGCGCTCTTCGGGAGGAGGCCCGAGGCGTGTGCCTGAGGAACGGGACAAGTCGCCGGGGCTGGCTGATCAAGCGGAACTGTAAGGAAGATGAGTATGACGACCAACGAGCGCTCGCAGACCATGAAGATGTTGCCCGGCGACGAGATCCGGCAGATCATGTGGCGTTACGCCGACCGGTACGACATCCAGATGGCCGTGATGGGCGCGCGTTCGGTGGCGCGCGGGCTGGTCGCCCGGCTGGTCGCCAACGGCGAGCGGAACACCCACGAGTGGACGGCGGGCAAGAACGAGCTGTACCAGGCGTTCGACGAGTCGGGCATCACCGCGGCAGGTCTGGACATGGAGTTCGGCGGCATCATTGAGGGGCCGCGCAACCATGCCCTCGGCCTCGTGGCCTTCGAGCTTTCCTGGGTGGACGGCGGCGCCACCACCACCAGCCTGATCAACAACCTGGCCCTCGGGCCGATCGTCGAGAAGGGTACGCCCGAGCAGCGCGAGAAGTACATGCGCGGCTGCGCCCCGCTCCAGCCGGGCGAGGAGCGCAAGGTTTACCGCGGCGCCTTCGCGCTGACCGAGCCTTTGCCGTATGTCGGCGTGGACACGGGCGTCGTCAGCGGACGCGTCACGGTGGCGGAGTGGGCGGAGGGTCAGGAGCCGATGCTGCGCGTCGAGAAGCGCGGCCGCTTCCTGACCAATATGGCGGTCGCTAACTTTGTCACCGCGGCGGTCGAGACCGCCGACCCGCGCATCAAGTCGTCCTGCATGATCATCCTCGAGGAGACTGACGAGGGGCTCTTCGACCGCGGCGCGCCGACGCTCAAGCTGGTGCACCAGCTCTCGAATACGCACGACCCGATCTTCAACCTCAAGGTCCCCGCAAGCCGCATCGTCGGCGGTTACACGGTCAAGGACGGCGTCATCGTGCCGAACCTGACGCACAGCGAGATCATCGAGGCGGTCTTCGCCCGCACCCGCGTGACGGTCGGCCTGATGACCGCCGCCAAGCTGCTCTCGGCCGTCGAGCCGGTGATCCGCTACCAGCGCGGACGCTTCCGCGGCGCCGCGGGCATCGAGCCGGGCTCGCCCCGCTATGACCTCGGCCTCCAGATGAAGGAGGACGCTCTGCAGCGCCTCGCCGACGTCTGGGCCACCGGCGAGGCCGCCGCCGCCATCGGGTTCGAGACCACGCGCCTCTTCGACGCCTTCACGCCGGTCGAGAAGGACGCGCTGGAGAGCTTCGCGAGCCAGGGCATCGCCGGCCGCGCGCTGATGAAGGCGCTGCGCAAGCCGCAGGCCGACGCCGTCGAGCTGCTGGGCCTGCTCAAGCAGCCCGTGGCCGCGCGCGACAACGCCCGTATCGAGGCGCTCAAGGCCGACCCGCTGGTGCAGTACGTCTGGCAGAGCGCCCTCTGCAACGTGCTCTGCCCGGCCACCAAGCTGTGGGACACCGGCACTGGCGCCAACATGCTGCGCGAGGCCGTCAGCCTGATGGGCGGCTACGGCATCACCGAGGACTGCCCCGGCTTCCTGTTCCAGAAGTGGACCGACGCGCAGCTCGAGGCCACCTATGAGGGGCCCGAAGTGGTGCAGCGCCGCCAGATCAGCGTGACCATGAACAACGAGGTCTTCCTGGCGCAGGTCGACACGTGGATCAGCGAACTGAACGCCCTCGCGGCCGCCAAGCCCGAGACCGGCGCGGCCGCCGTCGCCGCAGGCCTCGACCTCTGGCGCTGGATGCGCGCCCACCTCGACGCCGCCAAGGACGCCAACGGCCGACCGCTCTCGCAGAACACCCGCCACGGCGTGCTCTTCCCGATGGCCGACGCGCTCTCGTGGATCCTTGCGGCCCGCTCGCTCGTCGCCGACGTGCAGGAGCTGGTCGCCAGGGGGCCTGAGCACCCGGTCATCGGCCCGGAGATCGAGGGCTACGTCAACACCTTCACGGATCTCGGCTGCATGCAGGCCGCCCGCGCCGCCGCCGAAGTCGCGCGCATCAGCGCCGAGCTGTTCTACGGCTATGTCGCCTCGGCCGAGCAGACCGGCGAGGCCGCCGCCACGTTCCAGAAGCTCAGCGCGGCGGTCGGCGCCTCGCTCGCCGGCACCCGGCTGGCCAAGGACCGCGTCGCCAAGGCGCTCTCTACGGTCATGATCCCGGAAGCGCTCGACTACCCGCAATAACATACAGCCCGAGGATCTCGCTATGCGCCACACCGCCCTCCTCGCCGCCGCCTGCGCCTGCGCGCTG
>JAKJGY010000280.1 GCA_022704145.1 Verrucomicrobiota bacterium
GCGCGACGGCGCGCGGGCCGCTGGGCGTGTGGGCGTCGGAGACCTGGGCGTCGGCGTCGGGGACGTTGCCGCTGCTGCTGGTCGGGATCGGGGTGTCGGGCTTCCTGCTCGGCGGCCCGGGCGGCGAGGGGCTGGTTCCGTCGGAGTGGGTGATCCGCGCGGTCGGCGGGAACACGTTGCGCGCGACCTTCCTGTCGGCCCTGTGCAGCGCGCTGATGTATTTCTCGACGTGTACGGAGGTGCCGCTGCTGCAGGGGCTGATGGCGGCCGGCATGGGGCGCGGGCCGGTGCTGGCCCTGATGCTGGCCGGCCCGGCGCTGAGCCTGCCCGGGCTGCTGCTGGTGAGCCGGGTGCTGGGGGTGCGGCGGGCGGCCGTCTTCGCCCTGCTGGTGGTGGCCATGGCCACGCTGACCGGCTGGGCGTACGGCCTGCTCGCCTGAAGGTGCCGCGCGCGGCGGTTACCGCGCGAGGAAGGCCTCGTACTTGCCGCGCCACCAGACGGTGATGTAGCCGAAGCAGAGGCCGATCGCGCAGTAGACGAGTTCGGCCTGGGCCGCGAAGAGGAAGGTCGTGTTCTGGCATTCGGCGGCGTTGGCCTTCTTGAGGGCGTCGGCCAGGGCGGCGTGGCCGAGCGAGGCGAAGAACGCGCCGGAGCCGATGAAGAGCGCGGGCACCATGTTCTTGAGGTTCTCGGTCATGATCGCCGGGATCACCACAAGGAAGACGGCGGCGGCCATGGCCAGGTTCATGCCTCCGACGGACGGAAGGGCCTGGATGCCGGGGGCGCCCATCAGCTTGATGATGGCGATCGAGGCGAGGATACCGGTCAGGTAGCCGATCCAGGCCTTCAGGCCGTTAAGCGGCGTGCAGCCCGCGACGAAGTAGACGGCCCACGCCTGAAACGCGATCCACATCATGTCCATGCCGTGCGTGAGCTTCGGGATGAACGCGTTCAGGAGGACGAGCAGCGCGGCTTGCACGCCGAGACAGGTGGAGACGACCAGCAGGTTCTTGTTCTTGAGGGCCATGACGGTACCTTCTGTGTGTGTGAGGACGCATACGGCGCCCGCCTACCCGACAGGCCGCCTCGTCTGGGCGTGGATTGTAGCGGAACGTGTGGCGGTTTCAAAGCGCGAGTTGCGTGTGCGTTGAGCTTGGGGGCGCGAGGAAACTCGGGTTGCAAATCGGGGTCGGGTGTGCCACCATACCGGCACCGGTTATAAGAAAGGGGAGCCAGTGTCTCGTGCGAGCGTAGTGAGGTGGGCATGCGCGGCGGCGGCCGTGCTGAGCGGGGTGTTGCTGTGGGCGTCGTACCCGCCGGTGTCCCGGGCGGACAGCGCGTGGATGGCGCTTGCGCCGCTATTTCTGGTGGTGCGGCACAGCCGGCCGCGGGCGGCGGCGGGCTGGGGCTGGGTCTGCGGGGCGGTTTTCTGGACGCTGACCCTCGGCTGGTTTCCGGCGATCGTGAAGAACGGCGGGCCCTGGCCGCTGGTGCTCTTGGGGCAGGTGGGGCTGGCCGCGTGGTGCGCGCTCTTCCTCGGGCTGTTCGCGTACGCGGCGGCGCGGGTCTGGGGGTGGGCCGGGGAGGCGCCGGGGTGGCGGCGGCTGGCGGCCGCCGCGCTGGAGGCGGCGCTCTGGGCCGGCGCCGAGTATGCGCGCGGGCGCCTGTTCTCGGGGTTTGCGTGGAACTTCCTGGGCGTCAGCCAGGTGGGCAACGTGGCGCTCATCCAGGTCGCGTCGGTGGCGGGCGTGTACGGCGTTTCGGCGCTGCTGGTGCTGGCGAACGGGGCGGTCACGGGGCTATTGGAGCGCACGGCGGCGCCGTTTGTGGCGCGCGTCAGCGGGCAGCCGCTGGGCCGGCTTCCGTTCGCGGCGCGGCTGGCGCGCTCGGCGGAGAGCGCCCTGCCGCTCACCGTGGTGCTGGCCTGCTGGCTGTGGGGGATGGCGCGGGTGGAGGCGTGGCGTAAGGCCGAGCCCGGGGTGCCGCGGTGGCGGGTGGCCTTGGTGCAGCCCAACACGCCGTGCGTGTTCGAGGTGGATGACGGGGTGGCGCAGGAGCAGCGCGAGCTGCTGGTGGGGCTGACGCGGCATGCCGGGGAGACCGCCCCCGACCTGACGGTGTGGCCGGAGACGGCGGTGCTGGGGTCGGTGCCGTACCAGGCCGAGACGATGCGGGTGATCCGCGAGGGGGCGGCTGCGGCGGGGGGCGGCGCGCTACTGACCGGGACGCTGGAGATCGCGCGCGTGCCTGCGGGTCGGGCGGCGCCGGAGGGCCTGTGCTTCTACAATGCGGCCTGGCTGTTTTCAGGGTCCGGCGAGGTGCTGGGGCGGTATCAGAAACGGCACCTCGTGCCGTTCGGCGAGTACATCCCGCTGGACAAGGTGTTCCCGGCCCTGCAGCGGCTGGCGCCGACGGGCGTCAGTTGCACGCCGGGCGGCGGGCCGGGCGTGCTGCGGCTGGCGCGCGGGCCGGGCCGCGAGCTGTGCCTGGGTCCGCTGATCTGCTTTGAGGACACCGTGCCCGGGCTGAGCCGCGAGGCGGTGCGGGCCGGCGCGCGGCTGCTGGTGCTGATGACCAACGACGCCTGGTTCAGCGGCTCGGTGGAGCCCTTGCAGCACCTTGAGCAGTCGGTCTTCCGCGCGGTCGAGAACGGGGTGCCGCTGGTGCGCGCGGCGAACTCGGGCGTCTCGTGCGTGGTGGACGCGGTCGGGCGGGTGGCGCGCTACGAGTCGGCGGGGGCGCTGACCGATTTCTCAGGGTTCTACGTGACGCAGGTGGCGGTGCCCGAGCGGCCGCTGCCCGCGCCTTACGGCCGTTATGGCGACTGGACGCTGGCGATCCCCGGGTGCCTCGCGGCGGTGGCGCTGGCGGGCGCCGGGCTGGCGGGGCGGGTACGGCGCAGGTGGGGGCGGGCGTAATGACACAGCGTGAACTGGAGCGGTGCTCGTCGGCGGTGACTCTCTCCGACATGGAGGTCTTCGTCTTTCCGGAGCTGCTCTACAGCCTGGTGCTGGCGAACATCATGTCGCCGCGGCTGTGGCAGTGGCGCGAAGACCCGTGGTTCAAGGGGGTTCGCAAGCTGAAGCCCTACCGGCGGCTGCAGCGGCTGAAGCAGTATGTGATGGACCACTACGTCTTCAACCTCGACCTGGAGACCTGGGGGCTGACGACCCAGGCGCGCGAGCTGGCGCGCTTCGCCGAGTTTCTCTCGCCCGAGGTGGTCGCGCAGTCCAACGCGCTGTTCGGCTACCAGGGCGACGCGTACTATTTCGACATCGACATCCGGACGCACTTCGGGCTGGACAAGTACGCCTCCGAGGTGATCCCGTACTGGAAGACGGAGACGGTCGAGGCGATGGACGCGTTCCGCCACCGGCCGGGGTTCGCGACAGGGGCGGGCGAATGCGTCTCGCTGGCGGCGCTGTACGCGGCGGCGCTGTATGTGGTGGCGGGCGTGCCGCTGGAGAAGGTCTACCTGATGGCCACGCCGCTGCACTCGCAGAACTTCATCGATCTGGACGACGGCGTGCTGATCAACAACCGCCGGCTCGTCACCCAGGCGATGTGGTTCAACGGCACGCAGATCTCGGGGCAGGCGCGGCGGGCGCTGGAGAACGAGCGCGTCACGATCGTGGCGCACCAGACCGGGTGGGCGCACGCCCTGTACCCGCGGGCGACGATCGCTCCGGAGGCCTTCGCCCGCTTCTCCGCGCGGCTGCGAGGCTTTCTCAAGACCTCCCTGACGCCGGAGATCCTGGGGAACTTCCTGCGGCAGAACCCGGCGGTCCGGCAGTGCTTCGTGCTGCGCTGGCCGGTGAACGGTGTGGACCGGTATCTGGCGCTCGACCAGGCGTTCCGCTTCGAGCAGGAGTCGCCGTATAAGGTGACCGACGCGACCCGCGCCCGGCTGCTGGCGGGCATCCCGCCCGAGACGTTCTCCGCGTCGTGCAGCCTGTGTAAGATCGTCCTGAACGACGTCGAGGAGTTTGTCCGCGCGCGCGCGATCGACCTCGACGCCCCGGCCGACCTGCACGCGCTGAAGGAGGCCGTCGGCGACGGCTGCATGAGCGCCTCCGAGATTGTGGAGCAACTGGTGCGGTTCTGCCATACCGAGCCGCGCCTGCCTGACGTGGCGGGCC
>JAKJGY010000071.1 GCA_022704145.1 Verrucomicrobiota bacterium
TCGACTGCACGCCCATACGGATGTCGTCGCCGACCCAGAGCGTCCCGCCCGTGACCTCGGCCTCGCCGTAAGAGTAGGCGTTGTTACCCAACACCAGTTGGTTCGAAACCACCACGGCACCGTCCGCGATCTCCAGCCTGCCCAACGTGTTGACGCCGTTATTGCCGACGTAGAGCGAGAGGTTGCAGACCAGCGAGCCGCCCGCCACCGTGACCCGGCCCGTGGAACCGTTGCCGTTTCCGATGGAGGAGTTGCCCCCCGCGCCGGTCATGACCGAGCCGCCCAAAAGATCCAGCGAGCCCACGCCGCCCCAGTCGCCGATCCGCATGTTGTTGGTGCCCTTGAGCGTGCCGCCCGTCATCGTGACGCGACCGCTCGCGCGCAGATTCTTGCCGACGGAGAACACCTGCCCCACCGGCACCGTCCCGTTGGCGATCAGCAGGGTGCCGGTGCCGGAAACCCCTACGGTCAGGTCAAGACCTGCCGTCAGCGTGGCGTTACTCAGCACGAAGTCACCGGTCGCGCCGGCGCTGTTGCCGATATTGTGGTAGAGCGCGTACAGGCTTCCCCCTGTCATGCTCACACGCCCTGTCGAATTGGCGTTCTGCCCGACCGCAAACGAGTTCGAGGTCCACCAGGAGCCACCCGCGATCGTCAGCTCCCCGCTGCTGCCGCCGTTATTACCGACATAGGTGGAAGTCAGGTTTGTCAGCGCTCCGCCCGTCAGCCACATCCGGCCCTGGCCGGTCGACGCGTCGCCGATCGCCACCGTGTCAATGGAACGCACAACGCCTCCGGTCATCAGGCACTCGCCCGAAGCGAAGCTGGTCGAACCGAGCTTGAACGACCGCGCGTGGATATACGCGTCGCCCCCGATCACACAGCGCCCCAGTGAGTTGGAGGCGTAGCCGATCAGGAAGTTGCCGCCCACATTAGTAACCGTGATACTGCCCCCCGTGATGTCGACCGTGCCGGTCACGCAGGCCGGCGTGCCGCCCGCGTTGGCCACCGCAAAATTGCGGTTCGCCGACGTGATCTCGATCTCGCCGCCAGACATATTCAGCCACGCCGAACAGAACTCACGATGCCCGACCTCGAACTGGTGCCTCGAGTTCCAGCGGCCGCCGCTGATGTTGGCGATACCCCGCGCGCCCCCGGAGTTGCCGAGCCAGACCTGCCCCCAAGTCTCCAGATACCCGCCGGAAAGGTTGAGGATACCCACCGACAAAGGCCCGTTCTTGTCACCGATGGAAAAGTAGTTCTTAGCCACCAGACTGCCGGACGCGATATTCAGGATCGAGGTCGCGTTGACCTGCCCGTTGTTCGGCACCCACAGGTGATTGTTGCAGACGACGGCACCCCCCAGCACGTTCAGTTCCGTCACCCCGTTGGCCTGCCCGTCGTTGACCTGGCACTGGTTGTTGACCGTCAGCGTCGCGCCGGGCAGGACGTCCACGGCGGAACGCCAGTAGGTCAGCCGGTCAAGGGTGACCGCGGCGCCGTCCCCGAAAGTCAGCCGCGCAGGCGCGACCCCGGCGTTGACCTTCATCTCGCAGATGTTGGTCGGCGCGGTCAGGAACCCGTTGCTGACCACCACGTACGAACTGGCCTTGCTGCCGTCGAAATAGAACCGGTTCGTCAGCGTGTACGTGTTGCCACCCAGATCGAGCGTCAACGTGTTGCCCGACGTCTGGACGACCTGCATCTCGTTGTTCGCCACGCTTTCGGAGAGGAGCACCCGCCCGTCAGCCGCTGTACTGAACTTGGCCCGGTCGCCCGCGGCCGGCACGCCCTCCGGCGACCACTTCGCCGGGTCTGCGAACAGCCCCTCGCCTCCCTGCCAGGTATAATCGACCGCCGACGCCCGGAACACGGTCAACAGCCCCAACACCGCCACACCCGCCCGACCTTGCCACTTGCTCATACCGACCTCCATTTATGGGCCCATCGTATCAAAACCGTGCCGCAATCGCCACCCCTTCATGGCCCTTCATGCCGATACACCAGCGATTCTGGTTGGAACGCGATCCTTTGCGCGCCCCCTAGACCTCAAAATCCGTCGGACGAAAGTCAGCCGGACACCGCTCGCGGGCCGCGCGCAACACGCCCTCAAGCGCCACCCGGTTGGCGAAGGCCTGCTCAGCAGGATCGTTCAGCTTCGCCTCGCCGCGGATCGCCGCCGCGAAATTCTCGAGGTGCGGCTGCAACGGCGGCTTGTCGAGCCGGATCGGCAGCGGCCAGCCTTCCGCGTTGGGCGACACCCGGGCATCCACCGCAACCTGCTTGACCTCCTCCTTGCGTTTGGGCGGCTCGCGCAGCGGCAGGATCCGGCCGCTCGCCACATTGGGTCTCCATATCCTCTGGTAGACCTCGCCCTCCAGATTCAGGCTGGCGATCTCCGGCTGAACCGCGTTGCCGCAGGCGACGACCTCCGCGATGACGAGCGCCGCATGCTCCCCCATGAACTGCTCGTATGAGCCGCCGCGGCTGACCTGGCTCAGCACCTGGATATAGCCGCGCACGCGCTCCCCGCTCGCCAGCCGCAAGGTGACCATCGCCATCAGGGCGTCCGGCGTCTCCCGCCCATAGGTGTCGTAGCCCTCAACGGCCGAGACCGACTCCGGCTCGGCCCGCCACAGCCAGCGCAACAGGTCGAGCTTCTGCGCCGCCAGCGCGGCGACGCCCCCGTTGCCATAACGCCTGAACCACTCCCAGTTCAGGAACTGCTCCATGTTCTCGTAACCCTGCGCCTCCAGCAGGGACGTCGGCAGTTGGAAGCGGGCCGGGACGCTCCGCAAAGGCTCCAGCCCCCGATGCCACTGCACATAGGCGTGGGTCACGCGGCCAAGCGCGCCCCCCTCGCGACACACGCTCTCAAAGGCATGGATGTACCGCGGGTTGGAACGCCGCTGATGCCCGCCCTGCACCAGCAGGCGCCGCTCGCGCGACAGCCGCACCAGCTCGCGAGCCTTCTCCACACTGTCTGACAGCTCCCCTTCGCAATACACGTGCTTGCCCGCTTTCAGGCAGGCCGTCACATGGTTCGCGTGCTGCCACTCCGGTGTCGCCACGACCACCGCGTCGACGCGACCGCCCTCATCCGCCAGCAGCGCCTCCATGGTCGCGTACGTGCGAACCGTCTGACGCAGCGCACGCATCCGCTCGCGCGCCAGCTCACACCGCCACGGCCAGACATCCGCCACCGCCGCGACCTGCATGCCCGGCACGCGCGCCAGCGCGTCCAGCAGCTCCTCGCCGCGCCGGCCGTAGCCGACCAGCGCTACCGACACACTTCGCTCGATCCGTTCCTCACGCGCGAGCGCCCGGATGACGGGCAGCCCGACTAGACCGGCCTTGACTCTCATACGCCCCCCCCTTTTCCACGCTCCCCGCCCGCGTGTGCTACCGCTTGCCGTAGACTTCGACCTCAGTGTAATGGTTCATTTCGTTCGAAGTGTTCCCCCTGCTGCTCATGCGCACATACCGCCCCTTGACTCCGCCGACCTCGAACGGCCGGCCCTCGTAGGTCTCGATGTACTCGAGGTCTTTGCCCGCGCCGAGCCCGGAGGAGTTGTCGTGGTCGTTGTTGAAGACCGTCACCACGCCGTCGATGAAGTCCGGGTCATCGGAGATCTGGCAGGTCACGTCACGGTAGACACGCGGCTCGCCGTGGTAATGCCAGACGCAGACCGCACGGACCTCGCACGTCTGCCCCAGATCGATCTGAACCCATTGTGTGCCGGGGCCGATCTCCACATAAGTCCCCGCGTCATGCTCCTTATCGCCATCCGTGATGAACGCCAGCTCGCCGATGATCGGCTCCGGATCGCTCGACGTGACCTTACAGTCCTTGGACAGCAACCTGTCCGAGCCTGGCGGAACATAGATCGGCGCACGCGGCTTGCCGCCGCGGGCCGGCTCGAGGTTCGGCGACCGCAAGTCCGGCGGCGTGCCGACGAACTGCGGCTTGGGCAGCGCGATGCTCAGCCTCACCTGGCCCGGCACGGGCGGCACCGCAGCGGGTGCCGGCTCGACCCTTTCGAGCGTGGCGGGCTGCGGCTGCGCCGGCTTCGCGGCCGCCGCCTCCCGCCCGGTCGTGGGTTTGCATGACGTGAGCCCGGACACCAGGACGGCCATCGTTCCGATTGCGACGATTCTGTTCGTGTTCATAAGTCCCCCTCTCGTTCTCCTCGCCTTGAGCGTTTCTCCCCAAAGGCCCCCCTTTCCCCCCAAGGAAGGGGGGCCCCACTGCCTAACAAAACGGGCGGCGGGCGGACCCGCCTGGCCCACCACACCGCCCGAACGTACGGCAGTTCCGCGCGTGCGGCCCGCTGGCGGGCCGCACGGCTCACCGACCTACTCCTTGCCGTACACTTCGATCTCGGTGTAGTGGTTCATCTCGTTCGAGGTGTTGCCGTTGCTGTAGAACCGGACATAGCGCCCCTTGACCCCGTTGACCGCGAACGGACGGCCCATATAGTCCTCGACATACTCCTTCTCCTTGCCCTCGCCAAGCTTGGAGGAGTTGTCGTGGTCGTTGTTGAAGACCGTCACGACACCGTCGATGAAGTCCGGATCATTGGAGATCTGGCAGATCACATCGCGATAGACACGCGCCTCGCCGTGGTAGTGCCACACGCAGGCCGCGAAGACCTCCTTCTCCTTGCCGAGGTCGATCTGCACCCACTGCGTGCGCGGCCCCAGCTCGACGTACGTCGCCGCGTCGTGCTCCTTGTCACCGTCGGTGATGAACGCAAGCTCGCCGATGATCGGCTCCGGATCACTCGACGTGACCTTGCAGTCCTTGGAGAGCACCTTATCCGCACCGGCCGGGACGTCGATCGGCGGACGGGGCTTGCCGCCGCGCGAAGGCTCCAGGTTGGGGGAGCGGATATCCTTAGGCGTTCCCGTGAACTGCGGCTTCGGCAGTTGGATCTTCAACTGCACCTTGGCCGCTTCCTGCGCGACAACGGCGACCGCGACACCGGCCGCAGCAACCGCAATCATCATTCCGTTGAGTTTCATACTCTCTCCTTGTCTGGCTTCACTGTGAAGCCGCTGTCCGTTTTGTTGTCCCTTGTCCGACATCCGCCCAGACACCCGGATCGTCCCGACCCGGCGCGCTGGGCACCCAAATCAATTCCGGACGGCCGTGCCGTCCGCCTTACCGCCACACCCGGCACCTACACCGGGAAACTGCCGCAGCGTCGCACCGGGCTGCGCACCCTGTCGAGCCACGCCGGCTGCTCCCGCGCCACCAGCGCGCCACACCCCGGCAGGGCCGCGCACGCCGCCTCCACCTCCCGCCAGCTCAGCCCGAGGAAGGCCGTGGAGAGCGCGTCCGCCACGGCCGCGCTCGGAGCGGCCGACCAGGCCGCCGCATGCCGCACCGCCGCCACGCCCCGCCGCACGTCCACCACATGCGCGCCCTTCACCTCAAAGCCGGACCCGCTGAGCGCGCCCTGCTTCAGGCGGACCGCATCCAGGCCCGCGCGCGCGCGCCAGTCGCCGCCCACCCCGACAGGCCAGCCCTCCGCGCCATCCCCCATCGAGCCCCGCGCCACCACCGTGCTGGTGCCGCCGTGTATCAGGAAGTCGCTGAAATCCCACTCGGACTCCAGCAGGCCGGCCGCCTGATCGAGCGCGTACCCCTTGGCGATGGCCCCGAAATCCAGCTCCAGCGGCGACGCCCGCCCCAGCCTGTCCGGCTTGACCGCGATCCGCAGGCTGTCGGGGTCGAGGATCAGACGGTCCATGCCGCCCGCAGCCAGCGCGCTCGCGCGCTCCTGCGGCGTCAGCGCCGACCAGCGCTGCCGCACCTCACGCAGCACGTCCATGACCGTGCCGACCGTCACATCGAACGCGCCTGCGGTCGCGGCACAGACCTGGGTGGCGATCAGCAGCAGCTCCATCGTCTCCGGCGCGACCCGGAAGGTCTCTCCCGGCCTGAGCCTGCTGATGAGCGCCACCTCGCTCGCATCGAGAAACCGGCTGACCAGCCCCTCGATCTTGTCCACACGCTGAAACACCGCCTGCGCCGCGCTCCGGCCGAGCCGCTCGTCGTCCGTGACGACCATCAGCTCGAAGACCGTCGCCATGGCCTGGTGCTCGAACTTGTGGACGGTTGCCGTCATGTTTCAAAGATCAGGGTCGACGGAATCGATAAAATCGAACGACTCGATCCCGTCGATTCCATCGATTCACTCCTTACGCCCGCCCGTCAGCATCATCCAGGCCGACACCGCCACGAACGCCAGCGAGCTGCAGCGGTGCGCCCAGGTCATCACGCCCTGCCAGCCGCTGCCGAACCAGGTCATCATCGGCGCCACGGCGGAGAACAGGACCGCCGCGCCCAGCAGCAGCACCAGCATCCAGAGGCCGTTCCGGCGCCCGTTCGTCAGCCGCTTCGCGCCGCGGAACCAGATCAGCGCCGCCAGACAGGTCGCGAAGAGGCCGCCCGCCACCATGTGGAAGATCAGCACATACCCCGTCATCAGGTGGAAGAACCAGCCGGCCAGGCCGGAAAGGCCGAGATACACGCTCGCCGCGCACAGGCCCGCAGCGGCCAGACGGTCAAGCTTAAGCATCAGGCTCTCGCCCGGCTTGCCGTACGGGATCTCGCCCTTGGCCAGCACCGCAGGCACAGCCGCCGCGACAAAGGCCAGCGCCACCAGCGAAACCAGACCGAAGACGACCCACAGGAAGACCTTAAACACAGGGCGCATCAGGAAGGTCGTGCCGAAGACCTTGTTGTAGCTGCCGCTCAGCGCCATCATGGCGTGCTGCGCGCGCACCAGCTTGCGGGCGGTCAGCAGCGGCCCGGTCGACTCGACCTTGGCGAAGAAGAACGACGAGTCGGGCGTGTGGCAGTCCGCGCACTTGGCCGGCTTGGCCCCGCGCGCCATCCGCGCCGGGCGGACATCATGACCGACCGCCCAAGAGACCGCCTGGGCCGCCTTCTCCTCCTTCACGGCCAGCGCCCCGTCGGCGCCGAGTTCCCAGACCTGCCCGTGCGCCACATACACCGCGCGCTTCTCGCCCTCCTCGGCCAGGCGCTTGAGTCCGGCCGCCACCATCTCCTCTGTCAGCGTGCACTCGCTGCCAGCCAAAGCCTTCACGTTGCGCGCCGCATAGTCGGAGATGAGCGGCACGAACGTGCCCTCACGGTAGAAGCCCAGCGCGCCGGTCGTTACACCCGCAGGCGCATTGGTGTGGATGATCGAGTCGTCCTCGCCACCCTTATAATAGAGCTTGCCCGCAAGCACCATCGCGCCCAGCCCTTTTCCGGCCGCGAGCGGCGAGGCGTCGAGCGTCTGCAGAAGGTTGTCCCGCTTGACACGGTTCGCCTCGTGCGCCGCGCTCTGCGTCTCGTCCATCTTCTCCGTGTCCGCCTCGGGATCATAGGCCGGCACGACCGCAACCACATTTGTCGCGCCCTGGTAATAGCAGCCGTCAGCCACCTCGGCCGCACCCGAGCATTCGACACGCCCGTCGACGTCGCGCTTGAAGGCGCGCCCGCCCACCACCAGCACCGGCGTGCCCGGCACGTTGGGGTCGGTGGCCAGCGTCGCGAGCGCCGCGCCCACCTGCTCGCGCACGTCCAGAAGGCCCGCACAGCTCGCCGTCACCTGCTCCGGACGGACCGGCTTGAGCTGACCCGCGTCCTGCTCGTCACGCGTGCCCCAGAAGGCCGGCCACGCCATGCGGCGCGGCTCGATCTTGCCCTGCTCGTTACGCACGAACACAGGCTCCAGGATGAACGGCTGCGGCGTGGCCCAGCGGGCGCGCCCATACACCCCCATCCGGTTGGCGCGCGACGTGCGCACCTGCGCCAGCTTGCCGCCCTCCGTCACGCCCGAGTGACAGGCCGTGCACGTCAGGTCCTTGAAATGGCTGGTCGGGATGCCGACGTGCTTGGGCATCGGCGCGCCGTGCCGCCCGGCCTGAACCGTCGCGCTGCCCATGTGGCAGCCGACGCAACTGGCCGTCGCGCGCGTCTTGTCCATGCCGCAAGGCGAGACGTCCTGCTCGTTGCCGCGGGCGATCGCGTGATCCTCGCCGTTGCCGTGACAGTCCGTGCAGGTCATGCCCGCGCGCAGATGCACGTCGCCGTCGATATCCTTGTGCGGCATGCCGGCCTGCGAGGCGGAGTGGCAGTTGAGGCAGCTCTCGTTGCGGGGAGCCCCGACGTCCAGCACGGCCCGGTTCTTCGCGTCAAACTGACGCGTGTCGTAGACCACGTGCGGAGGAACCGCATACACGGCGTCGTCGCGGTTCAGGCCGCGCAGCAGCCCCCAGTAGTCCGCCACGCGCGAGCCCATGCCGCGGATCTCGCCCAGACCCAGGGCGCCCGTGGCCGCCCACCGGTAGTTCTGCCGCAGGATCAGCCGCGCCCACTCGCTGTGGTCGTACATCTTGCTCTGGCTGTGACACGCGAAACAGTTGATCTCGACCGGCCCGGAAACCTCCCAGCGCGCGTGCGCGCCGCCCTCGGCATAGAGGTCGGCAGGGTCGGCGATATCGCCGCCCGGCAGATGGCGCCCGAACGTGTAGACCCACTCCCAGTCCGTCATGCCGAGCTGGGCCGGCTTGTAGGTCCCCGCCCAGTCGCGCAGGCTCATGGGGATCTGCGATCCGGTGAGCGGGTCGATCAGGAACCACGGCTGCGCCGGCCGGCCAGCGGCCACATTCGTCGCGGACATATTGAAATGCCAGCCCGAGGCGATCGCCGCATAGTCATGGCATTGCCCGCAGGTCTTACGCGTGCTGACCGGCAGCGCATTCGGCGCGTCCGGAATGATCGGGTCGCCGAACTCGTCGTTCAGCACCAAACGGTGAACCGGCGTGTTCCGTCCGCCGTCCCAGTGCGACTCGACCTTCGCGGAGACCGCGAGCGCGGCCAGCGCCAGCATCGTTGTGAACAGTCTTTTCATAACAGGTCCTATCCGTCCTATCCGTCGTCCTAGCCCTCAGCCCGCTGAGACCGGGCGCCTTACGCGTGGAAATCTTCCGGCTTGAAGGTGATCGTCTTGCGCTCGGCGACCGAACGGTTGGCGGCCAGCACCGCCACCGCAGACTCGTAAGCCAGGTCGGCAGGGCAGGTCAGCAGCTCAGGCTTGTTGCGGCGCACCGCCAGGAAGAAGTTCTCAAGGTGCGGCATATGGGCCGGCTTGAGCAGATCCACCGGCAACGGCCAGCCGTCGGCCTCCGCCGTCACGCGCACGTCGACCGCCGCATTGCTCGTCACGCTCGCCGTCACCGGCTTCTTCACCGGCATCACCAGGCCCATCTTGGCGAACGGCTCCCACTTCGGCACGCCGTCGCGCACCTCGCGCTGCGCCGCGTTGCCGCGCGCCGCGATCTCGGAGATCGTCAGCGAGCCGTTCTCGCCCATGAACTGCTCGTAGAAGCCGCCCCGGCTGGAGGTGGTGAGCACCTGGTAATAGGCGCGGTTGATCAGCCCCTCCTTCGTCTTGAACTCATAGAGGGCCATCACGTTGTCGTTCATCTGGCGGTTGTAATAGTCGTTGCCGCCGATCGCCGTCACCGAAATCGGCACGCACTCCCACACCCAGAAGAACAGGTCGATCTGGTGCGAGCCGAGGTCGACCATCGGGCCGCCGCCGTACTTGTCGAACCAGCGCCAGTTCAGGAACTGCTCCATGTTCTCATAACCATATTTCTGAAGCGTCTCGGTCGGAATATTCAGGCGCTCGCGCACCGTGATAAACGGCGCGACCGAACGGTTCCACTGGCCGTACGCGTGGGTCACCCGTCCGAGCATCTTGTTCTCGCGGATCACGCGGTTGATCGCGTGCATGTACCGGGGGTTGGAGCGGCGCTGGTGGCCGATCTGCAGGATCTTGCCGGTCTCGCGCTGGGTCAGCACCATCTGGCGCGCCTTCTCCAGCCGGTTGGACATCTCCTTCTCGCAATACACATGCTTGCCCGCCTTGAGGCAGGCGCAGGTGTGCTCGGCATGCATCCAGTCCGGCGTCGCGATGATCACGCAGTCGATGTTCTTGTCCTCTTTCTCCAACATCTCGCGGTAATCCTCGTAGACGTTGACCTCATGCCCCATTGACTTGAGCACGCCCTTGGCCTTCTGGCGGTGGAAGGCCCAGATATCGCAGACCGCCGTAAAGCGCACGCCCGGGATCTTCATCGCGGCGTCCGTCAGGATCTGGCCCTCGGCGCCGTAGCCGATCACGGCGACGTTCACCTGGTCGTCATCCGGCCCGATGGTCTTCGACTCCTGGCTCAGGATGTTGAAGGTCGGCAGGAACGCGGCGCTGGCGACCGTGCTCTTCAGGAACACTCTGCGGTTGACTGACATGTCCATGGTTTTTTCCTTGTGCGTGTTGAAGTGCGAGTTTGAAGCTGTGGATCACATGCGCGTGTAGCGCGGGCCGTCCCCGCCCTGCGGGAACGTCCACTCGATATTCTGATACGGGTCTTTGATCTGGCACGTCTTGCAGTGCAGGCAGTTAGAAAAGTCCACGTGGATGTGGCCCTCCTCCAGCCGGTACACTTCAGCCGGGCAGAAACGCTGGCACGGCGCGCCGTATCTCACGATGCACGCGTCGCAGGCCTTGCGGTCTTTGATCTTGAGGTGGCACGGCTGATCCTCGTCATGGATCGTGCCGGACATGAAGACGTCGGTCAGGCGGTCGGGCGAGGTCGGCCCGGCCTCGACGCGCGGGGCAGGCGGCAGGCGCCCGCCCTTGAGCGGCAGCAGCGCCTCATGGTCGGACTCGAGCGGCACCGGCCAGAACGGCAACGCGCCGTGCGTCGCCCAGGCGCAGCCCGCGCTCATCACGCCCAGAACCAGGTTGGTCGAGAAGGGCGCCCGCACGTTCTTGACGCGCTTGAGCTGCTTCCACCCCTCGGTCTGGCGCAGCCGGTCGCCATACGCCCGCAGCGCCGCCAGCGAGAAATCGTTCTTGGCCAGGCACTCCGCCAACGTCGCGGCCGCCGCGCGCCCCGACTGCATCGCGATGTGCACCCCCTTGATGCGCAGCGTGTCGACCAGGCCCGCGCCGTCACCGACGATCAGCGCGCCGTCCGCGACCACCTGCGGCACCGAGTAGTAGCCGCCCTCAGGGATCACCTTTGCCCCGTATGCCACCGACTTGCCCCCCTGGATGTGCGCGGCCATCACAGGGTGCGCCTTGAACTGGCGGAACAGCGTGTGCGGGTCCTTCTCCGGATGCGCGTAGTCGAGCGCATACGCGAAGCAGATCATGACCTGCGTCGGCGACACGTGATAGACGAAGCCGCCGCCGTAGGTCGACCAGTCTGACGGGTAGCCGAACGTGTGGGCGATCTCGCCGACGCGCGCCTCGTCCGCCGGCACCTCGACCACCTCTTTGATACCGATCGCATAGGACTGCTCGCGGCGCCCCTGCAGCTTCTTGGCCGCGATCAGCCGGTCCGTAAGGATGCCGCAGGCGCCCTCGCCGAGCACGACCGCCTTGGCGTGAATCTCCTCGCCCGGCGTGAAATTCGACTTGGCCCTGCCCTCGCGGTCGACCCCCTTGTCGCCGGTACGCACACCGATGACACGCCCCTTCGCGTCCTCGACCAGCTCCACCGCCGCAAACCCGGTGTACACCTCGGCGCCCTCGCGCTCGCAGAGCTGCGCCAGATACTGCGTGAGCTTCGTCAGCGACCCGACCGGGTAGCCGTGCGCCTGCATCATCGGCGGCACCCAGGGGATGCGCATCGCGCGCGTCGCGTCGAACAGCATGTGGAAGGCTTCGCTGGAGACGCGCGCCTCGATCGGCATCTTCGCGATCTCCTCCTCCGTCAGCAGCCCGTCAAACCCGCTCGGGTCGATCACCGCGCCCGAGAGCACATGGCTGCCCACGCTGCGCCCCTTCTCCACCACCGTCACGCGCGGCAGCGGCCGGCCCTGCGCCTTAAGCCCGCGCAGGAGCGCCAGCGCCGTCGCCAACGAGGCCACGCCCGCGCCCACGCACAGGATGTCGGTCTGGATCACTTGTTTCGCTGTGTTCGCCATAAAACCGTCTCCCCCCAGATACCGCGTCGCGCCCGCCTAGCGCTGGCGCCCCTCCAACGTGTCGATCAGCAACGGGACAATCTCGAAGAGGTCGCCGACGATCCCCAGGTCAGCGACGCCGAAAATCGGCGCGTTCGGATCGGAGTTGACCGCGATGATGGTGTCCGCGGCCCGCATGCCCTCAAGGTGCTGGATCGCCCCCGAGATACCGAACGCCAGATAGATCTTGGGGCAGACGGTCTTCCCGGTCTGTCCCACCTGGTGCGAGGCCGTGATCCAGCCGGCGTCCACGCAGGCGCGCGACACGCCGACCACCCCGCCCAGCAGCCCCGCCAGCCGCTTGAGCTGCTCCAGGTTCTCAGCCTTCTTCAGGCCCCGCCCGCCCGCGACGATCACCTCGGCCTCGGCGATATTGACGCTCGCCGCGTTACGCTCCGAACGCACGATCCGCGTGCTCGGCGCCACCAGCTTGAGCGCCTCCAGCAGCGTCTGCCCCTGCCGCTTCGAGTCGGGCGGCGACATCTTGAAGACCTTGGGCCGCACCGTCGCCATCTGCGGGCGGTGGTTCGGCGTCATGATCGTGGCCATGATGTTCCCGCCGAAGGCCGGCCGCGTCTGGTGCAGCAGGTAGGTCTGCTTGTCGATCGCCAGCGCCGTGCAGTCGGCCGTCAGCCCCGTGCGCGCGCGCACCGCCACCTTGGCGAAAAAGGCGCGGCCGATCGCCGTGGCCCCCGCCAGGATCACCTCGGGCTTGTGGCGCGCGATCAACTGGTTCAGCGCGTCCGTGTAGACGTCCGCCTCATACTCGGCCAGCTCCGGCTGGTCAACCACGTAGACCTTGTCGGCGCCCGCCGCGATCAGGTGCGCGGCGGAATCCGCCACCTGATGGCCCAGCACGACCGCCGCCAGCTCGCAGCCGCGGTCGTTCGCCAGACGCCGTCCGGTCGAAAGCAGCTCATAGGCCACCTCCTGCACCTGGCCCCGGTGCTGCTCCGCGAACACCCACACGCCCTTGAAATCCTTGAGCCCGCCCGACTGCGGCGCGTCCTGGACGTTCGCCGTAATCGCCTTGAAGGGGCACGCCTTGACGCAGGCGTTGCAGGCCCGGCACTCCTCAGGCTTGAGCACCGCCAGCTTGCCCTGCATGTAGAGCGCGTCGAACGGGCACGCGGTGATGCACTTCTTGCACCCCTTACATGCCGCCGGATCGATGACAATCGGTGCGTCCGCCATAACTACGCGACCCCCTTCTCATGAAGCAGCTTCAGGATCTGCTCGACCGCCGCGGAAGGCTCCTCACGGCCATCCATGCGCGTCCCTCCGGTCTTGACCGGCGGAGCGAAAATCTTGACCACCTTGGTGGGCGAGCCGTTCAGCCCGCAGGCCTCGGGCGCGGCCCCCACGTCCTGCGCGCCCCAGCGCGGGATCGCCGCCTTCTTCGCCGCCATCCAGCCGCTCAGGCTGGCGAAACGCGGCACGGCCGCCTCCTTCACCACCGTCATGACCGCCGGCAGCCGGCCCTCGATCACATCCACGCCCTCGTCCATCTGCGTCTCGACCGTAAACCGGTCCCCCTCGACACAGATCGACTTCACATAGGTGACCAGCGCGCAGTTGAGAAACTCGGACACGCCAGGGCCGACCTGCGCGGTGTCGCCGTCGATCGCCTGCTTGCCGAACAGGATGAGGTCGGCCCGCGACGTGAGCTTGCGGATCGCCTGGGCGATCGCGTAGGACGTGGCCAACGTGTCGGCTCCCGCAAAGGCCCGGTCGGTCAGCAGCACGCCATCGTCCGCGCCCCGCGCCATCGCCTCACGCAGCACCACATCGGCCTGCGGCGGCCCCATCGTGATCACCGTCACACGCGCCCCGTGCGCGTCCTTCAGACGCAAAGCCTCTTCCAACGCATATTCGTCGAAGGGGTTCATAATGCTCTCCACCCCCTCGCGCATCAGCGTGTTGGTCTCCGGATTGATACGGACGTTCGTCGTGTCCGGAACCTGTTTGACGCATACGATAATGTGCATGGCTCTCCCCGTTAGTGTCGTCTGCCCCTGAGCCTTTCACCCATTTGAACGGGGATATTCAAACACAAAGCCATCCTGCCGTCATGTCCACCATTCGGTTCTATTTTTCGGATCGTCTACCTGTCAGCCTGTGTAACCCCTGCCGCCCGTCACGCGCGCCCGCCCCCCTTGAGCAGCCAGGCGATCGTCTCGCCCAGGTCATGCATGTTCTGCGTCGCCTCCTCGTCCGCCGCGACGTCGCCGGGGTTGAGCCCCACACCGAAATTCCAGTAGGTCGAGCCCGGCACGATCATCCGTGACATCAGGAACATGTGGTTGATCTGATCCACCACGCACACCGCACCCCCGCGCCGGTGCACCGCCACCGCCGCCCCGATCTTGCGCGAGAACATCCTGCCGTTGGCGAAGGCCACCAGCCCCGCCCGGTCGACCAGCGCCTTCAGTTCGGAGGTCATGCCGGAAAAGTAGGAGGGCGAGCCCATGATGACGGCATCCGCCTCCACCATCTTGGCGATCCACTCGTTCATGGGGTCGGCCGTCAGCGCGCACCGCCGGTCCTTCGTCTCCATGCAGCGGTAACAGGCCGCGCAGCCGCGTACCGCGACCCCGCCCACCTGCACCAGCTCGGTGTCGATGCCCGCCCTCGCGATCGGCGAAAGCACCTTGCGCAGCAGCATCGCCGTGTTACCGTCCCGCCTCGGACTCCCGTTGAACGCCACCACCCTCATCGCCCGCCTCCTTTCGCCTCGCCCCCCCGCACACGCTGAATCACCGGCACAAGCTCCCTCGCATATAGGCCGTACCCCTTCGGCGTCAGGTGAAGGAAATCGTCCATCACCGCCTCCGAGATCGACCCGTCCTTCTCCAGAAACGCCGCGCCCAGGTCAGCGAAGAACACGTCCCGGTTGTCAGCCAGAGCGGCATACCCCCGGTTCACCGCCCGGATGGTCGTGCGCACCCCGTCCTCCCCGCTCTGCGCCGCCGGAAACACGCCCAGAACCAGCACTTTCGATTGCGGCGACTGCTCGCGCACCGCCCTGACGCAGGCCGCCAGCCCGAGGATCACGTCGTTCGGCATCTGCCCCATGCCGATGTTGTTGACGCCGATCAGCAGGCCGACCAGGCTGGGCCTGAAGCGCGTCCCCAGCCCGGAGTTCCGGATACGCCACAGCAGATGCTCGGTCCCGTCGCCGTCGATGCCGAAGTTGCCGGCCCGCAAAGGAGCGAGGCTCTTCTCCCAGGCCTCCCGACCGTCCGCCTCCCACCGCTGCGTGATGGAGTCGCCCATCAGCAGAAACTCGGGCTGCCCCTTCACCGCCGCCTCGACCAAGGCGCGGTGGCGCGCCTGCCACCACTCATCGCCACGCGCCACCGGACGCGCCGTCAGCGGCACATAACGGTCCGCCGCCACCCGCTCCAGCCGCAGCGACGCCAGCTCCGCCGCCCCCGGGCTGAACAGCTCCACAAGGAAGGCCGAGCCCTTGCCGGCCGGCCCGCCACTCACGGGTATCACGTGCTCCCTCCACTCTTTCGATAACCCGACCTTCGCCGACACCGCGTACGCGTGCTCGCCCTCCATCTCCCGCACGCCCACGATCACCTCCGACTCCCTCGCGCTGCGCCCTTTGAGCACCAGCCTAAAGCAGCCCGGCGCGTCGAGCGCCGGAATCGCGCCGTTGTAGAACTGGCACATGCCCTCGCCCGAGACCTCGACGCGCAGATAGCCGGTCGCGCCGTCTTGGCCGAACGCGTACTTCACCTTCGCGCCCGACCAGCTCGAGTTGTCGCGCCAGCCCTTCGGCAACGCCCCGCTCACGCCCTCGACGCCGGCCACAGGCACATACGACGCCCCGTCGCCCAGCCCGGGAAACGACACCCAGCTCTCCTCCGCCGCTCCCGCATATGCGGCCAGCGCCACCCCCACCGCCCAGCACCACGCTTTCATACGCCTATTGTTCAGAAGCAGGTGCCCGCTGTCAAGGCGCGTCAGCACGCACCAGCAACACGTTGTTTCGGTTGTAGGACTCCGACTACAGAGCGCCGTCACGCAGACGCCGCGCGACCTGGCGCAACCGCGCGCACACCTTGTCGCGGCCGAGCAGCACCAGCAGCTCGAAGAGGCCCGGGCCCTCGGTCAGCCCCGACACCGCCACGCGCACGGGGTGCACCATGGAGCCCAGGCCCGTGCCGCGCGCCTCGCCCAGCGCCGCCAGCACGTCGTGGGTCGACTGCAGGTCGAACGCCGGCAGCGCCGCATACTTCTCGGCCACCTCGTCAAGCAGCTCGGGCACGCCCTCGGCCTTCAGCCGCTTCTCGACGCCCTTCGCATCGAACGGGAAGTCGTCCGTAAAGAAATACGCGCACGACGCCGGGATCTCGGAGTAGAACTTGGTGCGGATCTGCATCTGGTCCATGATCCCCGCCAGGTCGGCACCCTCGGTCGACAGCCCGGCCGCCCGCACGCGCGACACGAATTCGGCGGCGAACACCTCACGCGGCTGGCGACGGATGTACTCGCCGTTCATCCACACGAGCTTCTTGATGTCGAAACGCGCCGCGCTGGACTTGCAGCGGTCGAGCGTGAAGAGCTGCACCATCTCCTCGCGCGTCAGCACCTCGCGGTCGTCGCCCGGCGCCCAGCCGAGCAGCAGCAGGAAGTTGAAGAGCGCCTCGGGCAGGTAGCCCTGCTCCTTGAACTCGCCCACGAAGGCCGCGCCGTCACGCTTGGAGTAGGGCTTGCCCTGGTTGTTCACGATCATCGGCAGATGCGCGTACTGCGGCAACGGCGCGCCGATCGCCTTGAACAGCTCGATATGCTTGAAGGTGTTCTCCACATGGTCGTCGCCCCGGATCACGTGCGTGATCGCCATGTCCACATCGTCCACCACGTTCGCGAGGTGAAACACCGGCGTGCCGTCCGAGCGCACGATCACGAAGTCCTGCGTGTCCTCGGCCTTCTTCCTGATCGTCCCCTTAACGAGGTCGGTGTACTCGATACGGCCCTCCT
This sequence comes from Verrucomicrobiota bacterium, assembly GCA_022704145.1. Classification (GTDB taxonomy): domain Bacteria; phylum Verrucomicrobiota; class Kiritimatiellia; order RFP12; family UBA1067; genus JAKJGY01. Next base: position 17,057 of record JAKJGY010000071.1, read on the forward strand.
TGGGCATGCGGAAAATCACGCACTCGCCGCCGCCGCCCTTGGCGTCCCGGTAGGCCGCGCCCTTGCGGATCAGCTCCTCCGCCACCGCCACGTGCCGCGCCGTCTGACGGCTCTGATAGACCGGCTCCTCGTCATAGTCCAGCCCGAGCCACTCCATGCACGCCAGCAGCGTCCGGATCGCCTCGTCCGTCGAGCGCTCGCGATCCGTGTCCTCCACGCGCAACAGGAACTTCCCGCCCGCATGGCGGGCGAACAGCCAGTTGAACAGGGCGGCGCGGATATTGCCGATGTGGACATTGCCGGTGGGGCTGGGCGCGAAACGAACTCGTACGGACATCTCGAAGAACCTCCTGCTGTGATGGCGCACAGTGTAGCGCGGCACGGCGCGCGAGACAAGCCCGCACCCCCCTTTTCGTCCATCACCCCGGGAGTATCGTTAAACGTGAGCCTGGCCCTGACTGCGCAACCGCATCTCGGCCGCCTCGGGAGCGTCCTCGGATAACAGGCTCGCCAACGCGGGCGGCGCGATATGCGGCGGGCTGTTGCCCATCGCCTCGAAGGTCTCCAGGGGCAAGGGGGTGGGGAGCGCAGCCGGCCACGCAGCACCGCGCAGGCGGACTGCTCCCGGAGCGGGCGCCGCCAAACCTAGCTCCGGGGACACCCCTGGCCGGGGTCGGCACGTTGGCCCGTTAGGGCGGTTTCGCCGAGACCGCCGCACGGAGGGACGTCGGCGTGGCGGACGCTCACATTGCGGAGGCCCGCCGAGCTGCCGAAGACAAGGAAGTTGAGCTGTATCTTCGGCTCGGCCAGCACCGCGTGCGCAGCCGTGACCACCGCGTCATTCACTTGAACGGTCACCTTGCCGCCGTTGAGCGTGACGCGCACCGGATACCAGCGTCCCTTCTCCAGCTTGAGCGCCTTGCGCGCGAGCGGCTCGACGGCGTCGGCGCCCTCGCCCTTCGAGGGATTCTTGGCGATCTCGACCTGGCTACGCGACACCACGATGCGGAAGCTGCCGCGTCGCTCGCCGTCTGCCCACTCGACGCGCAGCGAGTGCCGGTCCGCGCCGTTCAGGTTAAGTTCATAGTCGATGGCGCCGTCATTGAAAGCCACGGGGACGGTCAGCGCCGCACCCGCGTTCTCCGGCCCCTGGTGCGCGCACCAGACGCCGCCGTCGCGCGCGGACCACTGGCCCTTGCCCGCCGTGGCCCACGGCTTGCCGGGCATCTTCGCCAACGGCTCGGCCAGCACCGGCTCGCCCGCCAGCGGCGGCAGCG
>JAKJGY010000072.1 GCA_022704145.1 Verrucomicrobiota bacterium
CCGTGGCCGCCGCCGTCCGCTCAATCTCAACCAACGCCACAGAAAGGGTCACTCAATGAAGAAGCGCCTCCGCCTCGCCGCCCTCTCGCTCGCTCTCCTCGCCGGCTGCTCCATGCCCCTCGGCTGCGCGTACGTCTCCGTCTCTCGCGGCGAGGTGAGCGTCCGCCGCCTCGCGCTCCTGTACCCCGCCGAGGCGGGCCAGGTCACCGTCTCCTCGTCCGCCTCCAACGAGGTCTGGCAGATCACCGGTTACCGTTCCGACGGCGGCGCGTCCGCCGCCGCCGCCGTCACCTCCGCCGCCGTCCAGGCCGCCGTCCGCGCGGCCGCACCCTGATCCGGAAAGGAACCGCCGATGCAGGCACAAAACACAGCGCATTTCGCCGAGGCCGCCGCCGTCCGCGCCGAGATCCTCCGCCTCGGCCTCGCCGTCCACCCCCGGTTCCGCGAGCTGTCCGACGAGCAGTTCGCCCAGGTCTACAACGGCATCGGCCCTGACGACTGGCCCGCCGCCGTGCGCGACGCCATGACGTTCGTCTACCGCGAGTGCAAGCCGCTCCCCGGCGTCCACGACGTGGATTTCTATTTCAGCGACGGCTCCGACGCCGGGTTCGCCGCCACACTCGAGCGCTGGCGCATCAACGGCGGCGCCATCCTCGCCGACCGCTACCCGCTGTGGCAGGTCTGGCGCTGGAAGTCGCGCGCCCTAGCCTGGGCCAAGATCCGCGCCGCCTACCGCGCCCTCCAGCTTTTCTCCCGCCCCTGGTACGACGCCGCCGGCCGCCTCGCCGCGAGCCGCGCCTAGCCCCAATTTCGGGCGGCGGACTGCCGCCCGACGTCACAGACACAACAAACAAGGAAGGAACACCTGCATGCACACCCGACCCTCAATCGCCGCCCTCGCGGCCTTTTTCACCCTGCTCGCCGCCCTCGTCGCCGCGCCTCCCGCCCGGGCCGGCTGGTCGTACGACGGCACGCTCACGGTGTCCGCAGGCGCGACCAACGCCTCGGAGGTCGCCGTCATCCGCGGCGGCGACTCCGCAACCAACCGCCTCTCCGAGGTCGAGCGCGTCGAGGCGTACCACGCCTCCGGCGCCGGGACAGGCACGGTCCAGTTCGCCGTGCAGTCCCTCTCCGGCGCCTGGTCGGCCGTGTCCGCCGCCACGCTCACCTCCGGCGGCGGCCTCGACGACTACCCCGTGAGGCACTACGCGGCCGTCGCCGCGGGCGTCACCAACGCCCACGCGGCCCCGTACCAGGCCCGCTACCTGCGGGTCTACGTCTCCCAGCCCGCGCATCCCGCGCCCGCGGTCTACCGCTGGCGCGTCACCTCCAGGTAGCGCCGCCGCCCGAGGCCACACCATGCGCGACCTGCCCAGGATACCGCTGCCCACCGAAGCCACGGCCGCCGAGCTTGCGAAGCTCCCGGCGCCGCTCCGGCGCGTGGCGCTTTTCTCGGCGCGCATGAACCGCCTCGGGCCGCTGGTCGCGGCCGGGTCTAAGATCAAGGGCGTCCTCGACGGCGCCGTCTCCATGAGCGACGCCCGCGTCGCCGTCCGCGAGGCCCTCGACGCCGCCGGCTACGTCCCCCCGGACGGCGCCGAGGGCGGCCTGCGCGACCACCGCTCCAAGGCCCGCCTCGACCTGATCATCACACAGAACGTCCGTAAGGCGCGCGGCTACGCCCGCCGCCAGGCCGACATGCTCGCCCTCGACGACTGGCCCGCCCAGGAGCTGGTCCGCCTCTTCCAGCGCAAGGTTCCGCGCGACTGGCGCGCGCGCTGGACGGAAGCCGGCGGTCGGCTAAAGGACGGGCGGATGATCGCGCTCAAGACCGATCCCATCTGGTACAACATCTCGCGCTTCGGAGACCCCTTCCCGCCGTTCGACTACGGCAGCGGCATGGGCCTCAGGGACATCGACCGCGAGGAGGCCGAGCGGCTCGGGCTGATCGGGCCGGACGACGTCCTCACGCCCGAGGAGCCGGAATACCCGGACGTGCGGGAGGCGAACATGCCCGGCATCACGGCGATGACCATGCTGCGGGCGGCGGTCGAGAAGGCCATGGGCGGCGGCGCCTCCTTCGACGGCGACACGCTGCGCTTCCCGACGCGGACACCGCTCGCGGGCTCCACGGGATCGCCGGAGGCGCTCGGGCTGCCCGGCCTGGCTCAGACCTCGGTGTCGCGCACGCCCCCTGCCGTGCGTCCCGAGGAGGCCCTCGCCCTGATCCGGCGCAAGGCCGCCGTGACCGTCGACCCGGACGGCGACAAGGTCGCGGTGGACGAGGAGACCGTCGCGCACTGGGAGCGCAACAAAAAACCGGGCGAGACGCGGGATCGGCTGATTTCCATCCGCCGCGCCTTCGACGCCGTGCGCGAGCCGCAGGAAACCTGGGAGCGCAAGGGCCGGAGGTACTACCTCAAGGCGACGCAAGGCGCGGACGGCCGCATGACCTACACCTATGTCGTCGCCAAGGACGGCAAGATCGAGACGTGGGTGAGCCGCGGCCAGCCGGGGACCGCAGAGAACAAGCGCGGCGGAGACCTCCTGCAGAGGCAGGGAGAGTGAGGGGGGGGGAAGTGCGGGGGGAACCCGCCCCCCCGCACAACTCGCCCGGTCATCGCCGACGGAGGCCACCGGGCGGCCACAGAGGACAAGCGTAGCACACGCGAGGGAGGCGCGCAACATGAAGGTCCAGGTTGACGGGATAGAAGAGGCAGAGGCTGCGGTCGACAGGCTGGAGTCCGCTTTGCGGGACAGGCCCGCGCTACACGCCCGCATCGCCGCCACCGCCCGGCCCGTCGTCAGCAACTGGCTCCTCGACCGCGACGGGAAGGCCAAGAGGAAGCCCGGCTGGCCGCGCTCCGGCTACTGGGCGCACGCCTCCGAGTCCGCCCTCGGCGAGTCCGACGAGTCCGCCGCCTGGGTCACCGTCCGTAAGGAGGGCGTGGGCCTCCACCTGCGCGGCGGCACGGTCAAGTCGTCCCGCCCCGGCGGCAGGCTCGCCATACCCCTCCGCCCCGAGCTGGCCGGCCAGAACCCCCGCGAGAGGTTCCCCGGGCGCACCGGCGCCTTTATCCTCTCCTCCAAGGGGCGCGGCCCCTCCGGCCGCGCTTTCCTCGCCTATAAGGAGGGCGGCGCCCTCCGCCTCGCCTACCTCATCCTCTCCTCCGTCACCCTCGACCCCGACCGCTCCGTGCTCCCCCCTTCCGACGCCCTCGCCGACGCCGCCCGCCGCGCCTGCCTGTCCCACGTCCGCGCCGCCGCGAGGCGCGCCGGCGGAGCCACCCCCGGAGAACGCAAATGACCGTCCAGATGACCATCACCCCCCAGGAGGGCGCCGCCTACCTCCTCGCGCAGTCACCCGGCCGCCCCCAGGACGGCACGCCCATCGGCCCCGACGCCATGGAATACTCCGTCTCCAAGGGCGTCCTCGACCGCGAGCCCGTCGGCGCGGACGGCATCGTCTCCGAGCCCTGCGGCTGCGACCGCCGCACCCTCACCTTCGGCGTCTCCCGCCACTACGCCACCGAGGCGCTCGCCGTGGCCGCCGCCGCCTCCCTCGAGCAGGCCTGCCCCCCCAAGGGAGCCGTCACCATCGGCTCCTCCACCCTCATCGCCTCCGCCACACTCCGCCAGCTCCGCCTCCGCGTCTCCGGCCGCCGCCTGAGCGCCGTCTACTCCTTCGAGGGCTACTGAAATGTCCGGCCGCGCCGACTCCGAGATTAAGGTCAAGTTCGTCACCGAGCACGACGGCTCCGGCGCCGACCAGGCCTCCCGCGGCCTGGACAAGGTTAAGTCCAAGGCGGGCGAGTCCGCCGGCGGTTTCGGCCGACTCGGCAAGGCCGTCGCGTCGTTTCAGGGCGCCATGGGCCGCGTCAACGCGCTCATGTCCGCCTTCGGCGTCATCGCGGTCATTCAAAAAATCGTCGAGCTGGTCCAGGCCTTCCGCGCCGCCATCCGCGCCAAGGCCGACCTCGACGCCTCGATCAACAGCGACAACGCCAAGGCCGGCGTCGAGCGCCTCAAGGCCGCCTACGACGACCTCCGCGCCTCCATCGCCGCCGCCGACCGCGCCACAGCCGACGCCCGCGCCACCACCGACCTCCTCGTCGAGGCCGAGCGCCGCCTCCAGGACGCCGCCCTCACCCGCCGCGAGGAGGACGAGGTCGCCGCCATCTCCCGCGACGACCCCCTCGCCGCCGAGAAGGAGAAGGCCGTCCGCGCCCGCTACGCCAAGACCCGCGCCGAATCCGCATCCTCCCGCGGCGTCGACGACGCCTCCGCCGCCGAGGCCCGCCAGCGCGAGGACATCGCCGCCGCCGAAGCCCGCATCGCCGAACGAGAGACCCTCATCCGCGACATGGAGCAGAAGGCCCGCGAGACCCTCGCCCGCGCCGCCTCCGCTAACGAGCGCTCCGCCGCCTCCTCCCGAAAGACCGACATCTGGGGCCGCCGCGGCCGCTGGGGCTTCGGCTGGCAGCGCGAGGAGTCCGAGCAGTACGCCGGCTACGCCGAAAAATTCCGCCAGCAGGGCTCCGCCGCCCTAGACGCCTCTATACGCGCGCGCAAGGACAACGAGGCCGACCTCGCCGCCGTCGCCGCCTCCCGCGCCCGCCTCGCCGCCCTCGCCCGCTCCCGCGAGGCCGCCGCCGCCGAAGGCGCCAACGTGCAGGCCGCCGCCGGCCGCGCCTCAGCCTCCGCCGACACCGACCTCTCCGACGCCCGCGACCGCCGCGCCCGCGACGCCGCCCGCCTCGACCGCGCCCGCGCCGACGCCTCCGCCGCAGGCGGCCAGAAGGCCGCCCTCGACTCCGACCTCGCCGCCTCCCGCGCCCGCAGCGCCAAAGAGGCCGACGACGCCTGGCGCGCCCGCAACGCCTACGAGGCACACGCCGCCTCACGCGGCGCCAACCCCTCAAAGAAATGGGAGGAGGCCCTCCGCCAGCTCGCCGACGCCCGCGACCGCGAGGAGGCCGAGGCCGCCGCCGCCGCCCGCCAGCTCACCCTCCTCGGCGAGGCCACCGCCAAACACATGAAGGAAATCAACGACCGCGCCGCCTCAGCCGAGCGCCTCGTCAAGTCCCTCTCGTCCAAGCTCACGCGCGACCCCTACGGCGATGCGGAGGCCCAGCAGTAAATGAACCCCGACCTGCATTTCGTCCTCACCCGTCTGCGTCAAGGCGCCGACCCCCTGACCGTCCGCCCCGACGGCCAGGAGCCCTTCCGCCTCTCCCTCCGCTCCCTCGCCGACGACCAGCTCACGTTCGGCGGCCTCCCCGCCGGCCTCGTCGAGATAGGCGACACCGTCGCCCTTTCCCGCGCGGGCGTCACCGTCTTCCGCGGCCGCGTCGAAGACCGCGCCGCCCGCCGCTGGCGCGGCAACTGCGGCCTCGAGTCCTTCTCCGCCTACGGCCCCTGGCGCCGCCTCTCCCGCATCCCCTACGTCCAGCAGTGGGTCATGATGCGCTCCGAGGAGGGCGGCGCCCCCACGCTCCAGCCCGTCGAGTCCAGCCGCGTCGTCCTCGGCCAGGGCGACTCAGGCGCCCCCGTCAGCCTACGCGCCCAGGCCAGCCACATCCTCGCCCGCGCCGTCGACCTCGGCATTATCTCCGACTACTCCGTCGACGCCCTCCCCAACGACGTCTACCTCCCGTTCGACGAGTGCCGCGACATCACGCTCGCCCAGGCCCTCGCTCGCACCCTCCGCTACACCCCCCGTCTGTCGGCCGTCTTCGACTACACCGCCACCCCCCCGTCACTCCGCATAGCCGCCCCCTCCGAGGAGGACTCCTTCTGGGTGGGGGAATACGCCCTCTCCGGCCTGATCCTTGAGGAGCGCGAGTCCCAGTCCTGGCACCCGCCCCTCTGCTGCCTCCTCGAGGCCCAGGTCTCCGGCTCCCACGACGGCGCAGCCTACGCCTTTTCCCTCCTCCAGAAGTCCCCGGACGATGACGAGAACTACGACCCTGAGCGCACCCTCCGCGCCGTGCTCCCCGTCTCCGGATCAGAGACCTCCGCCGACCGCCGCAGCCTGGACGTCCAGACGGCCGATTTTCCCGCCGACCTTAACAGCGCCGACTTCTGGCGCCAGTGGCACCCCGACCTGCGCCTCCTCCCGGAAGGCGCCTCTCTGACCATCCGCGACGCCTCCCGGTCCGGCACCACCGACCTCTCCCACTACCCCCGTTTCATCGTCGTTGCGGGCGTCGGGCTCGCCGAACTCGAGGAGGCAGGCGTCGCTCGCTCCCGCGTCGAGCGGCTCCTCTGCACCGCCGTCCTCACCACCACCGCCTACTACGGAGAGGACAAGTCCGCAGACTCCGTCGAGACCGCCCAGCTATCCCTCGAGGTCATCACCACCGACGCCGTCACAAAGACCTACCGCTGGGTCGCCGGTTTTGACGGCACCTCCGGCGAGACCATCCCCGACGGCCTGGCCGACGCGCTCCTCGCCGCCCGGCAGTCCGACGGGCTCTCGGCCACCGTCGTAGCCCATCTCCCCCCCGACGCCGGCGCCCTCATCCCGCGCCCCGGCGACACCCGGTCCGGCCTCATATCACAGTCCGTCGACATCGACATCCGGGCGCTCACCGTCACCGTCGCTTTTGGCCCCCCCGCCGCCCTCGGCCCCGTTGACCTCGCCGGATGGCTATCCGCCTTCCGAAACATACGCCGCTCCACAGTCTCCTTCCGCCGCTCCACCGGCGAGGACGGCCCCGAGGCCGACCAGACCTTCGCCTTGCCCTCCACCTTCAGCGGCTGGTCCCGCCAGTCCGCCAACAAGGTCTCCGTCACCCCCGCCCACGGATCTTCCGGCGGCGCGGTCACGCTAGATCCCGCCGCAGTCCCATCCGACAAGGTCGCCTCCCTCCGAGACCTCACCGTCGGCGACGTGACTGTCAAGGCCCTCATGACGGAAGACGTGGAGCTTCCCGGCGGGGAGGGGATGCCGGAGGGGTACGCCGAAGTGGAGGGCGCCGTCGTCCACATCCGCCTTGACGACACCTCCGACCCCCACAAGATCCAGGTCAAGCGCGGCAAGGTCTTCGCGGCCGAAGTCGACGCCGATTGGACAGACCTGGTAGTGCCGTCTGCCTACGACGCGTGACCTAGAAAGGAGCGCCATGTCGAAAGTCTTCATTCACGGCGTCGGCCCCCCCTTTGTGCGCGCGCCCTCCGCCGGGGGCTTCGTCGCCATGCAGAGTCCCTGCCCATATGTACAGTGGGACGAGTCCGCTTCCGTGAACTCCGTCTACGGCGTCCTCACCACCGGCCCCGGCTGGGTACTGCTCGCCGTTGCCGCGGGTCAGGCTTTCGCCGTTTCCGATGGCCACGTGTTCCGCCTGCTGCACGATCCCGCCTACGCCCACATACGCGCCGTTATCACCGTCGGCGGGTCACCCTCCCTGGGCACCGCTACAGTCAGGGTCGGCCACTCCGGCCATTCCACGTTTTTCGGGTCCCACATCCTCGACATCGCTTCCGTCACTCAGACCGACATCCCCGTGCCTTACTACCGTTACCGCATCACGACGAGCCTTTACGTTTACGGCCCCGGAAGCTGGATTCGCATCGACTACACTTTGATTTAAACTTTATTCCAGTTTGCTTTTCAAACTTTATTCCGCGTTACAACAGCCGCCCTTCACGGTCCACGTAGACCGTCTCCACGCACGGAACGGGCAAGGGCAGCCCTTCGTTCACCCCGCGCCACGTCAGCGCCTTCCCGTCGAACACCAGCACGCCCTCGCTTTCACTCGCGGCCCAAACCCGCGCGTCTGCGTCCTCGGCGAGCGCGTTCACCGTATTGGGAATCTGGTGCCGCGGCCAGTCCAGCCCCTCCGGCTCGGCATAGACCATCACGCCGCGCTGCGTCCCGACCCACAGCTTCCCGTCGCGAGACATCAGGAGCGCCCGCACACCGGCGTCCATGAAGGGCACCCGCCTGCCCGGATAGATCACCTGCGTCTGCCCGCTCGCAGCGCGCCGCATCAGATGGTGCCCCAGAACACCCAACCAAAGCCCGCCCGACTCGTCGTCGCAGATTGAGAAGACGGTCGCCTGCGGCGAGAACGGCTCTGAGGCGACCGGCTCGAACCCCTTGTCCAGCGAACCGCGCCAGAGCCCGCTTCCGGCGATCCCCACCAAGAGTGTGCCATCGCCGCAGTCGTGAAGCGCGGTGAAGGTCTGGACGGCAGGTCCCCGCGCAATCCGTACGACATCCACAACGCGCTCCCTGAAGCACAGCAGCCCGCCGCCCTCGGAACCCGCCCAGACCCGGCCGCGGGCGTCGACGCACAGGTCATTGATCCCGGGCGGATAGAGCCCCTCTCCCGTATAGAGCGCGTTCCAACTCGCCCCGTCCCAGCGGTACAGTCCGTGCTGACCGCCCGCCCACAGCTCCCCCGGGCGCCTCTCGACCATCGCCGTGACGCCCAACCGCGACTGCGCCAGCTTCGGAACGGGCGGCAGGGCGGCCCATGAGCCCTTGCTCAGCCTGAAGAAGTCGCCAGGATGCCGATACACCCACACGTCGCCGGACGCGCCCACGTGCACCGACTCGTAAGCCAAATCGTCTGACGCGAGCGGCACGGGAACACGCACGCACCGTTCCCCGACCAGGCGGTAAAGCCCCTTTTGCGCGGCAATCCAGACCGCTCCGTCGGGGCCGCAGCTCGCCTTCCGCCAATTGACATTCCCGGAAACGGTCGGTTCCACGGCGGCCAACCGCCACCCCTCTCCAGCCGAAAGGCCGACAGCGACGTCCGTCAGGCAAACAAGCCGGTTGGAGGCGGCGACGACGTCGTAAAGTTGCCGCAACCGCTTGTAGTCCCACTCCGGCAACTTGCGCCAAGCGCCCTCATGGACCAATCCGACCGCCCCTCGCCTGATGACGGTCAACCGGCCGAGCCCGTCAAAAAGGACGCGGAATATGCTGCCCGAGAAACTGGGCGGCACGTCGATCGCAGGCCCTTCCGCGAAGCGCACGCCGTCGAACCGCCAGAGCTGTGTGCCGGCCGCGCCCCACAACAAGCCGTCAGGGCCAAAGCAAATGGTCTTCACGCTGTTCTGCGGCAGGCCCTCCTCCCGCGTCCAGCGCTGCACCGTGAACAGCGCAGTAATCGGCTTTGGCTCCCCGTCGTCCGCCCAGGCTGTCGCCACACACGCCAACGCCGCCAGAACACATAGACTTAAACGATATCCTTTCAATTGCGTCCCTCGCGGCTATATTAGCGCCTCAGCCAACACCTCTGCAATCGCACAAACGTGCGACTGCGTTCGCAAGTGGCTAAACATGTAGTCCTGCGCCCTTTCAGATGTCCAGTCCTGATTTCCGTTTGACACTTATCAGTTTGTTCTAACAACACTTTATAATGCCTTCCCCCTGGGGCCCGGAGAGCCCGAAGGGCTTTCCGGGAGGGGCACCCCCGAGGGGGCGGCGCCGTCAGGCGCCACCGTGGAGGACTTAAGGCGTGAGCGCGATAGTCAATTCTCTGAGCAACAGGTCGCCGCCGGCATACATGCCGTCGACCTCGGGCAGCAGCACGAGTTCGTCGCCGCTGTTGAGGTCGAAGGGCGGCAGCTCGAGCGCGATTGTCTCGGCATGGGGGATGACAGCCTTGCCGACTTCGACGGCGTCGGACTGGTTCTTGCGGAGCACGCGCAGGGTGGTCTTCTGCTTGCCGTCCCAGATGCGCGCCTGCGCGGAGCCCGCGAGGACGTAGCGGCCGGTCTTCGGGGCTACGAACACGAGGGCGCAGAAACGGCGCTGGGGCGGGCTGCCGTGGGCGGCACGTGTGGCCAGATTGAGGGCGCTGTCCTTGAGCCCGGCGGCCGGCTGGCCGCCGAACCCGCCCTCGCCCACAGTCCAGCCAGTCCCGCTCCACACCATCGCACGGTAGTTCGCCGGTTTGCGAGGCTCGGGCGGCCAAATCTGTTCCAGCTTCCAGATAGGCTTGCTGTCGGCAAGGACGGTACAGCCCTCCGAAGAGCCCTTCGTTTTGCCGTCCCATGCGGCCGGGAGGCGCCAGATGAGCGCGCCGTCGGGCGCCTTCGACACGAAACCCGCATGCTTGCGGTCGAGCGGTTCCAGAGCCGCGAGCAGCGCGCGGCCGGGCGTTTGCGCAGCCGCGTACAGCAGCACGGGGCGGCCGCTTTTGGCGAGCGTCAGCGTGCGGGCCGCAGGCTCGAGGTTGCCCATGATGTCCTCGGCGGTCAACGGCGCGCCCACGTCCGGCAGCTCGACCCCCACATCGGCGGTGACGTCGCGGTCGGCGTAGGCGATGACCACGCCGCGGCCGTTGCGCAAATCCTGAAAGACGCACAGGTTCGCGCCGGGCGGGCGCACGAAGCCGACGGCCTCGCTGACGCCGATGTGGTGGGCGAGGACGTTCCACGCCGCGACCAGCGGCAGCGGGTAGCTGTACCAGTCCCACAGCATGGTGCCGGGCCCGCTGTAGTCCCAGAAGCTCATGCCGTGCTGCTCGTAGGCCACATGGAAGAGGATCGTCTTGTCCTGGCCGTTGGCCGACAGCTCCGCGACGCTGTCGATGATCGCGTTACAGCTCTGCGCGCTGGTGAGCCGCGTGCAGGCGATCGGCTCGTCCACGGCCGTGTTGGAGAAGGCCCAGCCCTCGTTGAACCAGATCTCGACATGCTGACCGCCCGCCTCGTCCATGTTCTGGCGCATGCGGCGGATGGCCGCGGCGTCGGCAAGCCACCCTTCGTGGTAGTCGTGCCAGGACATCACGTCGATATGCTTGAGCCCGCCCGCCTGAAAGAATGCCGCGTTCAGGGCGCTGGGGATGCCGTAGACGTTGTCGACCATGATCTTGGCTGACGGATCCGTCGCGCGAATCTGGCGTGCGGTACGGATCGTGAAGCGCGCATACTGCGCTTTCATCTCGTTCCAGCCGTCAAGCTCAGGCTCATTCTCGATCTCGTAGACGAGCGAGCGGCCCTTGTAGTGGGTCACCGCGGCTTTGACAAAGGCGTCCCATACCGTTTCGACCGCAAGGTCATCCCAACGCGGGTCGTCGGCTGGCCAGCGCATGTCGGTGGGCAGGGGGTTGCCCTTCTCCATGATCCACTTCGGCGGCGGGTAGAGCACGCAGTGGGTGGAGCAGCCGCGCGACTCCTGCTCGTCCAGCTCCCGGTCGAAGAAGCGCATGGGCTCGCCACGCGCGGGCCAGTGGTCCTCGCCGTTCATGTGGGGGCGCCAGCGGATCCAGCCGAACCCGAGCCTCTGAAACTTGTCGACGCAGCCGACGCCGCCCGCGAAAGAGCCGCCGAAGCGCTCGCGCCAGTCGGGGCGGCTGGCGAACTTGGGATAAGGTAACGAGGTCAGCGGCAATTCGGAGCGGTCGATCTCCTCGCCCGAGGGACCGTCGGACACGCTGACGCGCGCGAGCACGCAGCCTGAGCGAGACAGCGTGAGGCGCTCGGTGCGGCTGACCGTCTCGCCCGGGCCGAGCGTGAACTCCGCACGGACCGCCGGTCCCGCCGGCCGCTCACCCTCGTAGTCGAATAGTTGCCAACAGGCGGCCAGACGCCGTACCGCGCCCGACGGGTTGGAAAAATGTCCGGTCACGCGCACGGCCGCGCCCGTCGGGAAAAGGTTCGCCTTGGCGCCCTCGTAGCCGGGCAGGTCCGGGCACTCGCCAACGACCTCCACCGAACGGCGTGCCACATAGCCCTCCGTCGGCGCGCGCCCCTCGACGACCGTCACGCCATCAACCAGAATCGTGCCGCCGCGCGGCTCGATCTGTACCATGTAGTGCGGGTTGGGCCAGAAACCGCTGGCCGGAATGTCGGCGGGCCAGGTGAATGAGACGCGCTGCCACTCCGTACCCACCCTCGCGCTTTGCGTCCCCTCCCGGGCCCACAGCCGTTTCGCCTTCTGCGCCTCCTCGCGCGCACTGGCGGGCATCTGGACATGCACCTCACAAGGCTTCTCGCCTTTGACATACAGGCTGACCGTGTACGCCATGCCACGCCGACAGACGAACGGGGCACTCATCACGCCGCCCTTTTCATGGCGTAAGGCGAAAGCCCCGACCTTCGCGTCGCGTACGAGTGTGTGGTGGTTGGTGCTGACGCCATGCCAATAGAGAAGGCCGCCCTCGAACGAGCCGTTACGGAGCAGGTTCACATGCTCCTCAGCACCGATGCCAAGAAGCCCGGTGAAGAGCCCGGCGAACACGAGCGATCGTAAAATCACCGTATGGCTCACCAACCTGAAGCGTCCGTTCACGCGCACCGCCCTGCCTCTGTCAACCCAATCGGCCGTCAAGCGCACCTCCTGACTCTCAAGAGCCCTCACGCGTTTCCCGTTTTCTTGTTCATACGACAAGCTGACCGAGCCTAGCGCTCGCCCTACAAGAACACCGTAATGCGAGATCAGTATGCCCTGCCTTTCCGTGCGAAGCAAGCGCGATACAAGCGCCGGGAGGTATCCGCCAGCGTTGACGCCAGACTTCAGAAGCCGTATGCTGAAGCCGTTTTCCGGTCGGACAGGGAGAAACGCCCGGACGGTCGGTTATCTTCGACCTGACAGCGATGTTTACAAATCAAGGCGGGGGATGCTCAATGAAGCGAATACTGGCGTTGACGGCCTTTGCAGTCCTGGTAAGCGGTGCGCGGGGTGAGGTGCGGCTGGCGTCGCTGTTCAGCGATAACATGGTGGTGCAGCGCGAGACCGCCGCGGCCTTCTGGGGCTGGGCGCAGCCGGGCGAGAAGATCGACGTCACCGCCTCGTGGGGCGCGACCGCGTCGGCCACGGCAGACGCCGACGGCGCCTGGCGGCTGAAGCTCAAGACGCCCAAGGCGGGCGGCCCGTTCACCATCACCGTCAAGGGCCAGAACACCCTCGAGCTGAAGAACGTCCTCTCCGGCGATGTCTGGCTCTGCTCAGGCCAGTCGAACATGGGCATGACGGTCAGCGGTGTGACCAACGCGCCGCTCGAGATCGCGGCGGCGAATTATCCCGAGATCCGCCTGCTCTCCGTCAATCTGACAACGGCGAACGAGCCGCAGAAGGAATGTAAGGTGCGCGGCTGGGAACTCTGCGCCAGCAACACTGTCGGCGCGTTCACGGCCGCTGGCTATTTCTTCGGCCGCAAACTCCACCGGGACCTGAAGGTTCCGGTCGGGCTGATCAATTCTTCATGGGGCGGCACGTGCATCGAAGCGTGGACCTCGTGGGACGTGCAGAAGGACGACCCCGCCATGCAGGCGCTCAAGAAGAGCTGGGACGAGCGTGACAAGGCCTACACGCCGGAGGCGGACCAGAAGCAGTTCGAAGAGGCCAAGAAGGCGCTGGCAGCCTGGAACAAGGGCGACAAGAAGACGAATGCGCCGCGCCCGCGCCTGCAGGGTCAGCCACTCAAGAGCCAGAACTATCCGGCCAACCTGTTCAACGCGATGGTCAACCCACTCGTGCCGTTCGCGATCAAGGGCGCGATCTGGTACCAGGGCGAGGCCAACGCCGGGCGCGGCAAAGAATACCGCGGCCAGATGGAACGTCTGATCGTCAACTGGCGCACGCAGTGGGGCACCGACTTCCCGTTCTACTTCGTGCAGCTTCCGAATTATATGGCGCCGTGGCAGAGCCCCGTGGAGGACGGCGGCTGGCCCCAGATCCGCGAGTCGTTCGCGAAGACGGCCAAGGAAGTGCCGAACACGGGCATGGCCATCACCATCGATATCGGCGAAGAGAAGGACATCCATCCGAAGAACAAGCAGGACGTCGGCGACCGCCTCGCGCGCGTGGCGCTGCGCAAGACGTACGGCCTGAAGGGCTTCGCCTGGAGCGGGCCGGTGGCGGAGTCGTGCAAATTTGCGGGAGGCAAAGCCGTGGTCCGCTTCGACAACGGCGGCGCGCCGCTCGCGGTCAAGGGCGGCGGCAAGCTCGTCGGCTTCGCGCTGACCGGCGCCGACGGGCTGACGGTCCACGCCGACGCCGCCATCGAAGGCCCGGACACCGTGGTCGTCTCCTCAGCGCAGGTTCCGGAGCCGGCCGTTGTCCACTACGCGTGGGCCAACAACCCGGTCGGCGTCAACCTCGCGAACGCGGAGGGCCTGCCGGCCTCCCCGTTCCGCTTCGGCGAGATGCCGAAGTTCGACGTCTTCGCCAAGCTGCTGCCGGACGAGGCCAAAGCCTACAAGCTGCTCTACGCCTTCGACCCGCTGGCGGGCAAGCTGACCGACGGCGGCGCGCGCTTCGTCTACGACGCGGACCACTCCGCGCAGCTCAAGGGGCCGTTCAAGAAGGTCGCCTACTTCCTCGCGCTGCGGGACCGGGCGGGCGTGACGAGCTACGCGTTCGTCGCCATGGATCCGTTCTCGCCCGACGTCGCGAAGCTCGGCGTGCCGTGCGTCGCCAGCGGCGCGGCGTTCCAGCAGCCCGTCACCGGCGTCCTGGTGAAGAGCAACGCCAAGGGCGTCTCGTCCGGCGCGTTCGCCGAGGGCTGCAACATCGAGTTCTACCCCAGTAACTACGGTCCGCAGAACGCGGCCAAAATCGCCGGCGCGGAAGAGGGCGTGTACGATTTCGGCGACGCCATGGATCCGAGAGGCGGCGTGGGCTATAGTGCGATGCAGATCCACAACTGGAAAGAGAAGCACGCGATCCTCTGCTTCAACAAGTTCGGCGCCAGCCACTCCTGCGACCTGGGCCTCGGCAACTCCGAGGGCAAGACCCGCGACTGGACTTTCACCTCCAGCGGCAAGGACGTCAGTCAGGCCCAGTTCCTCGTGCTGGTCCTGCCGTAATCTCTCTGCTCGCACGTCGCCGTACGCGAGTCGCTCGTCGCGGGTCTTTCCCCGCTTTCCGACCCGCGACATGCGACGAGCATAATGGCGTGAAAGCACGCAAAGGAATCCAAGAGATGAAACAGCCCGTATTCGCACTTTCCCTCGCCGCCGTGTTCGCGGTCGCGGCGGCGTTCGGAGGGGTTCTCGACAACGCGTGGATCCAGGGCAGGACGGACAAGAATCCGCTCGCATACAAGCCCGGCGAGGAGATGGTGTTCACGCTCACGCCGCAGGGCGTGGAAGGGACGCTTCCGGAGGGCGAGTACTTCCTCGAGTGGAAGCGCGGCGGGGACGACGGCATCATGGAAAACGGAAAAGTGCCGTTCACCGGGGCTCCGTTCGTCTACAGGACCAAGCTGGACAAGGCGGGCTTCGTGCGTCTTGAGGCTTATGTCGTCGCCAAGGACGGGCGGCGTTTTCAGAAGACGTTCACCGGCGACGCCACGACGCCTGAGGGCAAAAAGGCGATGAACGACTTCGAGAAGCAGAAGAAGATCGTCTTCTTCGACGGTGGTGCCGGCGCCGATATCGACACGCTCGCGACTCAGCCGGAGCCGAAGGATTTCGATGCTTTCTGGGCGAAGCAGTACACGCGTCTCGACCGGGTGCCGGTCAAGGCGGACCTCGTCGAGATCAAGTGCCAGAATCCGCAGGCGCGGCTCTATGCGGTCCGGATCGACTGCGCGGGGCTTCGTCCGGCAACCGGCTACCTCTCGGTTCCGAAGGCGGTCGACGAGGGCAAAACCTTCCCGGCGCGTCTCGAGACCCACGGTTACAGCGGCGACCGCTGCACGCATGATGCGCCCGCTTCTGCCCGGGATAACGAAATCGTCCTCAACATCAACGCCCACGGCCTCAAGCTCGTCGAGTTCGGGGCGACCGAGGCGGACACCAAGGCGCTCCGGTGGGAGACGCGCTCGCACGATCACTCCTACGCGTTCGATCCCAAGCAGAACGAGGATCCCGAGACCGCCTACTTCAACGGCATGGTGCTCCGCGTCAAGCGCGGCCTGCAGTACCTGAAGACGGTGAAGGGCTGGAACGGCAAGGATCTGATCGCGTCCGGCGGCAGCCAGGGCGGGCTCCAGACCATCTGGGCGGCGGGTTGCGGCGAGGGCGTGACCTCTGCCGAGAGCGGCATCACCTGGTGCTGCGACATGTACACGAACGGCAAGCTCCGTCTCGATCCGTCCCAGAAGCTACCGAGCGACGGCTGGTACATTCCCTGGGTGGAGGCTCTCGGCTACTATGACGCGGCAAATTTCGCCAAGCGCATTCCCAAGACCTGCTCCACCTTCATCACCCGCGCCGGTCTCGGCGACTACTGCTGCCCGCCGACGGGGCTCGCGAAGCTGTGGAACAACATGACGTGCCCCAAGAAGATCCTCTGGGTGCAGGCCTCGGAGCACGGCTTCATTCCGCCTGCGTACGAAGGCCGCGACTTTCTCCGCGAGGAACCGGCGTCCGCCCGGTGAAGCAGTTCCGACTGATTCCCCCGCATGTCGCCGGTCGCTCGTCGCGGGCCCATCCCCCCGATTTCCGGCTCGCGACGTGCGACGCGCGTGATGGAAGGGCGAGGACTACGACAGACGTAGGCTGTTCTGACTCGGAACCCTTCCTAATCGTAATCTTTCTCTTAATCCTAATCCACCGACCCTTGATGCTCCGTCTCATAGACGGCCCCTTCTTCGTGAACGCGATCTGAGGACGTGCTTCGTATCAAGCCCACTAACATCGATACAATGCGCGCCAACATCTCTTTCCCCTGCTCCGCTTGAACCTCTTTCTTCTTGGCCACAAGCACATCCAGACACGCCGCGCATTCCAATGCCGAGCCACGTGCAATGTCAAATAACCGGCATCGATCCGGGGCCGTGTATTTGCCGTTCCCCTCCGCGATGTTCAAGGGAATTGATGTTGAAGCCCGATCCAACTGGTCATAGACTGCCAGGCTCTTGGGAATTGTTTCCAAAAGTCCGTCCGCCCAAGTCACAAAACGGATTGACTCCTGATAGACGGCCAGCTTCTCATGGTCAAACACTACATTCATGGTGGCAGTGTAATATCGTGTGCGTCTGAGTAAAGATTATGATTACGAGTAAGATTACGATTATGACCAATCTCAACAGAACGGCCACCCCCGCCTGTCCCGAGTGCGGCAAGCCCATGCGCCGGCGCCACGCCGGCAAAGGCGATCTCCGGGGCTGCTCCGCCTACCCCGACTGCCGCGACACCCGCGACATCCCCCAGCCCGCCTAGCCCGCCCGCGCGTCGCCCGCCCCCTCTCACCCCGCGCGTCGCCAGTCGCTGATCGCGGGTCCTCACCAACAACCCCCATCGACACCCCGCTGACCGCGCTTCTCCCGCATATATAGGGGCAAGAAATCACTCGTCTCAAGCAGCCGAAGCAGTTGTTCCCGAAGTCCGGGCAGCTTGGTGGTCGCCACATCCCAAACAATCCTGTAGTCAACACCGAAGTACCCGTGGATCAGGCGGTCACGTATTCCCGTGACTTTGCGCCACTCGATCTCGGGGCGGGATGTCTTGATGTCGTCCGGAATCTTCTTGGCAGCTTCGCCGATGATCTCGAGACTACGCACAAACGCCCGTTTCAGAGTTGGGTCGGCGGTGAAAGATTCAAAATCCCTGCCGGGCAACTGGGACGTGACGTAATCGATCTCGTCCAACATGTGCCGCAGATACTCATGCGGGGATGCCGACACGTTCCACCTCCCGCAGAATGTGAGGTCCGATGTATGGGCTTAAAGATTCGCGCGTGACCAGATCCACGCTTCGTCCGAAGACCTCCTCCAGCAACAGCGACACGTCCATAAAATTATCAAAGGTGTGCTTTCCGGGGGAGAACTCGACGAGGATGTCGACGTCGCTGGAAGGCGTCTGCTCATTCCGGACAAAAGAACCGAAAAGCCCGATCGAGCGGACGCCCAATCGAACGAGTTGCGGACGAGTCTCCACGAGACGATGGAGAACCTCTTCTTTACTGTCGGCTTTATGGAGCATAAAGGCCTGCCTCGAACCAGTCCTCAGGATACAATAGTTGGTTGTTGCATGCAACTCCACAAGCCCGGGAGAGAGCACGAACGCTCACCGTTCATCGCCCATGTTGACACGCATTCAGAGACCAGAGTCTTGGATAAGTAAGCGTCTCCAAAAGTCCGTCCGCCCAAGTCGCAAAACGGATCGACTCCTGATAGACGGCCAGCTTCTCATGGTCAAACACTACATTCATGGTGGCAGTGTAATATCGTGTGTGCGTCTGAGTAAAGATTATGATTACGAGTAAGATTACGATTATGACCAATCTCAACAGAATGGCCACCCCCGCCTGTCCCGAGTGCGGCAAGCCCATGCGCCGGCGCCACTCCGGCAAAGGCGATCTCCGGGGCTGCTCCGCCTACCCCGACTGCCGCGACACCCGCGACATCCCCCAGCCCGCCTAGCCCGCCCGCGCGTCGCCCGCCCCCTC